>CAZCJG010000289.1:0-6595 GCA_964498575.1 uncultured Anaerolineales bacterium | reverse complement strand
CAGGTCGCGCACGCGGGTTTCGACACCGCTGCCGATGTTGAGCGTTCGCCCGGAGAGGCCGCCGCGCTCGCCGGCCCGCGCCAGCGCGTCCACGACGTCGTCGACGTAGATGAAGTCGCGCGTCTGCGCGCCGGGGTCCGGCCCGTAGAGCAAGATGCTGCCGCCGGCGAGGATCTCGCGCATGAAGTGCGGGATCACCGGCGGGTGGGCCGGGCGCACGGCCTGACCGGGGCCATAGGCGTTGAAGATCCGCAGCACCACGGTCTCGATCCGATACAGGTCGCCAATGGCGCGCACGTAGTGCTCGGCCGCCAGCTTGCTGACGGCGTAGGGGTTGACGGGGTGGCGCATCGCGGTCTCGCGAATCGGCTGCTCGTCCTGATCGCCGTAGACGGTGCCGGAGGAGGCGAAGACCACCCGTCGCACGCCGGCATCGCGCGCAGCGGCCATCAGGCTGACCGTGCCGCCGGTGTTGACCGCGTTGTACTCCACCGGGTAGAGGATCGACTCGGGCACGCTGACCCGTGCCGCGAGGTGGTAGACCACTTGCACGCCGGCCAGGAGCGACCACAGCCGCGGCACGTCGCGCACGTCGCCGCGAGTGAAGAGCACGCGCGGGCCGAGATGGTCTTTGTCGCCGGCCGACAGGTCGTCCAGGGCATTGACCGCATGCCCCGCCTCCGCCAGGCGATTGGCCAGCGCCGCGCCGAGGAAGCCGGCGCCGCCGGTGATCAGCACTTTCATCACGATTGCCTTTCTGCCAGAACCCGCCGCAAGCCCTCGTCCAGCGGAACTTCCGCCTTCCAGCCGAGGACTGAAGCGGCCTTGGAAACATCCGGCACCCGCCGGCGGGTATCGGCGAAGCCCCGGCCGTAGGCGGCCTCGTAGGGGATGTGGCCGATCGGCGAGGCGGAGCCCGTCAGATCGACGATTCGCCGGGCCAGCGCGTTGATCGTGCAGTCGAAGCGGCTGCCGATGTTGAAGACCTCGCCCAGGGCCGCCGCATCACTGCCGGCGCGAACGGTCGCGTCGACCGTCTCCGTGACGAAGGTGAAGCAGCGGCTCTGCTCGCCGTCGCCGTGGACGCTCAGCGGCGCGCCGGCCAGCGCCTGGCTGATGAACCGGGCGATCACGCTGCCATAGCCGTCGGGGTCCATCCGCGGCCCATAGGTGTTGAAGTAGCGCACGATGCTGACCGCCAGGCCCGCCTGGGCATAAGCGAAGCACAAGTGCTCGCCAGCGGCCTTCGAGGTCGAATAGCCCCAGCGATGGATCCAGGTCGGACCGAGGACCCGTGGCCCATCCTCGCGGAACGGCAGGTCATCGCTGGTGCCATAGACCTCCGAGGTCGACGCGAAGACCGCGCGGGCGCCGGCCTGTGCGGCGGCCTCCAGGACAATCTCCGTTCCCCGCAGGTTGGTCAGCATCGTCCCCAGCGGATCGGCCACCACATGCCCCACGCCCACGCCGGCTGCCAGATGATAGACCAGCGCGACGTCCGCCATGGCGGCTGCCACCCACTTCTCGTCCAGGACGGTGCCCCGGATGAATCGGAGCCGCGGGTGGTCGAGCAAGTGCGCCAGGTTGGCCTCGCGGCCTGTGCTGCAGTTGTCCAGCACCGTGACCGCATGGCCATCGGCGATCAGGCGATCGACCAGATGCGATCCGATGAAGCCGGCGCCGCCCGTGACGAGGATCTTCATCCCGTCGACCTTTCCCGAATGTCTCGATTCTGAAGCCGCTGCTGGCCATCTCCGTCCAGGCCATCAGCCACCTGGCGGGAGTGGTCTCGGTCGCGGCCGTGACGACGGGCGTTGCCCCGCCGCCCCCTGACCTCGGCGTAGACGCGCCCGACGCGCGCGACCATCGTCTCCGCCGTGAACTCGGCCAGTGCTCGTGCGCGCGCCGCCTTTCCCATCGCCAGGCGG
Source organism: uncultured Anaerolineales bacterium (assembly GCA_964498575.1). GTDB lineage: Bacteria > Chloroflexota > Anaerolineae > Epilineales > Epilineaceae > CAZCJG01. Next base: position 4,667 of record CAZCJG010000289.1, on the reverse strand, counting down.
CCCGCCTCATCCGCCACGAGGGCGCGGATCGCCGCCGCCAGCGCGATCGGATCGTCCGGCGGCACGATCCGCCCGGTGACCCCGTCCAGATTGACATACGAGGTCCCCGTGCCGACGTCCGTTGTCACCGCAGGCAGGCCGCTGGCGAGCGCTTCCACCAGCGCAATGCCGAAGGCCTCGCTGCGCGCGATCGCGGGCAGCACGTACAGGTCGCCCGCCGCCAGCACCCGCGGCAGCTCGGTCTCCGCTACATCGCCCAGCCAGGCGATCCGCTCCGCCACACCGCTCGCTTTGGCCTGCTCGTGCAGCGACTCCGTGAGCGGCCCGCTGCCCACGACCAGCAGGCGGACGCCCGGGAGGTCGCCGAGCGCCTGAATCAGCACATGCAGCCCCTTGTAGTAGCGCAAGCGCCCGACGAAGACCAAGGTCGGCTCGCCCCTCGGGCTGTACGTCGTGCGCGCCTCGGCCCGGTCGATGCCCGTGAAGCGCCGCGGGTCCACGCCCAGCGGCACGATCTCGATCTTGCCGCGATGCGGGCGCAGGAAGGGCGAGGACTCGACGTAATTAGGACTCGTCGCCAGGATGCGGTCCGCCCGTGCCAGCACCCGCCGCAAGCAAGGCGCCCACAGCTTGCCCAGAAACCGTTGCCTGACGACGTCGCTGTGATAGGTCAGCACCATCGGCGACCGCCCGGCGACCAGCCAGGCGCCTTCCCCAACGGGATACGGGGAATGCAGGTGTGTGACATCGGGCTCTAGGTCCGCCAGCCTCGCCGCCAGCGCCGGGCTCAGCGGCGTCGAGGCAACGGTCGCCAGGCGCTGCGCGCGGATGACCCGCACCCCGCCCTCGATGGCTTCGCTCGTCGCGCCGCGCGCCGGCCGTGTGACCAGCACCGTCACCGCATGCCCCTGCCCCGCCTGCGCCTCCGCCAGGGTCCGAACATGGTGCTCGATGCCGCCGATGACCGGCGGATAGTCCTTGTAGACGTGAAGGATGTGCACGGGTGGGGATTATGGGGGAATGCGGCGGGGGGGCAAGCCAGAATCACGGCTATACCCTTCCTGCCTTCCGTGTCCATCCGTGATTCCGACCCTGTGACTTTCCTGTGACCGCCCGCTGGTACGGTGATGGCGAGGAAAGGGGGATGCGATGCGACGGCAAAGACGCGTGGCTCCGAGGTTTCGGGGCGCGGTGATGGAGGTCGAGACGGCGGCGGTCGAGTTGCGCGCCGGGCTGACGCCGGCGGAGGCGAGGTTGTGGGAGGCGATTCGCGACTGCCGGCTCGATGGCCTGCGCTTCCGGCGCCAGCACCGGGTCGGGCGCTTCATCCTCGGGTTCTACTGCCCGCTGCGAAGGCTGGTGGTGGAGGTGGGGCCGCAGGGTGCTTCCCGGGACGACGATCACGCGCGCACGGCGGCGCTGGCCGCGTTCGGGTTCCATGTGCTGCGCTTCGGGGAGAACGATGTGCTGGACCACCTGCCGGCGGTGATCGAGACGATTCGGGAAACCGCGCGTGTCTTGGCGGGGCAGCGGGGAAGGGTGGGCTGACCGCCGTCTCTCTTCTCTGACTCTGACGCAGCTCTCAAGTCACTTTTGGCGGTCGTCAACCGAATGGGGCGAAAGTGGGTACTATCACCGAGTCCCGGATACTCCACCGCCCTACCTCCCGCCCCAGAACGCCCCCGCCGGGCAGGGCAACGCCACCGCGATCAGGCGGTAGATCTCGGCGAGCACCTCGCCGTCGGGGGCCGGGTAGTACCAGTCTGGCCGGCCGGCCATCGCCGCCAACGCCTCCGCCTCGACATCCGCCCCCAGCCCGATGGTGAACAGGGCGAGCCCCGCCGCCTTCGCCGCGCCGGCCCGCGCCACCGCCTCGCCGACCGGCCGGGGATTGGAGCGCCCGTCCGTCGCGTATGAGCGTCAACCTCACGACAGTGCCGGCAAGCAGCCCTCGGAGATCGCCAACCGAAGACGGGGCAGGGGCTACAAGCGTTTCAGGAACTCCTCGTACTCGCGATGTGATCCGATCCAGAACCGGTAGATTCCGTCCGCTTCCCAGAGGCCCAGGGCACGATAGCCCGTACTGATGCGGACTGAATAGATCGGCTGTCGCTGACTGACCCGCTTGAAGCGCAGGCTCGGATGACGCGGGTTCCGGCGCCAAAGCCGATATGCTCGACGAGCCTGGTCTTGCGTTGGGGCCGGCAAACGTTTCAAGCGTTCGCGAAACGACTTTGTGACGCGGGACTTCGCCCGGTTCATGTGCCAAGGGTCGGGAAGATCCCATCAAGCGACTCGGTACTCCCGGCCGCGATCTCCCTTCGCACTGACTCCGCCATCCGGTCCCATTGCTCATCCGTCGTCAACCTAAATCGCGATTCCCATGCCGCTTCGTCTTCCAACTCATCGAGAATCCAACGCGCCATGTGATCCTGCTCAGTCGCGGGAAGCTTCTCAAGTTGACCGATGGCACGTTCCATCAAGTCCGTCACGGCATGTCTCCTACGGGATCGTTTTCAGGCAGCACGTCGTCTGAATGGATTTCACGCGGGCTTGCTACGCCAGAAACAGGAAGCGCCCGCTGAATGGAAGCAACATCATAGCCTGCTCCCAGCACGGGTCAAACCTCAATGGCCTCGCAACCGCCCCAGTCTCCGAAGCTCGCGGCGCTATCCTGATAGTGGGTGAGGGGGTGTTGCCGGAAAAAGAGTGGCACAAGCGCCACATTGTACCCCCCCCTGGACTGTCAAGTTTCTTCTAATCGAGCTGGCCGCCCCGGACGTCGACATCCCACAACCATACCCGCGAGCGCGAACCTGTCGAGATATGCCCCGCATGCTAGCCGTGCTGCTGCTCGGTCGAATCCTGGGGCGCCAGCCTCCCCGCCACCTCTGCGAAGTCTTCGACCGATCCGCACGTCGCGGCCACCGGCGCGAGCTGCTGCAACACGTCCGCCGAGCAATGACCTAGCCTTGTCCGGAGCTCGGGCGGCACGGCGCCGAAGCGTGATTCGAGCACACCGAGCAGGAGCAGGCGGGCGCCCTCGCTGCGACCCTCGACGCGACCCTCGACGCGACCCTCGGCGCGACCCTCGGCGCGACCCTCGGCGCGACCCGCGGCGCGGCCCTCCTCCATGCCCTCGTGGAGGATGTGCTGATATGTGCTGGACTCCTTGAGCCAGTCCTTGTCTTCAAACATGGTCCGAACCTCCTTCCAGTCCATTACCAGCCCGGCGAGCAGCGATGCCGCCGAAGCAATGTCTCGGCGTCGCTCGGGCGGCTCAATTCTACCCACCTCTTCGGCAACGGCCGAAAGCAGCGCGCGCCGATCCGCCGTGCGCGCCAGCACCGCCAGCGGCAGCAGGCCCTCGTGGGCGAGGAAAGCCGCCGGGTCCTCCTCCCACAGCTTCACCACCCGGTACCGATGGCGGGTTCCTTGCCGCTCGAACACGCCGGGGTCCGAGCCCGACCGCGGCGTGACCAGCACCAACACCTGGACGACGTCCACCCGGTACTGGCGGTACAGCCGCACCCAGTAGTCCAGCATCCGCAATGCGCTCGGCGTCTCGTCCCGCCGCGGGCGGGAGAACAGGAACTCGATGTGCAGGATCTCGCCTGCACCGTGCAGAAACGCCACGAAGTCCGCGCGGATCGACTCGCCGCCGAGCTCGGTCTTTAGCCGCTCGATCGGCTCCAGGGCCTCGACCGGCCGGCCCAGCAGCCAGGTGGCGAAATCACCCGGGTAGTGTTCGGCCAGGGTCTTGAGCAGGTTGTCGATGTTCATGGACGGCAGTGCCTCGCTGTGCAACGCGGATCGCGAACAAATGTTCTCAATCGGTATACCACAGCGTTGCCGCACTGGACGAATGGATCCCCAGCACGCGCCCGTCGGTCAGCAGCACGAGCACCGCCGCGGTTCAGCCCCCCGTCAGCGCCATCTCGTACAGCGGCTCCACCACCTGGTGCTCGCCCGGGCGGAACCGGATCACGCCGAGCGAAGTCAGGTGCCCGCTGATCGGCAGCTCCGCTCCCATACAGCGTGCCACCGCCGCGCCGACGGCCTCGGGTGCCAGGCCAATCGCCAGCGTGCAGTGCGGCACCCACTGGCGCGGCCGGTAGTATGGCCAGCACGCCCCCCCGATGTCGGCGCAGCGCAGGTGGAATCGGGCATGGGCGGTGAGCAGCGCGCGCGTGACCTTGGGCGCGAGAAACACCACGCCCTCCGTCCCAGGGAAGGTCCCAATCGCGGACATCCTGACCGCGATCGGCCGCAAGCTGGCCGCGAACGCCGCCAGGCGCGGCTCGATCCGCACCGGATCGACGCCGAGCGGCTCGCCCGACCCGCCACCCTCATACACCGCAAGCGTGATGTGCGGCCTCACACCTGATCGCGCCGGACTCTCCGCCAGCCCCAAGCCGGCCAAATCATCCCACAGCGCGCGCACGGCACCAGCGGCGGTGGCGTCTAAACCGAGCTCGACGGCGATATTCGTGCGGGTCATAGGGCTGTCCATCGTTTTTTCGGGTCCTCGTCCCGTGACAATCCTCGTCCTGTCGCAAGAGTGTACATCGCCATCCCAGCCTGGGTCAACGCCACCCCTGCCTGCGCACGCGGCCACGGTCATTAGTTCGGCCACCAGCCCGGCGAATGGAATTCGCGGCTAAGGG
>CAZCJG010000288.1:0-6597 GCA_964498575.1 uncultured Anaerolineales bacterium | reverse complement strand
AGTCGATGGCGTGATCGGTCATGTCCTCGGTGAAGTGATAGCCGTCCTCGGGCGTCCGATCCTGCTCGACGGGCACGGTATCGCGGTAGATCGCCGGCGCGTACTGGTTGGTCTCGCCGCCGATGAACCCGTAGAAGTGCTCGAAGCCGCTGCTGGTCGGCCAGGCGTCGAAGGGGCCCATCGGGCTGGTCTGCCATACCGGCACTTCGTGGCACTTGCCGAATTGCGCGGTCGAGTAGCCGTTGAGGCGGAGCGCGAGCGCCAGGGGCGCCTTGTTCTTCGGCCGCAGCGAGTTGTAGCCGGGCGCGGCGGTCGCCAGCTCGGTGATCGTCCCCATGCCGACGGAGTGGTGGTTGCGCCCGGTGAGCAGCGCCTGGCGCGTCGGCGCGCACAGGGCCGTCGTGTGGAAGCGGGTGTAGCTCAGCCCGCCGGCGGCCAGGCGCTCGAAGGTCGGCGTGTCGATCGGCCCGCCGAAGGCGCTGGACGCGCCGAAGCCGACGTCGTCGAGCAGGACGATCAGGATATTGGGCGCACCCACCGGCGGGCGCAGCGGCTCGATCGGTGGGAAGCGCGTGTCGGGGTCCCTGGCGTCGTAGGTGGTCAGGCCCACGTGCTGGGGGTCGGGGATGGGCAGGACCGCGCGCTGGTGGCGGTCCGGCTGGTTGGCCATGCGGGTGCTCCTAGTTGGCTTCTCGACCTTCGGAGAATTCGACCGCCTGGACTTGCGAGGCCGCCGCTCCGCCGGGCTAGCCCGGGATCTCGTCGGGCCGCGGATTGTATCTAGGGGGGATCAGGTGTGCAATTTCGGCGCAAGCGCGCGAAGCACGCAGCGGAACCCGACGTGGGAGGTGGACGAGTCGATCGGCTCCGGGAAGCGGGCCGCCGGTCGATAGCGCTGGCAGTAGTTGGGCGCGCACAAGTGCGAGCCACCCTTGAGCACCTTGCGCGGGACCGCGATCCCGCTGCCGGCGCTGGGGATGCTATCCTCCCGCCGGGTGCCGCGCGGGTCCTGCGGGAGGCAGCAGGCCTGGGCCGGCGCGTCCGGATGCCGCGGCCGATACCAGTCCGTCGTCCATTCCCAGACGTTGCCGATCATGTCGTACAGGCCGTAGCCGTTGGCCGGGAAGCTGCCGGCCGGAGAGGTCCGCTCGAACCCGTCCTCGGCCAGGTTTTGCCACGGGAAGGCGCCCTGCCAGGTGTTGGCCAGGTGCCGGCCGCCGTCTGTCAGCGCATCGCCCCAGGCGAACTCCGATCCCTCCAGGCCGCCCCGCGCGGCAAGCTCCCATTCCGCCTCGGTCGGCAGCGCCTTGCCCTCCCAGGCGGCGAAGGCTTCGGCGTCGGCATAGCCGACGTGCACCACGGGATGCGCGTCGAGTCCGTCGATGGTGCTGCCGGGACCGGAGGGATGCCGCCAGTCCGCGCCGGGCACGTACCGCCACCAGTTGCGGATGTCGCGCAGGTCGACCGGGCCGGCCGGCTGCACGAAGACCGCCGAACCGGCGCGCAGCAGCTCCGGCAAGGCGCCGGGATAGTCGGCCGGATCCGGCGCGACCTCGGCGAGGGTGACATGGCCGGTCGCCTCGACGAAGCGCGCGAAACGCGCGTTGGTTACCGGGAAACGGTCCATCCAAAACCCCTCCACCGTCACGGGATGGACGGGCCGCTCCTCCGGATAGTAGCGCTCGGACCCCATGCGATAGGTGGCGCCCGGCACCCAGCGCATGTCCCGCGGTGGGGAGGCGGCGACGCCGGACGTGGTTCTTTCGTCCCCGCCGACCCGGCGCTGGCCCAAGCCTACACCGCTCCCATCGTCAAGGTGACCTGGTTGGAGAACGGGGCGGTCGAGGCGTTGGGGATCAGCTCGGCGTCGGGCTTGGGCTGCAGGGTGTTGAGCGAGGCGTTGGTCAGGTAGGGCCGCGCCCGCATCATGATGCCCCAGGTGCCCGCGATCTGATGCGCCGCATAGCCGACGTTGACCCGGCCGTCGCTGACATAGATCGGCAGGCTGCCGGCATCGCGCCACAAGGTGTGCGGGGGTGCGCCGCCGCTCGGGGCGCTATCGACCCACTGCCCGTGCGGGTCCATCTGGGCCAGGATCTCGACCTCCAGGAAGCCGTTGTAGGGTTTGCCGTCGGCGCGCGTCGCCAGGAGCTCGTAGCTCCCGCCGGCCTCGATGGCCAGCGTGTCGTCGAGCTTGCCGCTCGCGGCGTGCCACAGCGAGAGCCTCAGCGGCTGGCTGTCGGGGATGAACCAGTCGACCAGGTTGAGCGTCACGGCCAGCGTGTCGGGCGTCACGCAGCGGTAGTTGCCGCGCCAGCACAGCGGCGGCACGCCGCGCCACTGGGTGATCTTGCTGACGAGGCCGTCGGCCCGCCACTCCCAGTCCTCGACCACGCTCCAGCCCACCTTGACCTCCGTGTCGGTGTAGCGCATGCCGGTTTCGACGTAGCGCAGGCCCAGGGCCGCGCCGGGCACGGTGGGCGCGAAGGCGGCCATGTGCCACAGGTCGATATCCCAGGGCTGCGCGGTGCGCCCGAAGGCCAGGTCGATGATCGTCTGCGGCGTGCTGGTCAGGTTGGCCGGGATGCGATGGTCGCGCGGCAGGATCGCGTAGAACACCCACATGTCGTCGGGCTGCTCGTAGATCTCGAACGCGGTCTGGGGCGGGAAGTCGGCGTAGCCGCCGAGCAGTGCCGGGACGGACGATCCCTCGGTGGATCCCGACACCGGGTAGCTGACCGTCGGCCGGCCGGCGCCGAGCTGATTCCAGGGGCTGGTGTAGTTGATGCCGCCCGGCGAGAGCCACCACTTGCCGAGGGGCGTCACCGCCTCGCGCGCGCACCAGCGCAGCGTCTTGGCGTCGCCGGGCGACCAGTACGCGCCGTTCGCCGTCTTGGTGAAGCGCATCGTCACGCCGCCCAGGTCGCCGGGCGAGGTCTCGATGTCCAACCGGGTATAGCCGACGGTGGCGCCGGCGGCGTTCTTGTTCTCGAAGATCATGAAGGCGCCCGGCGGCGGCGGCACGCGGATGGTGCTGTTGGTGTAGCTGATGTTCGGGTTCAGGAGCGGCCGATCGTCGACCATCAGGATCTGGTAGGGGCTCCAGTCGGTGGCCGGCGCACCCGTGCGCTTGACGCGCGTCTTGTAGATGCCCGGCCGGCCGGGGGCGCCGGCGGGCACGGACACCACGCCGCCCTTCGCCTGCCACTGCGCCTGGGCGGCGCGATAGACCTGCAGGCTGTCAAAAAAGCTCATACGGACGTCGACATCCAACGGACCGGTGTAGGCGTCGATACCGGCGGTGGTCACGAACACCTTGTAGCCGTCGCGCAGGACGTCCTGCTGCGCGCTGTTCTTGATCGAGCGGGCCTTGCTCAGCGAGAAGCGGATGGCGGTGCCGGCCATGTGGAACTCCCTGGGGCTGTGGGGGTGGATGACGGGTGACGGATGTTGGTCGAAATCTACCCCGACTTGGAAGGCATGTCAAGGACCCTGCCGGCCCGCCGTCCCTACGGCCTGAGCACGATCAGCTCGTCCCATGCAGCGCCCGCGCCGTGCCCTCGGTGTAGCCCAGCACCCGCCCCGCGTCCAACGGCGTCTGGCGCGGCATCAACCGGCCGCGGGTCCGACCGTCGGCCCCGCGCTCGACGATCAGCTCGACCGCTTCGAGCAGGCCGCAGTGGTGCGCGCCGCGCACGCCGGCGAGGATCTCCTGATAAGCGCCGACCCCCTGGATCAGCACGTAGCTCGGATCGCCCGCGGCCGGCTCGGGCAGCCAGACCGCGGCGTCGGGGCCGAAGGCGCGCGGTGGGTAGCGCCCGTCGGAGTCGCAGCTCAAGTCACCGAGGCGGACGCGGCGGGCCGGCCGCCGCGCGCCGGACACCGCCAGGCAGCGAAACGGCTTGCCGATGAGGAGCATGTCCGGGATCGCCGCCATCAGCCCGCCGTCGACGATCGCCCAGGTATCGATGGCCGATTCCGCCACCCGGGCCGGGTCGGGCACGTGGTTCCGTTTGGGCTGCAGCACCTTGAACACGTGGAAGCCCGCTTCCGCCGCGACCAGGCTGCCGAGCTCGAAGGTCAGGTCGGGGGGCGGGACCCCGGCCGCCCGGGAGATCTCCGCCAGCCCGGCAAACAGCTCGGCGAGGAAGCGCCGGAACGGGTAGTCCTCGCCCAGCGGCGGCATCCCGCCGCCGATGTTGAGCTCGGCGAGGGTCGGGTGCTCGCGGCGCAGCTCGGCCCAGATTTGCCCGGCGACCCGCAGGCTGGCGACGAAGTCGTCGACCGGGATCGTCTCGGCGGCGCCGACCATCGCGTGCAGCATGCTGAAGCGCAAGTGCGGGGTCGCGGCGACCCGCGCCGCCGCCTCGGCCAGCAGGCGCCGGTCCATCCCGAAGCGGCTGACCAGCGCGTCCAGGTCGTCCAGGCTCCGCACCCGCCCGAACTTCAGTCTCAGGCCGACGTCCATGACCCGGGCGCCCGCGCCGAGGTCCGCATCGACAAAGGTGTCGACCTCGCCCGCGTCGAGCACCGGGGTGATCGCCCAGCCCGCGCGCGCCATGTCGACGATCATCTCGGCGTAGGGGCGGTTGCGCGGCGCCGTCTGCGCGCCGGCGTGGTCCAGGGGCGGCAGGTCGACCCCGCTCGCGAGCTCCACCGGCCCCTCCACCGGCCAGCCCAGGCAGGCCGGCGGCAGCTTGAAGCCATTGCAGACCACGCGCAGGTCCTCCGGCAGCAGCCCGTGATCCTTCAGCCACTTGAGGTTGACCAGGTCCTGCGGCCCGCTGGTCTCGGCATGCCAACCCGATCGGTAGGCGGCGTGCGTGACCTCGCTGGCCATGTTGGCCTTGGCGGCATACAGGTAGCGCAGCCGGCCGGGATAGCCCACCGCCCGCGCCGCCGACTCCGCCAGCGCCTGCCACTCGCGCGCGCGGCGCTCGATCAGGGTGGTGTCGGCGATCTCCAACGGCGTGCCGTAGAGCCGGACGGCGTCGATCACCCGCAGATCGTTGATCCACAGGTCGCCCGCCTCGTCGTAGCGCAGGTAGTCCCATACACCGAGGCCGCCCCAGTCGGCGCGGACACGATCGAGATAGGTGGTTGGATGCGCTGGCATGGTCGTCATGGAAGATCCCCGCGAGCGAGCCGGTGCTTCAGGCCAACTACATGACCCTACACGGCGGCACCCGCGATCGCGCGAAAGTATAGCGCGCACGGCGGCCCACAGATCACGGCTGATACGCCGCGAGGGGGCAGCTATGCGGGGGACAGCCATGCGGTGCTGCCCCCCGCGCCAATCTGTCAAATCCGCTCAATCCGCGTATCCGCTTGTCAATCCGTTGTGTGGCGCTCGTCAATCCGCGCCATCATCACGGCCGCACCTCCACCCCCACCACCGCCCAATCCACCGTCCCCCCGAAGCTCCCATCCACCGCCACCGTCCCGCTCGTCGCCACCCCCTTGTCCTCCACCGCTGCGCCCGCGACATCCCCGCTCGATCCCTGCATCACCTCCGCGCGCTCGGCGTAGCCCGCACCCGGCGTGTGCGCCCGGTTGCGCAGCGCCGCGCCGCCGAAGGCCAGCGCGTCGTTCACCGTCGTCGTCAGGTTGACGCTGTAGGCGCTCGTGTCCGTCCCGCCCGTGCAGGCGCCGTTCACACCCAGGGTGTTGGCCGAGACCGTGTTGCCGGTCCCGCTCGATCCCGAATAGCGCGAGACCGCGATCACCGCGTTAGCCGGCGTGCCGGCGAGGGTGGCGGTGACCGTTCCGGCCGTCCCCGCCCCCTGCGCTTGCCACACCTCGACCAGCGTGTTGCCGCGCCCGGAGCACTGGCCCTTGACCAGGCTCCAGGTCAGCCCGAGCCCGGACAGCGAGGTCGCCACGATCATCGGCTTGGTGGAGATGCTGGCGAGGTAGATGTCGCCACTGGATCCCGCCGCCAGGCTGCCCGAGGTCACCGTGGACGAGCCGGACGACCCGCCGGTGACGGTCTGCTGGTGGACCGGCGCGGCGCCGCCGGGCGTGGCGGTTGGCGTCGGAGTGCCGGCGCTGGTTGGGGTCGGTGTCGCGGTGTGGCTGGGCGGCACCGTGTTGCTGGGCGTCGGTGACTTGACAGAGGTTGGCGTGTTGGTCGAAGTCGGTGTGCTGGTCCTGGTCGGCGTATGTGTCGCGGTGGTCTGCGTGCCGGTCGGCGTCGGGCCGGTCGGCGTGCGCGTGGGCGTCCTGGTTCGTGTGGGCACGGCCGTCTTGGTCGGCGAAGGCGTGCGGGTCGGTGTCCGCGTACGCGTCGGCGTGCGGGTGGGTGTGGCGGTACGGGTCGGTGTGGGCGTCCGGGACGCGGTCGGCGTGCGGGTCGCCGTCGCCCCCACGGTCGGCGTAAGGGTGGGGCTCGGCGTGCTGGTAGACGTGGGCAGGTTGGTGGGAGTGCTGGTCGGCGCTGCCGTATCGGTCGGCGTCGGTGTGTGAGTCGGTGTGTCGGTCGGCACCGGCGTGGCCGTCGGCGTGTCGGTCGGCGTCGGGGTGTCCGTGGGTGTGTCGGTGGGACTCGGCGTGTCCGTCGGGGTGGTGGTTGGCGGTGGCGGATCCGTGGGGGGGTTG
>CAZCJG010000287.1:0-6606 GCA_964498575.1 uncultured Anaerolineales bacterium | reverse complement strand
TCCAAAACGCGTAGCCGGCGCGGGCGCCCGACGAGCAGATGTTGGTGTGGCTGTTGTGGCTGTCGCAGCCCCAGGCCCACAGCACCCATTCCATGATGCCGTCGTGGCCCGGCCGGCCGACGTGGTACATCACCTCGTTGTGCCGTTCCTCCAGGAAGGCCTTGCGCATCCGCCCCGCGATGTCGTCCAGCACCTCTTCCCAGGTGACGCGCACCCACTCGCCCTCGCCGCGCTTGCCGGCGCGCTTGAGCGGGTAGAGGATGCGCTCGGGGTCGTGCACCTGGTTGTGCGTCGCCGGCCCCTTGGCGCAGTTCCGCCCGCGGCTGCCGGGGTGTTCGGGGTTGCCCTCGAACTTCTGGACCTCCAGCGTCTCCTTGTCGACATAAGCAAGGAGACCGCACGCGCTCTCGCAGTTGAAGCAGATCGTCGGGATCAGCATGTAGTTGCGCTGGACCTTGCGCGGCCAGGCGCGCGGGTCGTACTCGGTCCAGTCGTCCCAGCGCTCGGGCGGGGGGTAGGCGCTGAGGCCGTTGGGGGTGGATTGGGTCGGGTTGGGGCGGCTGTTGGTGGGGGTGATCATGTACTAGCGATCTCCAGCTCGATCTCACGCAGCACGTCTTCAAGCGAGACACGGTCCTTCGATGCCGATCGCTGATCCAAGAAGCGCTGGAAGGTCTCGCTGGCTTGAAGCTGGGCAACTTCGTCATCGAAATCATCCGCTTCCGACAAAAGGAACTCGTGCCCATCCGGGGTGAGCAACAGCACAGGCTCATCTAGCGCCAACGAGATGAGCTCGGTTAGCGCGATCTGCTCGACGGACAAGTCGATGGTCTTCACAGTTGTACCTCCTGACCACGAATCCAGAGCTTGTTATGGGTCTTGTGGCCGATTGCGATGATGTTGACGATGTGCTCTACCAAGTCAACCTCGTAGAAGACTCGGTAGCGCCCGACCCGTAGCTCCCAACGGCTGATTGGATGACCCTGAAGCTCTTTTCGGTTTCTGGTTATGTTCATAGGTTCGACGCCGAGCTGATCGAAGACCGCCGCGACGATCCTGCGGCGTTCATAGGCTGTGTAGAAGGCAAGATCTCGCCTGGCTTCAGCCGTAATCTCGATCGAAAATGCTGCCACGGAATCCACCGGTGCCCTAAATGCATTCCCAGTATAGCGCCTTCCAAGGTGCCCGATCCAAAGTACTGTACGAGACTTCGCCCACGTTGGCAGCCTTCACGAGTTCGGCACCTCCTGCGGGGCCATGACGTAGGCGTATTCGTAGAGGTAGAGGCCGATGAGGATGGTGATGGGTGCTGATGTCAGCAAGACGATGCCCATCAATGCCAATAAGAAGCCCAGGTCGAACTGTGGGCTTGTCTCGCCGGCAATCCAAGCCAACGCTGAGCCGATGTGCATCCCTACCAATACATAAAGGATCAATCCCGCGAGCGGCAGAACATGCCCGACCCAGACGGCTGTCTTCCAGTGCCACCGATAGCGACCATGGCGGATGGCGTGCGCGGCGCGTGCGGCCGACTCGCTGGCATGGGGAATGCCGAATTCGCCAACGATCATCATGAAGAGGTCGGCGAGGAGACAGAACACGGCGATTCCCGCCGCCGCTACGACGACGGAATCCGTAGCTGGCGCCGGGTCCACGACCATCGCCAGTACGGCAAGCGTCACCCCCCCCGCCATCCCCGCCTGCACCAAGAGGTGCACCGGCAGCAGCGGGCTCTGCCACAAGTCCCGCCCCTCCGCCTGCCCGAACAGGAACGCGGTGTAGATCGCGGACAGCACCGCCAGCACGACCCCCCCCCACAGGAAGAGCGGCCGGACCGTCCGTGCCGCCGACTCCGACACGACTCCCAAGCCCACCCCGCCCTCCACCAGGAACCACAGCCCCGCAACTACCGTGAACCCGATCAGGATGAACGCGCCCCTTGTCAGCCAGCTCGCCCACTGCGGGCGGGTGAGGATCTTCAGAAAGCGCTCCGGCCGCTCCAGGTCCAGCACCAAGAGCGCCGTCGTGATCCCGATGAACACCAGCGAGACGAAGGTCCCCGCCAGCGCCAGCGTCCGGTCGAAGGGCACGATCCCCAGCCCGAACAGCAGCGCCAGCAGCATGAACACCCCGCTCCCGATCGCCTTGGTCACCAGATAGGCCGGCACCGGCCAGTGCCAGGGCACCTTGTGCTGGGCGTTGTAGGTCGTCTGCACCATGTGCTCCGCCAGCGTCCCCTCGCCGATGTGGATCGGCCCCTGCCAGGTGCCCATGCCCTGAGCCCCAGGGGACCGAATCTCCGTCCCGGACGCGGAAAACTCCCCCTCTCCCGTGCCTTTCGGGAGAGGGGGCCGGGGGGTGAGGGCCGGCGCAGGACCAACCGCGCCTTTGCCCCCCACCACATCCGCCCACACGAAGCTCCCGCCCGTCTCCGCCGCCGTCGGCACCAGCGCCACCGCGTCGCCCTCGATGTAGAAGAGCTTCGGCGCCGTGCCCTGCTCGGGCTTGCGGACGGTGACGGTCTCGCGGGCGACGAGCTGGCTGATGCGGCTGCCGGGGTCGTCCATGTCGCCCGAGATGATCGCCTGGGTCGGGCAGACGACGACGCAGGCCGGCTCCAAGCCGATATCGGTCCGGTGCGAGCAGTAGTGGCACTTGGCGGCGGTGCCGGAGTCCGGATCGATGTAGATCGCGTCATATGGGCAGGCTTGCAGGCAGGCCTTGCAGCCGATGCAGACCTCGGGGTCGAACTCCACGATCCCGTCGTGGCGCTGGTACATCGCGGTGACCGGGCAGATGCGCACGCAGGGCGGGTTCGCGCAGTGGTTGCAGCGGGTGACCTGGAAAGTGCGCCTGGCGTGGGGGAAGGCGCCCTTCTCGACGTACTTGACCCAGGTGCGGTAGACGCCCAGCGGCACCTCGTTCTCCTGCTTGCAGGCCGTGCTGCAGGCATGGCAACCGATGCAACTGCGGTTGTCGATCACGAAGCCGTAGTTCATGGCGCGCGCTGCTCCTCGTGACTGCGTCTGGCGGTGCCGGGAGACGGGACCGACAACTGGGATGTCCGGGCCACCGCGCAGGATGGTACAGGATGGCGCGGCGGGCGTCCAATGCCGCACGCGGATGCCCGGCAGCGAATGGGAACGGTCTAATCCCAGGTTGCGAACATCCCGAATCTCTACGCGCGCCCGTCCGCCGCCATGATCGCCTGGTCCGCTCCCCAGAAGAAGTTGTCCGCCCCGATCACGTCGACCAGCCCGCCGCGCTCGATCTTGCGCCGCACATCGGCGTGGGCGCCGGCGAGCATCAGCACCGCGCCTTGGGCGTGCAGGCGCTGGGCCAAGGACTGCAGCGCCTGCAGGCCGGAGGTGTCGATCAAGGGGACGCCGCGCATCGACAGGATCAAGGTGTGCACGCCCTCCAAGTGGGCGAAGGCCTCGTTGAAACGGTCCGTCGCGGCGAAGAAGAGCGGGCCGGTGAGGTAGGCGACGCGGATGCCGCCGGGATCGCCGCGCAGCGCGATGCCGCGGAGCTGGAGCTTGTCGGGATCGACGGCCTGCAGCTCGATCTCCAGGTCCGCGATCTCGCTGAGGAAGACCGCGGCGGAGAGGAAAGCGCCGATCAGGATCGCCTGGGTCAGGTCCAGCGTGATCGTCGCCACGAGCGTGATCCCGAAGGTGAGCATCGCTGTCTTGAAGCGATGGCTGAAGATGTAGTGGATCGATTCCCACTCGTTCATCCGCCAGGCGGTGACGACCAACACGCCGGCCAGCGCCGCGAGCGGGATGCGGCTCATCAGCGGCGCCAGCACGAACATCGAGGCGAGCAGGGCCAGGGCATGGCTCAGGCTGACCACGCGGGTGCGCCCGCCGGACTTGATGCCGACGCTGGTGCGGGCGATCGCCGCGGTCGCCGGCACGCCGCCGAAGAAGGGGATGACGGCGTTGCCGACGCCCTGAGCGATCAGCTCCTGGTTGGCGTGCAGGCGAACGCCCGTCATGTTGCTGGCCACCGCCCCGCACAGCAGGCTCTCGACCGCGCCCAGCGCCGCGATCGTCAGCGCCGGGGCGATGAAGTCTTGCAGGTCGTCCCAGGGGACCGCCGCCAGCGTCAGCCGCTCCTCCAACAGCAACGTGCGCGGGATCGCGCCGATGACCGGGATGACCCAGCCGGTGGCGACAACGACGCCGGTGGCGACGATGATGCCCGCAAGGGAAGCCGGGAACCGGGCATTCCAGCGCTTGGGCCAGAGGATCATCAGGGCGATCACCAGCAGTCCCACCGCCAGCGTGTGCCAGTCCACCCCGAAGCCGCCCCGGAAGTAGCCGATCAGCTTGCCCGCCGCCGAATCGGCCTCTGGCGTCGACACCCCCAGCAGGTTGTCGATCTGCCCGATGGCGATGATCAGGGCGATGCCCGAGGTGAAGCCGGTGACCACCGGCGAGGGAATGAAGGTGATGAATCGGCCCAGCCGCAGCAGGCCGATCGCGAGCAGGAAGAGGCCGGACATCAGCCCGGCGACCCAGATGCCCGGCAGGCCGTACTGCCGCGCCAGGACGATCAGCACCGCGCTCATCGCGCCGGTCGGGCCGGAGATCTGATATGGCGCGCCCGACAGTCCGCCGATGATCAGCCCGGCCAGGATCGCGGTCACCAGCCCGGCCGCGGCGCTCGCTCCCGACGCGACGCCGAAGGCCAGCGCCAGCGGCAAGGCGACCGCGGCGACCGTCAGTCCGGCCAGCAGGTCGGCCCGCAGCGTCGCGGCGTTGTAGCCGGCGAACTCGGCGCGGAGCATGGCGGGAAAGTGGCGGTGCGGCATGGCGGGACCTCGGGGCGTCGCGGCGGCGCGTCTGAGCCAGTGGCGTCAGCCTGCGAAGTATCGAACCAGGATCTGTGGCACCCGCAGGAAGTGCGCATCCGTCGTCAACAGCTCGGCGCCGTGCTCCATAGCGGAGGCCGCGATCCACAAATCGTTGGTCGGAATGAGCTGCCGAGCCGCGCGCAATGCCGCATAGATCACCGCGTAGCGCTCGGCGGTCTCCTCGCCCAGCGTCACGACCGTCACGCGCGGGCTGTGCAGGAAGGCATCGAGCTCAGACCGGTTGGTCTCGCGGTGCGTTCCGGCTTCGAAGCCGCCGAGCAGCTCGCCGATGACGACGGTGGGGAGCAGGATGCTCGGGCTGCTGCGCAGGGCCTCCAGCGTCGCCGGATGCCCGCGCTTGAACGCGCTGTAGGCCGAGGTGTCCAACATCATCAGGGCCACAGCTCCATGTCGATGGCGCGCTGCTCCCTGAGCGATGTGTCGAACTCGACCGCTTCAGCTTCGGACCATGTCCCGGCCAGGGCGTCGAGATCGTGAAATCGCGCCGATCGCCGATTGTCCCGCGCGCTCTGGCCCGTCGCCTGGCGCAACAATGCGAGGATACATCGGTTGAGGCTCAGGTCGCGTGCCCCCGCCTCTGCTTCCAGGGCCCGACGGAGCTGCTCGTCGACCCCGCGAATCGTGATCTGTGTGGTCATCTGAGCCTCCTGCATGACTGCATACAATGCAATCATACTGCATGTAATCGATGCAGGCAAGCACGCATGCTCGCGCCATGCGCCCCTCACCCCACCCGCATCGGGTTCCCCTCTCCGCGCCCGCCCGCCGGCAATCGGTCGCGCTTCATCACCACGCCGTGGGGGCTCACGTGGGCGCCGGCGCCGATGTGGGTGCCGTAGAAGACGACCGTCTCGGCGCCGACGGTCGCGCCGCGGTCGATGGTGAGGGGGGCGATCTTGAGCACGCGGTCCTCGAAGCTGTGGGCCTGGAGCTGGCAGGCGACCGTCGCGTCGTCGCCGAAGCTCAGCATGTCGGGGTCCACCACGTGCGCGAAGCCGCGCCCGAGCACCACGCGCCGGCCGATGCGCATGCCGGTCAGGCGCAGGAAGGCGTTGAGATACAAGCTGCCCTCCAGCGCCGCGAGGATGCCGCGCGCCCAGATGCCCCAGGCGACGTACAGGAAGTCCCACCGCCCGCACCAGCAGGACCAGAAGGGATGCTGGCCAGGGCGGACGCGGCCGAGCAGCAGCCACTTCAGCGCGACCACCGCCACGCAGGGAATGGCAAGCGTCGCCAGCGTCGCGAGCGGCAGGCCGAGGGTGACGAGGGTGAGGGGACCCATGTGCTCGGCCGCCGCGTCGGCCAGGCGGATCCAGATCGGGATCATGGTCAGCGGCAGCGCCGGCAGCGCGAAACGCAGGGCTTCCCAGAACACCCGCGTCCAGTAGCGCGCCGCGTCCGGCTCATGCGTCAGCCGCCGGTCGATGGCGACGACCTCGCGGCGCGGCAGCTCGAAGGGGGGATGGCCGAACCAGGCGCTGCCGGGCCGGGCGCGGGCGGGATCGGCCACGGTGGCGACGCCGGCGAAGAGGTCGTCCGGCCAGGCATGCCCCGCCGGCACCAGCGCGTGGTTGCCGAGGAAGGTGCGGCGGCCGAGCGTCGTGTCGGCGACCGTGATCGTGCCGCGGTAGACCCGCGGCGGGCAGAAGTAGATGCCGTCGGCGAAGAAGGACTCGTCGCCGATGGTGACCCTCTGCAGGGTCTCGGTAAT
Source organism: uncultured Anaerolineales bacterium (assembly GCA_964498575.1). GTDB lineage: Bacteria > Chloroflexota > Anaerolineae > Epilineales > Epilineaceae > CAZCJG01. Next base: position 13 of record CAZCJG010000287.1, on the reverse strand, counting down.
GACGTTGCTGGGT
>CAZCJG010000286.1:0-6648 GCA_964498575.1 uncultured Anaerolineales bacterium | reverse complement strand
CCGAGGGGCCCATGAAGATGAAGGAGCCGATCGGCCGATTGGGGTCCTTCAGCCCCGCCCGCGCGCGGCGGATCGCGTCGGCGATGGCGGTGATCGCCTCGTCCTGGCCGACCACGCGCCGGCGCAGGTAGTCCTCGATCCCCAGCAGCTTCTCCTGGTCGTCGAGCTGGGCCTTGATGCCGCTGATGCGCTCCAGCGCCAGCACGATGTCGTCGGCGTCGATCTCGGGCTGCGGATGCACGCGCGGGTCCTGCAGGGCGTCCATGCCGGCGGCGCCGCGGACCTTGATCGCGGTCGCGGCTTCCAGGATCAGGCGGATCGCGCCGGCCGGCGGCGGCGGGTCACGGTAGTAGCGGTCGGCGACGCGCGCCGCGGTCTCCAGCGCCTCGTCGGACAGGCTGAAGGCGAGGGACGGCGTCGAGATCTGGCGCAGCAGGTCGTCGCGGCGGCTCCGCAGGATCTTGATCGTCTCGTCGATGCCGGTCGGATCGAGGTAGATCAGCTCGTGATCCGGCGCGTCCTCTGGCGGCCAGCGCTTGCCGGCGTCGCGGCCGGCCAGCACGCCCAGCACGCGCGCGTCGCGCCGTGCCAGCGCCCGGCGCAGGTCCTGGTCCGCCCCGCCGCTACGGTTGGGATCCAGATACCGCGCGACGTCGGGCAGGTAGAGGATGCCCCCCTGCGCCGCGCGCAGGCCGTCGCGCACCGCGTTGCCGGGCTGGGTCGCCAGGTAGCCGGGGTCCAAGGTGACCACCGACCGATAGCCGAACACCCCCGCCGCGTCGCGCGCGAGCTGGCCGGCCAGCGCCAGCGCCAGCTCGTCGGCGGTCTCGGGGCTTTCGGTGGCGACGACGGTGAGCGGATTGCGCTCGATCGCCGCCAGCACCCGCTTGACCCAGGCCGGGTTGACCAACATCCCCACCGCCCCGTCCCGCGCCCGGCGCGCCAGGGCGAGCTGATCGACCACCGGCCCGATGCCGAGCGGGACGCCGGCGGACGGGCCACCGGCGCCGGAGGTCGCCTGGCTGCCCGCGCCGGGCGACGTGCTTCCCGGGCTGGTCGGACCGCTCGCACCGGCACCGCCTCCCGCGGCGGCCCCATGACCTGCGCCTGCGCCGGGCGTCCCTCCGCCCGAAGGCGTGGCCGTACCGGGTTCGAGACCCGCGTCACCGGCCGGCTGATCAGAACTCCAGCCCGACGTCCCCGCGGCCATGCCGCCCGGCGCCACCGGCGGCACCCAGGCTTCGGCGGGATGCTCGACCGGCGCGCGGTCGATCCGGCCGCTGTAGGGCGCATCCTGGCGCGGCGCGGCAGGCGGCTCGGGGGCGGGCGGCTGGCCGATCGGGCGGTAGACCAGGGTCTGGGAGCCGATCGTCGGGTCGTTGCCGATGCGGCGGGCCAGGGCGTCGAGCTGCATCGGCAAGCTGGACGGCGCGCCGCCGAGGCCGAGATCCGCCAGCGCCGCGACCAGGACGCTCTCCGGCCGGGTCGCCTCGGCGAGCAGGAGGTCCTTGGTGTCCACGGTCCGCCCGGCCAGCCTTGCCAGCCGGTCGAACAGCTCGCGCGCGGTGATGTCCAGCGTCACCATCGTCCCCCGCGGCAGGTCGATCTCGCCGTAGACCGCCGCGCCGGGCGCGACGGCGGCCTGCACGGCGCGCAAGCGGTCCTCGATCCGCGCCAGGTGGCCCGGCGCGAGGACGTCGACGACCCGCGCGCCGGCCTGGTCCAGCGCCAGCACGGCCAGGACGAGGTCGACGGCGTTGAGTCGGTCGCGGCTCGGCGGCAGCCCGCTGGCGGCGCGGTCGATCGCTTCGAGCGAGCTAGGGGTAAGGCGGGGCAGTTCGCGGGTGAGGGGTGCAGTGCTCATGGACGCAGAGGGTAGCGCGGGTGGGGAGGGATGTCAACGGGACCTCACCGCCGCTGCTCTTCGATCGCCTCGACCGCGGTCAGCGGGCTTTTCCAAGCCGCAGCGATCTCCTTGCGCAATTCCGCGAGCTCGCGCTCCAAATCCGTATCCTCATCGAGACCGAACGGTTTCCTCTCTGGGTGCCAGTCTCCTTTCTCTATCCCCTCGCTCCATGATGTGTCAGGCAGTCAGGGGAGTTGGGTAACGCCATCCCCCAATTCGGCGTCTGTCATTGCATCGTGCCTGGACTGTCCGTCCGGCTCGGTCCGGCCCGCGGGGATCCAACTGCAAATCCAGGGGGAGCACAGGCTGATCCACCTCATGGTTCCTCCAGAAAGGATTCAGGACATGCCACTCGCAACCGTTCGGGGAGCCCGCTGCGCGGTCCTTGCCCTCGCGATCCTCCTCTGCGCGGTCTGGATGCTGCGCGCCGTGACTGGACCGTCACAGGCCAGTGCCCAAGGCGGAAACTGGCCGGACTTGACCTTCACCTCCGTCGCCACCGGCCTGGCGCGACCCGTCAATGTAACCCACGCCGGCGACGGCAGCGCGCGGATCTTCATCGTCGAGCAAGAAGGCGTCATCCGCATCCTCGATGGCGGCACCCTCCTCCCCACGCCGTTCCTGGACATCACCGGCGCGGTAAGCTGCTGCGGCGAGCGCGGTCTGCTCGGTCTGGCCTTCCCGCCCGACTATGCCGACGACCACTTCTACGTCAACTACACCGATAACAGTGGCGATACGCGAATCGCGCGGTACCAGGTCACCGCCGATCCGGACATCGCCGATCCCTCAAGCGAGGAGATCCTTCTCACCGTCGATCAGCCTTTCGCCAACCACAACGGCGGGCACCTGACCTTCGGCCCCTCCGACGGCTTTCTCTACATCGGCCTGGGCGACGGCGGCGACTCCGGCGACCCGGACAACCGGGCTCAGAATCCGAACGAGCTGCTCGGCAAAATGCTGCGCATCGACGTCGAGTCGGGCGCCGACCCCTACAGCATCCCCCCCACCAACCCCTACACCCAGACCAGCGGCTACCTCGACGAAATCTGGCAGCTCGGCCTGCGCAATCCGTGGCGCTACGCCTTTGACCGCGCCACGCACGATCTTTGGATCGCCGATGTCGGGCAGGGCGACTGGGAGGAGGTGGACTTCCAGTCGGCGAGCAGCCCCGGCGGCGAGAACTGGGGCTGGCGGCGGATGGAGGGCAACCACTGCTTCAACCCGTCGTCGGGCTGCAACCCCAACAACGATCTGGACCTGCCGGTGGCGGAGTACAGCCATTCGCTGGGCTGCTCGGTGAGCGGCGGCTACGTGTACCGCGGGCCGGGGTTCCAGCGGATGCAGGGCGTGTACCTCTACGCGGACTACTGCTCGGGGCGCATCTGGGGGCTGCGGCCGAACGGCTCGAACTGGGAGAACATCGAGCTGGAGGACACGACTTACACCATCACCACGTTCGGTGAGGACGAGCCTGGCAACCTCTATATGGTGCACTATGCCACCTCTGCCGGCGTGCTGTACCGGATCGGCGACGTGGTCACGCCGACCCCTACCTCGTCCACCGGAACACCGACGTCCCCGGTGACGCCCAGCGCGACACCGCCACCGACGAGCTCGCCGATGCCGAGCGCCACACCTACCTCGACCGCCACGCGGACGCCGACCGCGACCCGCACGCCGACGGCGACGCGCACGGCCACCCACACCCGGACGCCGACGAAGACCCCGGCGCCGACGCGGACCCGCACGCCAACCCGTACAGCGTCGCCCACCCGGACGCCGACCGCGACCCGCACGCCGACGCGGACTCCCACATCGGCAGCGACTGGCACGCCGCCGACGGCCACACCCATCCCAACCCCTACCAGCACGCCGATCCCGTCCAGCACGCCGACGCCGCTGCCTTCTCCCACCCCCGGTGGGGCGGTGCCCGTGCACCAGCAAACGGTTGCGGGCGGATCTTCCGGATCGACGACGGTGACCTCGGCAAGCCTGGCGGCGGGATCGAGCGGCGACCTCTACCTGGCATCGCTCGTCGCCAAGCCGAACGTGGCCGTGATCTCGGTCACGGGGCTCGGCCTGAGTTGGACCTTGGTCAAGGCCCAGTGCGCCGCGCGGTCCCAAACGCGGGTCGAGGTTTGGCTGGCCCAGGGCGCGGGCGGTGCGGGGACGGTGACGGGGACCTTCGGCAGTGTGCCGACCAATGCCGCGATCACCGTCTCGCGCTTCGCCGGCGCTAGCGGCATCGGCAACAGCGCCTCGGCCAACACGCTCGGACCGAACGGCGCGTGCAGCGGCGGCACCGACGCGGCGGGCTACACGGTGAACCTCACCACGGGCGTCGGCAACGCGCTGGTCTTCGGCGGCGCCGCGATCCGCAACAGGACCCACACGCCGGGATCGGGCTACACCGAGCGCGCCGAGTTCATGCAAGGCTCCGGTGGCGACGTCGCCGGCGTCGCGGTCGAGGACCAAGCCCGGCCGACCGCCGGCACGGTGGCCGTGGACGGCTCGCTCTCAAGCGCGACAGACTGGGCGGTGGTCGCGGTGGAGTTGCGGCCCTAGCAAGCGCGGCATCGGACTTGACTCAAGCAAGGGGCTGTAGGCGGGCATGCCCGGAACCATCCGCCCTCACCCCATCTCGCTCCGCCCGCGCACCGCCCGCGCCAGGGTCACCTGGTCGGCGTACTCGATGTCACCGCCGACCGGCAGGCCGCGCGCCAGGCGGGTGATGCGGACGTCCGCCGGCAGGGCGCGGATCGCGCGCTCGATGTACATCGCGGTGGCGTCGCCTTCCAGCGAGGGGTTGGTGCCCAGGATCACCTCGCGCACCGGCTCGCGCCCCAGCCGCGCCACCAGCTCGTCGATGCGCAGGTCGGCCGGGCCGATGCCTTCCACCGGCGAGATCGCGCCGTGCAGCACGTGGTAGAGGCCGCGGTACTCCTGGGTCCGCTCCAGCGCCACCACGTCCAGCGGCTCCTCGACCACGCACACGGTCGCCGCGTCGCGAGCAGGATTGGCGCAGATCGCGCAGGGGTTGGCTTCGGCGATGTTGTAGCAGCGCTGGCAGTAGACCAGCCCCTCGGACAGCCCGCGCAGGGCCTCGGCGAGCTGGCGTGCCTGGGTATCCGGCGCGCGCAGCAGATAGAACACCAGGCGCGACGCGGTCTTGGGGCCGATGCCGGGCAGGCGCCCGAACTCGTCGATCAGCCGGGCGACCGGGCCGGGCAGCGAGGCGCTCATCGCCGCCGGCCTAGAAGCCCAGGCCCGGCAGGTTCAGGCCGCGCGTCAGCGCGCCCATGCGCTCGCCGGCCAGCGCCTGCGAACGGTCGACCGCCTCGTTAACCGCCGCGATGATCAGGTCGCACAGCATCTCGGCTTCCTCGGGATCGAGCAGCTCGGGCCGGATCGATACCGACTGTAGCTTCTGGTGGCCGTTCATCGCCACCTTGACCACGCCGCCGCCGACCGACACCTCGACCGTCTCGGCGCCCAGCGCCTCCTGCTCGGCCAGCATCCGCGCCTGCATCTCCTCGATCTGGCGCAGCATGTTCTTGCCGCCGCCGGCCCGGTTCGCATCGGGGAAGCCCCCGCCCAGCTTGTTGCGTGACATGGTTGAACTCCTTTGGAAAACGAGGTGACAAGGCTCTCATTCGTCGTCGACGACCGGCTGCACGCCCGTCACCTGGGCGCCCAGGGCGTCGATGGCATGGCGCACCAGCGGGTCGGCCTTGGCCTGATCGGTCTTCGATCGCGGGCGCGCCGCCTGCTCGGCCGGCGTGGCCGGCGCGACGACGCAGGCCAGCACCGGCCGCTGGCCGAACACCGCCTGCATCGTGTCGGCGATCAGCGCCAGGCGGTCGGGCTCGCTGACGCGCTTGCAGTGGAACTCGTAGAAGAAGCCGAGCGTCACCGCCTCGCCCTCCGCCGCCAGCGGCCGGCAATCCTTGAGCAAGGCCGCCGTGTTGCGGTCCCGCCGCTCCACCCCGGCCACGATCGCCCCCCACTGCGCCTGGATGCGCGCCAGGCTGTCCGACGCGGCGATTTCAGACGGCCCGCCCGGCATGGGGTGTGCGGAGGATGGCGCCGGCACGGGTTCGCGCTGGCTCGACGGGCTAGCCGGGGATGCCGATCGCGCCGCCGGCGTGGCGGTCGCCGTGTGGCCGGGCGAGGTCGGGGCTCCGGAGTGCCCCACCGCCGGGATTCCGGCATGCCCCCCGGTCGCCGGGACACCCGCGTGTCCCACCGCCGCCGCCGGCTCGCCCAGCGCCAGCACGCTCTCGACCAGCGCGAGCTCGAGCGGCAGCGAGGGCAGGCTGCGGTCCGCGGCCGGGCGGGCGTCGTTGAAGCGGTGGATCGCGGCGACCAGGGCCGCCATCGGCAGGCGCGCGGCCTGGTCCTGAAGCCGCGCGAGCTGCTCGGCCGGCAGGTTGAGCAGCTCGGGCCGGATGCCGGTCTGGATCAGCAGCATCCCGCGCAGGTAGCTCAGCACCTGGCTCTGGAGCTGGCGGACGTCGGTGCCGCGGTCCAGCGCCGCGTTGATGCCGGCCAGGCCCGCCGCCGCGTCCTGCGCCAGGAGCGCATCGACCAGGCCGGCGACCAGGTCCGCTGTCGGCGTGCCGAGCACCTCCCGCACCGCCTCCGGGGTCACCGGCTCGCCGGTGGAGAGGAGCTGGTCGAGCAGGCTTTCGGCGTCGCGGATCGAGCCGGTGGCGCTGCGGGCGATCAGGTCCAGCGCA
>CAZCJG010000285.1:0-6659 GCA_964498575.1 uncultured Anaerolineales bacterium | reverse complement strand
CGCCGACCAGCCGGCGGTGCAGGTGGGCACCCGGACCCTGCTGGCCGGCGACGTCGACCAGGATGGCGCCATCGGCCAGGGTGATGCCGATCGCCTGGCGACCGCGTGGCTGGCCAGGCCGGGTGATCCACGCTGGTCCGACGCGCTGGATATCACCGCGGACGGTGTGGTGAACGTGTTCGACGCCGTCGCCGTTCGCGCTAACTGGGGCAGGATGGCGACCGAGGGTCTGACGCTGAATGACGCGCTGGAGGAACTGTGGAGGATCTGGCGATGACGACTCAAGCTTTGACGACACCAACCGGCCGCGGCCCGCTGAAGCGCGGGCGCGCTTTCGGCCGCCTGATGCGCGGCGCGATCAGCCTTGCCTTGGGATTGCTCGCCGTCGGGCTGGTCGGCTCCGCGTCCACCCCCGCCCAAGCCGGGCAGCGGCTGATCCGGTTGAGCTTCCCCGACCCTCCGAACGTCTTCTGCGGGATCGGTGAGCTGCCCAATATCCATGCCTATCCGGAAACAGGGCGCGCGGAAGTCGAAAAGGTTCTCGCGGAGACCTACGACGACATCGTCACGGTTTACGGCGAACCGCAGGTGACGGTCCCGGTTGCCGGCAGTCCGCCCAGACCCCTCGACTACATGCCGGTCGACGTGTTCTATGCCCCCGGTGCCGGCGGGAGCATGTACCTGACGCACAAGTCGGATCTCAAGCTCCGGGGCATGGTCCTTATGGCGCTGCTGAGCTTGTATCCCGTCCAGTTCCAGCATCCCGCGCTCCAGGCGCTAGCGGTCACCTGCGCGGCGACCGCCGAGCTCCCCGACCACGCCTTGTTCCTTTCCGTGCTGCCAAATGAGCCGGGCTTCAAGCATCACGTCCTGCATGAGCTCATCCACATCTGGCACGACCAGAAGAGCTACGAGAACTGGTACACCCACTCGTGGGTCGAGGAGGGGATGACCGAAGCCGCCGCCGAGCTCGTGACCGACATGCGCATCCTCGATGGCCGAAACCTCGCCGACCAATATCGCGCGGGCGGGATCAATCACGGTCCAGCGGATAATCTGAAGCACTACGACATGTGGTCATATCCTCAGAATGGGGCGTGGCGTGGCGACGGCGGGTTCTCCACCCTGCACGGCACCCAGTTCTTCTTCGGCGGCTTCGCGGTGCCTGAAGCCTTTGAGACGGCGGGAGGACTCCTGCCCGGCCTGCCGGGCGATCACGAGTGGATGAACAAGGTCATCGAGCCCGACGTTCGTTACGCCGCGGCCGTAGCCCAATGGCTGCTCTTGGCCAAGGCGCTCTCCGACGACCCCGCCCATCCCGATTTCTTGCGCCGGCTGAACGAGCAGCTTGACCGAGATGGCATCGATGGCCTGCCCGATGAATCCTGGAGAGCCAACGAGGTGATCTTCGACGCCATCGCCGAGGTGGCGGGTGCGAAGACCATCGAGGGCTTGCCGGCGCGTGAATGGCTGAACTACCAGTGGCCGGCCCGTTCCTTCCCGGCGGCGGAAAGCGGTCTGTTCATCGACATCCGCAATCCCGAGAACGCGATCTTCGATCCGTCCGGGCGGAGGGTGGATGCTCCGGATATCACGGTCTACGCGATGGTGGCGGACGACTTTCCAAGCGCCTCCAACGCCCTCGGCTGGTTCCTGCGCGACGGCCTGCAAATGGGCGAGCTGCCGGTCAAGGAATGCCCGATCACGCTGAAGATTCGGTCCATCAGGGGCCGACCCTTGCGCATGGACCCTGTCTTGGGACGCTATGTGTCCGAGCTGTTGCCGGCCACCGGTATCACCGATGACAGCGGGCGAATGACCTTCGCCCAGACGGACAACGTGCGAGACGTGCTCAACTTCCGGGCGCCGAAGCCCGGCGGCGGCTTCTACGCGTCCGGCGAGCTGCCGCCCGGCGCCTACGCCGTCCATGCCGAGGCCGGCCTCTGCCCCCACCGTGTCACGTTTCGACACTGGGGAATCTGGCCGTTTCGCAGTTCGGATTCCACGCTCCCCGCGGGAATGTTCGGGGCGACCTACTTCATGGTCGACGACAATCCGACGCTGGTCTCGGACGACATCAACGTAGGCAACCCGTTTCTCTACGGCGTGACCACGACGACGAACAGCCCGTTGAGGTCGTCGCGCGGTGGCCTGCCGGTGGTCGTACCGGCGCAGCCGCAGGCCCAGGTCGTCCCCGCGGCGGGGCCGCGTGTCTGGGCGCTCGGCCGGCCGGAGCTGGCGATGTTTCGCTTCCTGATGGGTGCGCCGACGACCTCGTCCCGCACCGATCCCGCCGCCTATGTCCCGCGGGAAATCCTGATCGGGATGCCGGATCCGAAGAATCCGCATGCCTTGCAGTACGCCCGCCAGGTCCTCAAGCCCAGTCCCTACACCCGGGCGGTCTGGACCGGGGTGCAGGGTGACTTCGACATGAGCCTCTCGCGCAGCGCCGCCACCCTCGAAGCCGGCCAGTCGGCCACGGCGACGATCACGCTCACGCCGAACGGGGTGTTGAAGGGGCCGGCCCTCTGCGCCGTGACCTTGCGCGAGGAGCAGGCGCCGCCCCGGGGGGTCCGGATCACCTTCGAGCCCAACGTGCGCTTCAGCGCGATGGTGCTGGATGACAACGCGCCGGACCCGTCGACCGTGACGATGACGGTCGAGGTGAGCTCGGCGGCCACGACCGGGCGCACCCACCGGATCGGCATCGTCGGCTCCGGCGCACCGGGCGAGTGCGCCGACATCGAGCGCGTCCAGTACTTCGACCTCGACATCCCGCCGCCGGAAGTCATCGCCGAGGTCGACGCGATCTGGCTGCGCCCGGCCGGCGCGCCCGAAGCGGTGAATCCGGTGATCGAAGTCACTGCCCCCAGCGGCGCCTCGAGCCCCACGGCCCCGACAGCCATCACCTTGCGGCAGGGCTCGCGGCTGGATTTGCGGGCACCCGCCGACCTGGAGGTTGGCGGGCGTCATCTCCGCTTCGTCGACTGGATCTACGACGACGACGTGGCGCAGCACGACGAGCGCAACCCGGTCAGCCTCCATCCGACGCAAAACGTCAAGCTGACCGCGCGCTTCGTGGCCAGCGATCAGGCTTCGGTAACCGTCGAAGCGACGGCCGAGGGAGGCACCGTGCCGGTGCGCATTCCGGTGCCGATACGCTACCAACATCTGGGGGCGCGTCAGCTTCAGGTTGACGCCACCAAGGTCACCGGCTTCCAGATCACGCCGCCGTCAGGGGCGGCGGTGACGGTCGAGGCGCCGATCGACGTCAGCCATGCCGGCAAGCGCTACGAGTTCACCCATTGGGCGATCGGCGGGGCCGTGGTGTCGCAGGCGAAGATGGTGCGCCAGGCCGGCGGCTCCGCCACGTGGACCGCGCGCTACAGGGAGGTCGAGGGCTCGCGGCTAGGCCTGTCGATCTTCCCGCCGGCGGCACAGGTCAGCGCCGGCGGCGCCGTAACCCTGGATCTGCGCATCGACAACGTCAGCGACGTGTACGGGGCGCAGGTCGAGCTCGGGTTCGACGCGGCCCTGGCCCAGGTGGTTGATGCCGATCCGCGGGTTGCCGGCGTGCAGCTCAGCGCCGGTGAGTTTCTCGCCCCGGTTGACGTCCTCAGCAACCGCGTGGACAACGCCGCGGGCCGGATCGAGTTCGCGGCCAGCTTGCGCGGCGCCGCGGTGGGGGCCTCGGGCAGCGGCGTGCTGGCGCGGATCCAATTCAAGGGTGTCAGCGCGGGGACCGGGGCGATCAGCTTCCAGACCGGGCTGGTATCGGACCGCGCCTCGTGGCCGGTGGACGTCGAGTCGCAGGATGGGGCGCTGACCGTCACCAGGCCGCCGCCGGGAGCGGTGTTCTTCCCGGTCCAGGGCGTCATCGACGTCGCGGGGCGTTCGGACAAGGCCGGCACGCGCGTGTGCATACGACAGCGCTGCGCCACAACCGGCCAGGATGGGAGCTTCCACCTGCCCGACGCCCACCTGGGCGATCGGCTGGACGTCTCCCACCCGGGTTTCTTGTCGGTGGCCCGGCGCCTGGGCCGGCCGCCCGACGAGGATGGCAACCTGAGCCTGCCGCCGGTGACCTTGCTGGCCGGCGACATCGACCAGGACAAGGAGATCGGCGCGGCCGATGCCGTGGCCATCGCCAAGTCGTGGAACGCCCGCCAAGGGGATGGGCGCTTCGTCACGGCGGCCGACCTGAACGCCGACCGGCGGATCGACCAGGCCGACTTGGCCGCCGCGCAGGCCCATTTCCTGTGGACGGCGCCGGGCCCTTGGCCCGATCCGCCCGAGCCCAGCCCGCAGCCCAGCCCGCCGGCGCCGCCCAGCTCCCACCGCGAGCTCGGTCGGGCCACCCCCGAGCCGCCGGAGCCCTGGCAGTTCGCGGCCCTGGCGTCGGTGCCCTCGCCGCGCCTGGCCTATCCCGAACGGGGCTCCGCCAAGGCTTGGGCCGAACCCGCGGCTGACGAGCCATCCCAGATCTCGGCGACCGTCCGCGCGTCGCTCGTGACGGTCGCCGAAGTCGGGCGCCCGGCGCGGGTCGACATCACCGTCGACGATGTCCGTGACCTGTTCGCCTATGGCGTTCGCATCCGCTTCGACCCGCGGATCATCGCCATACGGGATGTGGATGCCGCGCAGCCGGGAGCGCAGGTGACGATCGGTGACGTGCTCGACTCAGGCGACCGGCTGGAGGTCTTCAACGTGGGCGACAACATTTCCGGCGAGATGCAGTTCACCGTCTCGCGGCGTTTCCCCGCTCTGGGTCGGTCGGGAAGCGGGGTCTTGGCTTCGATCGTCTTCGACAGCTTGGCCGAGGGGACGTCCCCGATCGTCTTGGGACGCGTCGAGCTGTTCGACGCCGCGTTCCCCGGCGCCTCGCGCCTCCCAGCGACCGTTTACGACGGGCAGGTAAGGGTAGGCGGACGGTCCAAAGCCCCCCTCTACCTGCCGCTCTTGGTCCGCGATCCCACCATCTGCCCCACCCCGGACCGCTTCGCCGACGTCGTCCTCGTCATCGACGCCGGCCGGAGCATGGGTGACGCCACCGCCGCCGGCCGGCGCAAGCTCGACGCCGCCACCGATGCCGCGCGCGCCCTGCTCGACGGCCTGCGGCTGGAGCCGGGCGGTGATCGGGCGGCCGTCGTCGCGTTCTCCGATCAGCCGCAGGTGCTCCAGGACTTGACGCCCGACCGGCGCGCGCTGGACGCGGCGCTGGCTCGCATCGGGCTCGGCGGATCCGCCTACGTCGACCTCGGCGTCTACAGCGCGCTGGCCCGGCTCCACGGCGCGCTGTCGCAGCCGAACCGCCTGCCCGCGATCGTCGTCCTCAGCGACGGGGCGGCGACGCCAGCGCCCGGCCAAGCGGCGATCGAGGCGGCCCAGGACGCCAAGGATGTGGGCGTGCGCGTGTTCGTGATCGGCATCGCGCCGGCGTCAGGCGAACCGGCGCTGCGGGCGATGGCGTCCGGCGGGCGGCGCTTCTGGCTGGCGGCCGGTGCCGAGTCGCTTCCCGCCATCTTCCGCGACTTGCCGCGGTCGGTGCAATGCCCGCCGGAGGGTTTCTGGGGTGGGCGCTGATCGCAAACATGCGTTGATGACGGCCGTTCCGCCGCATGAATGACACGAAGCGCCACCCTACGATCGAGCAGGTAGATGAGGAGCAAGTCCATGAAGACGAAGCATCGAGCCGTGCTGTTGTTCACGTTTGCACTCTCCGGCGGCCTGCTGGCGATGGCCAGCGTGCTGACGCCGGCTCCGGTCAGCGCCGCGTGTACCATTCCCACCCGCTCGCTGACGCCGACGCCCTACTCCACCGCATGTGACTACATGATGGCTACGGTCGAGTTCCGGGGGCGGGTGGTGACCGCCAGGGAGACGCCCGTGCCCGGCGCGCGGGTGGCCGTCGACGGGGCGAGCTGCGGGACCGGTGTCACCGGCGGCGACGGCTTCTACTCGCTCCAGTGCCGGAACCTGCCCTGGCCCTGCACCTGCCTGCGGTTTTCGGTGACGGCCGATGGCTTCATGCCCTGGCGCGAATCCTACTCTCTGGGCGCGCTCGTCGGATACACAGGGGGGGCCGGCACCGTCCATGCCGAGCTGCTCCCAGGCGCCGCCACCCTGTACTTGCCTTCCAGCTTGCGGCAGCCCGCCGCGGAGCCATGGGCCGGGCGCCTCGGCCGTACCACGTCGCGCTCGGCGCCGGCGCAGGACACGGCGACCACCGCCCCGAGCCCGACGCCGACGGTGACCGCTACTCCCACGATCACGCCTACCGGGCCACCATCGCCGACAGTTGCGCCGACCGTTCCGACGACCACGCCAAGCCAAACGCCGACCCCCAGCGCGACCGCGACGCCGGGTTACTGGCCCGGGCCGATGACGTTGAGCGGACCGGCGGATGGCGCGACGATCCCGCAAGGCGGCTGGAGCTTGGGCTTTGACACACCGGCAACCGAACACCCGCGCATTTGCAGAGCGGACATCTACGTCGACGGCCCCGGCGGGCGGCAGCTCAGGCACGTCATCGATTACTCCAGTGGCTTTGCAGGCTGGAGCTACAGGACCGACGTCCCCTTGCCCGATCATGCCCTGGGCCCCTGGCACTGGAAGATCAGCGTGTACTGCTACTACCCGACCCATGCGAGCAACGCGAG
>CAZCJG010000284.1:0-6699 GCA_964498575.1 uncultured Anaerolineales bacterium | reverse complement strand
TGTCATCCGCGACACCGCTCTCGCGCTCGCCGGGGTCCGCCGCCGCACCGGCCAGCCGCCGGCCGGCGCCGCCCGGCGGCACCATCATCTCCCAGTGCAGCCGGGCCGTGGTGGCATCCACCTGCATCACGATCGGCGCATCGACGAGAAAGCCGGCCTGGATGTCGTCGGGAATGATGAGCCTGCCCAGGAGCTGCCCGTACTCGATCTGATCCTCATGATCCGCAAGCTCCGCCAGCCTGGCGTTGACCTCCTCCACCAGGCGCGGATCGAGCGCCAAGGTGCGCTCAGGGATGGCCGCGCCGGCCGTTACGGCCCCGAAGCGATACATGTTCCCGTCCCGGATGACGTTCAGCCGGACCGGCGCCTGTTCGTCGTCGGCCGGGTGGGCGCCCGAGGGCTGGCGCCGCCGGCGAGCTTGCCAGGCCTTGACCTCCTCCGCGGACACGCCGGGATAGTCGATCAGCATGCGATTCTCCGCACTCAGGCGGGCGCGCTCGTCGCGCAGGGTCCGATCGATCTCCGCGATCTTGCCGGGGTCTTCCTCCACCAGGGTCACCCGTCGCAGGCTGGCGCCGAGCTCGCCCTCGCCGACGCCGGTGATGGCGTACTTGATGCCGCGAACCCAGGCCTGCGCGAGCTCGGTCATCGACATCGCGCCGCTGCCTCCGCCGATCGGGACCGCCATGAGATGCCGCTTCCCCATGCGGCCGACCATCCAGCACAGCTCGCGCACCAGGATGGCGAGCTCCGGCGCGCCGAATCGACCCACCTGCCCCATGCCGGCGACCACCACCGATCGGCGCGGGCCGGGCCCGTCCGCCTGGCGCGGATCGTCGAACACGAACACCTGGCCCAAGTCCGGACGCAGGGCGCCGCGCGCCACCAGCTCGGTGAAGAACAGCTCGTAGTCGCCCGGATGCCACGCCCGGACTTTGCGCCCCGACATCGCCCAGCTCACCGCGACATCCAGGTCCTTGAGCGACGACTGCGGCCTCACCCCCATGTAACTGCCCACCGCGATGGCATCGACCGGCACGTCCCAGGCCTGCGTATCGATCCGGGCGATGTCGCCGCACACCAAGCGGATCTCGATCTCGGGTGGGTCGAAGAGCGCGCCGACCTGGCTGCTCCGCGCTTCGACCCTTGGGCTGGACAGGACGTCGCGCACCAGCAAGATCTCCAGCTCCCGCTGCTCGGTCGTGAACGACCGGTTGTCGCCGCGGTGCGGGAGGATCACGGCGCGCCGCAGCTTCTCGAATTGCTCGGACTTGCGCTCCCGTCGCTCGTTCGACTGCTCGGTCGCTTCCTCCAGCGTGAGGCGGGGCGCTTTGGGCTCGCGCGTCAGTCCGCTCGGCGTCTGATCTCGAAGCAGGCCCTCGATGGCCTTGATCGCGGCGGGGTGCCCGACCAGGTCGGCGTAGTGGCCGTTGAAGTACCAGGTGTCGACGCCTGGCAGCCGTGCGAGCGCGAAGGACGCCAGCCCGTCGCCGTCCAGCCCGGCGTCGTAGGCCGCTGGCTCGTCCAGGTGCTCGCGGTCCCGCACGGCCGTGACGGTCAATTGGTTCGAGCCCAGGACGCACACCATCCGCTCCGCCGCCTGGCCCTCGCCCGAGGCCAGCCACGTGGCGAACTCCCGGCCGTCCGCCAAGAGGTCGTCCTGCAGCGCGACCTCCGGCAAGCGGTGGTAGATCGCCGGATCGAAAAGGTCCAGGTCACCTAGCGCGGCCCTGGTCGGCAGCATTTGATAGAAGCTCGGGAAGGATGCGATGATCTGCATCAGCTTGCGCAGGTCGTGGCGCGAGTCGATCTCGGCCAGCTCGCGCACGATCGGGCTCGCGCCGCACAGGTTCTGCAGGGCGGTGAGCGAGCCACGATTGGGCACCCCCAGCAGCACCAGCTTGCCGCCGAGAGCCTGCCAGCGCTCCGGAAAGAGCTGGACGAAGGCGCGCGCGACCAGGCCTCCCGCACCATGGGCCACGAGATGCACCCGCGGGCGGTCGGGAGCGGCAGGCTGGCGGGTGAAGGTGTAGCCGAACCACCGCCGGAGCTGCGTCTCGAGCTGTTCGGCGCTTGAGCGCAGGTCCTGGCGCCAGTCGTAGGAGAAGGCATGCACGTTCCAGCGCAGGAGGAGGGTGAGCATCAGCTCGCCGTAGTAGCGTTTCATGATGCCGTGCACGATCGGCGGGCCGGACCCCCCGTCGCCCCGTGTCAGTCGCAGCGCATCGAGGTCGCCCCGCGCGATGGCGGGCGCGCTGAGCCAGATCGGCTCGTAGCCGTGCTGGTCGTGCTGGATGCCCAGCACGGTGCCGAGCACGCTGGGCAGGATTACGATGGCATCGCGCTGGGTCTTGCCGCCCATGGTGGCCATGAAAGCCAGGTCGCGCAGCCGGCGGAACGCATCGTTGCCGAGGTACAGGCGCAGCACCGTCTCCTCGTTGGGCGAGATGTCGACGAGGTACTGCTGTAGCGCGCCAGCGTCCATGGTCTCGATGCGGGCGATGGGATCCAGGGTGTTGGTTGTGGTATCGGGCATTCGGGTCAGCCTTCCCAATGGCTCGCGCGGCGCGCGCCTGACGGCGAGGCCACCGGCCGCTCGCGCGGAGGGCCGGAGCCGGGCTTCGCACCGCTCATGATCGGCTCCCGTGCATCAGGTCGGAATGAGCGCCGCAAGGGATACGGCCAACGACTCTCCATCCCGCCGATTATAAGGGCGGTCCGTCTCTCCCGCCGTCCCCGCCGCCGTCTGCGCAACGTCTGGGCGAGGTCGCCGGGATTGTTCCCCTGTCGCCCGGCCCCAAGCGCCAGGGGCAGGGGGTGCTTCGGGCGGCCAAAAAACAACGGACCCCGGGGCACCGTCCCCGCCCCGGGGTCCGCACGTCTCTATTGGACGACGTCGGAGGACACGCGCCCGCGTTCCGCGGGGCGCGGTCCGGTTGGACCTGCCACGCCGCCGCCTACGGGCAGCCCGCCCGGAACACCAGCCCGTTGAACAGCGGGTTGTAGCGCTGCGAGATGTTCTGGATCGACAGGCAGGTGCGCAAGGGGTTGAAGGGGCCGACCGGCTGGCCGGGGTTCATCGGCTGCATCCAGCCGCTGACCTGCGCCGGGTTGGCCACCGCCGTGTCGATCGCCGACTGGGGCACGCCGTTGCCACCGTTCTGGATCAGGCCGCACACGCAGATGCCCGAGGGCGTCGCCGTCGCGTCCGGGAGCCGGGTCGCCGTCGGCGGGACCGGCGTGGCCGTCGGTGGGACCGGCGTGGCGGTCGGCGGGACCGGTGTAGCGGTCGGCGGCACGCTGGTCGGCGTGGTCGGCGTCGGCGTGGGCTCGACTTCGCCGATGCCGATGATGTCGACCGAGATCTGCCCGAGGTTGCCGCGGGTGGCCGGGCTGGTGCCCAGGCGGATCGCGCCGTACCAGCGGTCGCCCGGCGCGATCGACGGCAGGTTCCACGTGATGGTCAGGTCGAAGGGCTCGTAGGCCGGCAGGCTGATCGGGCCGGTGACCGTCATGTTGTTCGCGCTTTGGGCCGGCACCACGCCGGTGACGTAGTCGACCGAGTCCGGCATGCCGGCCGTGCCGTCGAAGTTCTGCAGCAGCACCCACCAGGTGCCGGCCGGCGGAGCCTCGATGTTGCATAGCTCGTCCCACGCCTCGCGCCCGCTGATGCAGGCCAGCTCGTTCGCCTGCGGCCGCCCGTCGCCGCTGGCGTCGCGGCCGACGTACATGTCGATGTCCTTGGCCGACGAGCCGGTGACCTCGGCGATCAGCCGCCGCGCGTCGGCGGGCACGGTGCGGGTGACGACGTAGGTTCCGTCGGGGCTGTCGAAGGGATCGGCGTTGGTCGGGTCGACCGGGATCATCGCGGTGCCCCGGGTGCCCGGCACCAGGCCCGACGGGTCGATCGCCAGCTCGGTGATCTCCGGGGCGTGCAGGTCCTTGAGCTTGTCGCTGCCGGTGGTCTTATCGGTGTAGATCGTGATAAAGGGCGGGATGCGCTTGTCGGTGCGGCGGATCACGATCGGCATGTGGGCCGCCGGCGACGTGTCGCCCGTCGCGGTCAGCACCACCTGCGCGAAGGCGAAGGTGTTGAGCGGCAGCGCCGTGACGTCCGCGGTGACCGTCAGCGTTTGACCGGCGCCCGGCGCCAGCGTGAAGGTGGCCGGGCTGACGGTCAGGCTCAGGCCGGCGGGCAGCGCGCCCTGGCCCGGCACCGGCGCGATCGACGCGGTCCACGCGGTCGAGGCGCTGGCGGCGCCGGTCAGGTGGCGCACCCAGGTCGTGTGGCCGAAGGACCAGGCGTCGGCCATGCTCGCCAGGTTGAGCTCGGCGGGCTTGCCGCCCTTGTCGGGGTTGGCGGCCTGGAACTCGGCGCCCGTCACGTCCAGGATCAGCCCGCTCTTGCCGGCCTTGGTCAGATCCACCCGCCCGCCGCCGATGTCGAAGGGATCGGCGACCGTGCTGCCGTCCTCCTTGACGATGCCGACGTTCTTGGCGGTCATGACCATCGCGCTCTGGATCTGCGACGGCGACCAGGTGGGGTGCAGCGCGCGCATCAACGCGCCGCTGCCGGCCAGGTGCGGGCTGGACATCGACGTGCCGGACAGGATGGCGAACTCCGGCGGGGTCGAGTACTCGTCGGCGATGCCGGCGGCGATGATGTCGACGCCCGGCCCGCCGATGTCGGGCTTGAGCACGTCGAAGAAGGTCGAGTAGGGATCGATGTCCGGCCGCGGGCAGCAGATGCCGGTCAGCGCCGGCCCGCGCGAGCTGAAGCCCGCCATGTGGTCGGCCGCCGCCGGGTCCTCCACCGGGGTGACGCCGCGGATCGTCGCCATGTGGCCCGTGCCGCTGGCCAGCCAGGCCTTGAGGGTCGTGCCGTCGTTGGCGGTGATGTTGACGCCCGGCAGGTAGTAGGGATCGCCGACGATCATGTCGCCCTGGGCCGCGGCGTTGGCCAGCACGAAGCCCTTGGCGCCGCCCGCCTTGACGAACTGGCTCTTCAAGACGCGCGCCTGGCCACCGCGGTCGCAGACCACGATCTGGTCGGTCCAGGTGCCGGCAGGGAAGGCCGAGTTGCACATCCCGTCGTCCGGCGTGCCGTCCGCATGGAGGGCCCCCTTGGCGTAGACGATCTTGGCCGGGCCGTAGCTGCCGGTGAAGCCCGCGCCGACGATGTCCGCCGGCACCGGCGCGTTGCCGCCGGTCAGGTTGACCAGGCCGTTGACGAAGGCCCGCCCCTGGGTGGTGGCGGCCACCGTGGTGATCCACGGCGCGTTGGCGTTGACCGTGGTCGGGCCGGGTCCGGCGTTGCCGGCCGAGGCGGCGACGAAGATGCCCGCCTCGTAGGCCCCCAGGAAGGCGACCAGCCGGCTGTTGACCCAGGGCGAGTCGCGGCCGATGGCGATCGAGTAGTTGATCACGTCCACGCCGTCGGCGGTCGCCTGGTCGATCGCGGCGGTCGTCGCGGTCGAGTTGCAGCCGTTGCCGGCGCAGGCGTCGTACATCACCAAGTTGGCGTGCGGCGCGACGCCCGAGATGTTGCGCTGCAGCGTCACGGTCGGCGCCGAGAGCTGCACGGTGTTGCCGGCGACGGTGCTCGCGGTGTGGCTGCCGTGGCCGGCCTCGTCCTCGGGGTTCATGCTCGCGTCGGGGTAGCTCCAGGCGCCGATCAGCTTGTTGTTGCAGGTGTACTTCGGGTCGTAGCTCGGATTGCTGGGGTTGCACCAGCCCAGGTAGTTGCCCGCGCCGAGCGGGTTGGTGTAGACGAAGCCGTCGACCGGGCCGGGATCGGCGAAGGAGGGATGGTCCATGTTGACGCCGGTATCGATGATGCCGGCGACCACGGCCTCGCCCTTGGTGCCCGGCAGGCCGCCGGTGCCCGTGCCGTCCCAGATCGCCGGCGCGCCGATCAGCCGTGGCCCGACGTCGGTGTCGATCTGCTCGACGACGTTGCGCTCGACCTTGATGACGCCCTCGAGCTTGGCCACCCGCGTCGCTTCGGCCGGCTCGAGCCAGACCGAGATGCCGTTGAAGGCGTAGCGGTAGCGGTGCAGCACCTCGACCTTGTGGCCGAGCGTACGCTCGATGGCGGCGACGATCTCGTCCTGTGCCGCCGCCAGGTAGGCCAGGTAGGCCTGGCTGGCGGCGCTTTGGACGTTGAGCTTGGCCTCGCCCGTCGCGCGTGGGCTGGTGGCGGGCAGCTCGTCCAGCTCGCCGCTGTAGCGCGCGAGCGGGGCGTCGGCGAGGTGGATGATGTAGTAACTCGGCCCGCCCGGCTGTTGGGCCGCGGTCATGGCGCGCGCGGCCAGGGTAAAGGGCGGGTGCAGGGCCGGGTTGTACCGCCCACCCGTGTCATCCGGCGCGACGGGGCTCTGCGCCTGCCGGACATCGGACGGCTTGCCGGTGGGGCTGGCGCTGGCCGGCAGCCCGGCGAGGACCAGGACGGTGAGGGCGAAGAGTGCGAGGATCGGCGACTTGAATCGCATCAGGGTTGCTCCTTTTGCCTGAGATGCTCCGGCCACCCAAGGCGGGTGGCGCCAAGGGTTGCGAAACGCGGTGTTCAAATGAGCCGGCTCCCCGAGCTGGCGGAACCGGCGGCGAATGTGGAGATGGTCATGCTTGTGCAACACAGGGGGGATGCAACGATGTGAGAGTATACGCGACGATGGGTCATCCTGTAAAGTCGGGCGCGGC
>CAZCJG010000283.1:0-6715 GCA_964498575.1 uncultured Anaerolineales bacterium | reverse complement strand
GACGACCAGCCGGTCCATCGGGCGCTCGCTCTCCATGTCACCCTTGACGTCCTCGATCGCGCGCATCTGGTCGGCGGTCTCGATGTACGGGAAGGCGGCCTCCATCTCCGCCTGCCAGGCGGTGTCCGGCGTGAAGGCCGCCCGCCGCGCGGTCTCGCGCCGGGCGTAGAGCTCGAGCAGCTCGCGCGCGATGTCTTCCACCGCCCGCTTGGCGCGCGCCTTGGCGCGCTCCCAATCCGCCGTCCCCAAGCGCGACACCGGCGGTTCCAGCTCGCCTGTGCCGACGTAGCGCGACACCCGGTCGGCCTGGTGGGTGGGCACGAACAGCATGTCGCCGACGGCGTACTCGATCTTGAGGTAGTCGCGCTCGACCGCGCCGACCGCCATGCGCTCGATGCCGCGGAAGAGGCCGATGCCGTGCTCGATATGGACGACGTAGTCGCCCGGCGTGTACTCGGCGAAGTAGTCGACCGGCGCAACCGGCTCGCTGGGTCGCGCCTGGCGGCGGCGGTGCGGCATGCGCCAGCCGAAGAGCTCGTTGTCGGTCAGGACGAGGGTCGGCGGGATCGCCCCCCCCGCCTCGCCCAGCGTCCACCCGCTGGCCAGCGCGCCGTGGACGACGGCCAGGCCGCCCGGACCGGGCGCCGCATCCAGCCGGGGCAGCGCCGCCACCGGCAGGTCCAGCCCCGCCAATAGCTCGGCGATGCGCGGCGCCTGGCGCGAGACGACGACCACCGCGTCGCCCGCCTCGGCGCGCCCGGCGATGGCGACGACCGCCTCCTCGATGTTGCCGCCGTAGGCCGGCGGCGCGCCGAAGCCGGCAGCCAGGGGCGGCGGTCCGTCGGCCGGCGGCCGGCCGGCCTGCGCGATCCCGGCATCCTGCGCCGTCACCGCGCCCAAACCGGTGCCGCGGCCGAGCTGCACCTGGCGCAAGGGGGCGATCGCCGCCTCGATCGCCGCCCAATCGGCCAGCGGCTCGATCGGCCAGCCGCCCGGCAGCTCGCCGGCCTCGACCTGCTCCTGGCGCACCAGGAGTGCCTGATCGATCATGCCGTGCGCGGCGCTGGCCAGGCGCTCGGGTTCGTCGACGACGATCCAGGCGCCCGCCGGCAGGTAGCAGAGCGCGGTGCAGCCCTCGGGATGGAGGAGCGGGCCGTAGAACTCCAGGCCGTCGAAGGGCTCGCGCGCCTGGAGCATCTCGCGCTGGCGGCGCAGCTCGCTTTCGGCCAGGGGATGCAGCCGGCGGGTGTCGACCTCGGCCAGCCGCTCGGCGGCGAGGGGGCCGCGCGTCAGCAGGGCTTCGCTGGCGGGGGTGATCATGATCTCGTCCAGCGCCTGGTGCGAGCGCTGGCTGCCGCGGTCGAAGCGGCGGATGGCGTCGATCTCGTCGCCGAACCACTCCAGGCGCAGCGGCTCGCGCTCCGAGGGCGGGAAGAGGTCGACGATCCCGCCGCGATGCGCCACCTGGCCCGGATCGGTCACGGTGGTCACCGCGCGGTAGCCCAGGCGCTGCAGGCGGCGCAGGAGCTGGGTGAGCTGCAGCACCTGGTTCACCCGGACGACCCGCGTGTCGGCGCCGAAGGCATCCGGGGTGAGCGTCTTGTGCATCAGGCCGCGGACCGGGGCGACGACGAGCGGCGCGGCGCCGGGTCGCGGCTCGGTCGACCAGCGGTGCAGCGCGGCCAGCGTGGCCAGGCGCTGCTCGCGCGTCGTCGGATCCCAGGGGACGCGCTCGAAGGGCAGGGCGTCGGGCGCGGGCAGCAGGTGCACCCGTTCGGGGTGCGGGACGTAGGCGGCGAGCGATTCGGCCGCGGCGCGCGCCTCGTCGGGCTGGGCGGTGATCCACACGAGCGGCTGGTCGAGCTCCCGCGCCAGGGCGGCGACGATGGCCGGCCGGACCGCCTCGGGCAGGGCCAGGGGGCCGAGCCGCGCGGCGGGCGCGGCGCCCGCCGCATGGGTCGATAGGTCACGAAACGCCGCTGCCTGCCCGATCCGATCGAGCAGCCCGGAGACGCTGAAATCGCGCATGGTTGCCGCTTGCCTTGGTTGGGGGTGACTCGGGGTGGGATGGTGCTATCGCCGGTGGTCGGCCACCGGGGAAAGAACGCGTAACCATAGCACGGTTGGGTAGCACGAGGTGAATAAATGGCGGAAAGGGCCCGGCTCACCCCCGCCCCGCCCGATACGCCGCCAGCGCCCGCCGGCGCGCCCACGCATGGTCGACGATCGGGGCCGGGTAGTCCCGCCCGATGACGCAGCCGGCGGCGCGCTGCGCGTCGTCCGGCATCTCCCAGGGTGTGTGGACTAGCGGCTCGGGGACGCGGGCCAGCTCGGGCAGCCAGCGGCGGACGTAGGCGCCGGCGGGATCGAAGCGTCGGCCCTGGGCGGTGGGGTTGAAGATCCGGAAGTAGGGCGCGGCGTCGGTGCCGGTCCCGGCGACCCACTGCCAGTTGCCGTTGTTCAATGCCGGATCGCCGTCGATCAGGTGCTCCATGAAAAAGCGTTCGCCCCAGCGCCAGTCCACCAGCAGGTGCTTGACCAGGAAGGACGCCGTGATCATCCGCACCCGATTGTGCATCCAGCCGGACGCGACGAGCTGCCGCATCCCGGCGTCGACGATCGGATAGCCGGTCCGCCCGGCACACCAGGCGTCGAAATCCGCCGGATCGTCCGCCCAGGCGATGCCGCGGAGCTCCGGCCGGAAGCTTTCGTCGATCACGTGTGGAAAATGGTGCAGGATGTGCATAAAGAAGTCACGCCAGGCCAGCTCCGCGAGCCAGGCCTCGACGCCGGCACCGCGAAGCGCGGGATCCAGAGCGCGCACAGCCGCCGCCCGCGCCGAGATCATCCCGAAACGAAGATAGGGCGACAACCGCGAGGTGCCAGCGACGGCCGGCAGGTCACGCCGCAGTGGATAGCCGCGGATCCCCGCCGTCGCGGCTGCATCCTCGATACCCACGAAGTCCTCCAAGTAGTGGCGCGCCGCGGCCTCGCCGGCCTCGAACGGGACGCCGCCCGGCAAGGCGGGCTCGTCGGGGATCGGCAGCGTCACCAGGCCCGCGGGCGTCGAAAAGCAGTCCAAATCCCAGAAGATGTCGGCCGGCTGCGGCAGCTTCCTTGCCTGCCAGGCGCGGCTGAACGGCGTGAAAACGACGTAGGGCGCCCCGTCCGCCTTCAGGACGCTCCCCGGCGAATGCACGCACAAACCATCGACGAGCTCAAGCGGGAGCGCCGCGGCGACATCGGCATCGCGCGCCCGAGCCGCGGGCGAAGGGTCGCGCTCGGCGAAGATCGCGGTCGCGCCGGTCTCGGCCAGCAGCGCGCTGAGCTCGGCGGTCGGATCGCCCGCTCGGATGACAAGGGTGCCTTCCACCCTGCGCAAGCTGGCATCGAGATGGCGCAATCCTTCCAGCAGGAAGGCGACCCGCTTGGCGCCGGCGATCGGTGCCCGAAGGAGGGCCGGATCGAGAATGAACACCGGCACGACCGACGGCCTCCCCTCGCCAGACCTCCCGGCTGTGATCGCGGCGGCCAGGGCCTGGTTGTCCGTCAACCGCAGGTCGCGGCGGATCCACCAGATTGCGGGGGGCATGGGCGGACCATGAAACGTCGACATCACGATGCCGGTGTCGGTAAGGGAAGCTGGGGAATGGCTCCGAGCTCCAGGAACATCGGTGTCGGAGGCGGCCGGTCGCCCAGATGGCCGGCCAGGACGTCCAACGCGACGAACCCGTAGCGCGCGTAGAAGTCGACGGCATTCGCCTTGGCGTCAGTGACCACCCCTACGCAGCCGAACGATACCGACAGCTCACGCGCCAACACGAACACGTGCCGTAGCAGCGCCAGCCCGATGCCCTGGCCTTGGTATCGGGTATCGACCGCCAAGCGGGCCAACCGCAAGATCGGCAGCGGATAGCCGGGTAAGCGCTTACGTGTCTTCGCGGGAAGCACGGCCACGTCAATCTGGGCCGGCGCAACGGTGGCAAAGCCGAGGATGCGGTTGCCATCTACCGCGACATAGGTGGTGCCGATGCGGTGGCGGAACTGGTTTTGACCGGCGAAGCGCTGAAAGAACCGGTCGAGATCGATGTCGCCACATCGGAATGCGCCGCGGTCATCGTCAGGCCGCAGGCGGCGGATCTCGACGGACAAGGCTCAGCCGTCGAACAGCTCGCGCATGGCAGGCGTTGGCGGCCGCGGATTCTCGATCAGGTCGAGGATCTCCGCACCCGAGGCCTCGCTGACGACAATCCGCGGCGGGATTACGGCATCGTCTGGCAGCTCTTGAAGCGCGCGGAGGTGAAATAGCAGCGCTTCCTCGATGAGGTGCCCCTTCTTGATCCCATGCGCCTCGGCATATTGCTCAAGCTGCATCTTGGTGTCACTCGAAACCACTGCCGAAATCTGAACTCGCGCGGCCATGCTTGCCTCCTGTCTGTCTAGAAAATTGTAGGGCATGGATGTTCCCACGTCAACGTGGCGGTTCGCCACGGGCCGAGTCCGGCACCGCGTGGTCTGTCTCGGCGTCGAGCTCGGCCCACGCGTGCGCGCGCAGGAAGCGGCCGATCGCGACCATCCAGACGAGGACGAGGATCGCCCCGAGCAGCGCGGCCAGCACCCAGGGCCCCGGTTGGAGCCAGGCGGCCACGAGCGCCGCGGCGGCGCCGGCGACCATCGTCCATGCGATCTTCCCGTAGACCTCGGGCAGGCGGCGCGCATCGTCGAGCGTGAGCGCGGCTGCCACGAGCGCGAGCAGCCCGGCGGCGACCGATCCGGCGATGAGCCAGGCGATGGCCGGCGGCGTGCTGGGATCGTGCGCGTGGTCGATGAGGCCCGTCATGCCGGCGCCGGCCGCCGCGATGGCCAGCGTGATCGGCAGGTGGCTGAGCAACCAGCTTGTGATGGCCGGGCCCCCCGGCCGCGGCAGGCGCCGCCCGACGATGTCGAAGTAGGACCACCAGAATCCGAAACCGACGCACAGCCCGAGCAGCCCGGTCGCGATCGTGATGCGGTCGTGGCCCGCGCCCGACAGCCCGCCGACGACGCCGATGATGAGCTCGCCGAGCACGATGATCGTGAACAGGTCGAAGCGCTCGACCATCGAATGGGTCGGTGCCAGCGCAACCTCGAACTCACGCCGCCGGCCGGAGACGAGGAAGTTGGCGATCCAAGCCAGGCAGAAGGCCGCCCAGACGACCAGCCTCGGGGTGGCCGGGAGGAGCGCGCTGGCGACGAGGGCGGCGACGGAGATCGCTATGCCCAGCAGGTAGACGCCGGTCAGTGTCCGGTACGCCGCCTCGTCCTGGCCGCGGACCGAGTGCCACAGCCAGCCCATGACGGCGAGGAAGGCCGCGTACACCACCGCGAACGCCCCGCCGGTCTCCCCCGTCGCGTCCGCGGTGAACACGGCCAGGAGCGAGAGGATCCCCATCTGAACGAACACGAACATCCGCGTCCGGCCATCCTGCCGGCTGTGGAGCTCCAGGTACAGCGAGCCGTTGATCCAGGCGAACCAGATCATGCCGAACACGATCGCGAACTCGGCGATGGTCCGCGCTTCGACCTGCTCGGCCAGGTGGTGGGTCGCCTGGCTGATCACAGCGACATAGACCAGGTCGTAGAACAGCTCGAGGTTCGTGACGACGCGATCGTGGATCGTCGCGCCGTGCGGCCGCGGGGGCCGCCAGAACCATTCCTTGAATGCCCTCAGGGTCTCGCCCGGCATGCCCGCCATCTCCCCCTGTCGCCCCGCCCGGCCGCGCGCTATCCCCCCACCCGCGCCTTCGCCCAGCTATCCCGCAGCCCCACCGTCCGGTTGAACACCGGCCGCGCCGCCGTCGTGTCCGGGTCGACGCAGAAGTAGCCCAGCCGCTCGAACTGGAAGCGGTCGCCCGGTGTGGCCCGCTCCAGGCTTGGCTCGACTCGGCAGTCCGAGAGCACGGCGAGGCTGTCGGGGTTCAGGTGATCCAGGAAGTCGCCGCCCTCGGGCACGTCGTCGGGGTCCGCGACGCTGAACAGGTGGTCGTACAGCCGGACCTCGGCGGGGACGCTGTGGGCGGCGGAGACCCAGTGGATGGTGCCTTTGACCTTGCGCCCGTCCGGCGCCTGGCCGCCGCGCGTCGCGGGGTCGTAGGTGCAGCGCAGCAAGGTCGGCGCGCCGGTTTCGGGATCGATCTCGACGCCCGTGCAGGTGATGAAGTAGCCGTAGCGCAGGCGCACTTCTCGACCCGGCGCCAGGCGGTAGAACTTCGGCGGCGGCTCGGCCATGAAGTCATCCTGCTCGATGAACAGCTCGCGCGAGAAGGGCAGCGGCCGCGTGCCGGCGGCGGGGTCCTCGGGATTGTTGATCGCCTCGAGCGTCTCGACCTGGCCTTCCGGGTAGTTCTCGATCACGACGCGCAGCGGCCGCAGCACCGCCAGCACGCGCGGCGCGCGGCGGTTGAGGTCGTCGCGGACGGCGTGCTCCAGCCGGGCGACCTCGATGGTGTTGTCGCGCCGCGCCACGCCGACCTCGTCGGCGAAGGCGCGGATCGCCTCCGGGCTGTAGCCGCGCCTTCGCATCGCGGAGAGCGTCGGCATGCGCGGGTCGTCCCAGCCGCGCACATGGCCCTCGTCGACCAGGCGCAGGAGCCGGCGCTTGCTCATCACGGTGTGACTCAGGTTCAGCCGGGCGAACTCGATCTGTTGGGGGTGGTGAATCCCAAGCTGGTCCAGA
>CAZCJG010000282.1:0-6715 GCA_964498575.1 uncultured Anaerolineales bacterium | reverse complement strand
GATCAGGCTGCTGCTGCCGACGATGCCGCCGGCGGCCGGCGCTTCGGCGCCAAGCTGGGCCAGCACCGGGCCGGCGAGCGGGATCAGGTGTGCAAACGGGATGGACATGTCGTTCCTCGAAGGGCGAGCGGATGCACGGCGCATCCGGCCGCGAGCCGGTACACGGGTGGGATGAAGAGCGGGCTAAGGCCGTTAGATCTTACCCAGTTCGACGTCGGAGTCAACGCGCTCGGGTCGGTCCGGCTCCGCGCGGAGTGTACGCCGGTCATCGCGCGGGGTTGCAGCGCAGCCTTTCCGCAGGCGGGGCGGGTTGTGCCATAATCCAGCCCGGTGCAAGAGGGTCCCGATGGGTGATGCTAGATGAAACAGCGTAGCGAGCGAGGAGTGCGCGGGATGGTTGGCACATGGATGCGGCGAATCGGGCTGGCAGGGATTTGGGCCTGCGGGATCACCTGGCTTGGCGGCATGGAGCACTTGCCGCCGCCAGCGTCCCCCGCCGCGGCTGGCGACCAAGCCGATCAGGTGTTCCTGCCGTGGATCGCCCGAGGCGCCGGCGCGTCCACGCGGATCGTCAACGCTGGCGGCGGCACGACGCGGGCGCTGGCGGCGGCGGGCGACGTGGTCTACGCCGGGATCGAGGACCGGCTGGCGCTCTTCGACGTCGCTGACCCGGCCGCGCCGCGGATGATCGCCGCCAGCCGGCCGCTCGGCGCGCCGGTGATGGACATCGCGATCGTCGATCGGGCCGTCTACGTCGCGGCCGGCGCGGCCGGGCTGCATTCCTTCGACGTATCCGGCGCGGCGCCGCCCTTCCCGGCGGCGCCGCTGGTGCCGGGCGGGGCGCTGGGGATGGGGATCGGCGGATCGGCGCGCGATCTGGCCGTCGTCGGTGGAACGTGGCTTTACATCGCGACATCGGACGAGGGCGCAACAGGGTTGATGATTGTGGATATCGCCGAGCCCTTGCACCCGCGAGTGGCTCGGCGTTGGGATGATATTGGCAATGCCTGGGCGATTGCGGCGGCGGAGCGATGGGTCTGGCTGGCTCATGATGGCCAGACATTGCGGGGCTTCGACGTTTCCGATCCCTCCAGCCCGCGGTCCACGGGGCGGTTTGGCAATGAAGGCAGGTGGGGATTGCCGTTGGACCTGCGCCTGGCTAACGGTTACGCCTTCATCGTCGCCGAGGCGAAGGATCTCAGGGTCTTCGACGTCCGGAATGTCGTCTCGACGCGCGATGAAGGAAGCTTGGCGGCTGAGCTGGCCTTGCCGCACGCCGCTCCCAGCCTGGCGGTTTCGGGGGACCGGCTGTTCATCGCCGACAGCCAGGCCGGCGTGCAGGTGCTCGACGTCCGTGATCCCGAGAAGCCGGCGCCGGCCGGCAGCATCCCTGTCGCCGGCGGTGCTCAGGCCGTCACGATCGCCGGCAACCGCCTCTACGCCGGCGGCGCGAGCGTCCAACTCGCCATTTTCGACCTGGACACCGGCGGTCAGGCGACGATCCGCGGGACCTACACCGCCCCGCACCGCGACGCCACCGTCGTCGCGACCACCGGCCGCGTGATGGCCGCGGTCTTCGACGCGCCGGCCGGCGAGCGGGACCTGCGCGCCGACCTCGGCGCCTTCCTGGCGGGCCAGGCCGACCTGGCGGTCCCGGCCGGCATCCTTCCGCTGGCCGCCAAGCCCGAGGATGTCAAGCTCACCGCCCTGCGCGGGCGCGACTATGCCTACCTGCTGTACTACAACGCCCTGGAAGCGGTGGACCTGACCGCGCCCGCCAAGCCCGAGAAGCGCCGCACGCTGGCGGTGCCGGACGCGACGGACTTCGTCGTCGAGAGCAACTACCTCTACGTCGCCGGCGATGGCCTGCGGGTGATCGACATCAGCGCCGCGGACGATCCCCAGCCGCTGGCCTACCAGTTCCGCGCCGGGAGCGGCGAGGCGATCGCCGCTGACGGCACACTGGTCTACATCGCGCAGCGGTCGCCTACCGGCAGCCGGCCGACCGACCTGTGGGTGTTCGACGTGACGGATCGCGCCCATCCGCGCCAGGTCGGCACGCTCGGCGACATCAAGACCACGGTCGACATGGTGGCTGTCGGGGGCTATGTCTACCAGGTGTACGACTTCAACCGCGGCTACGGCCTCAACCTCATCGACGCGCGCGACCCCACCCACCCCCGTAAATGGGACATGGTCTACGCTACCGACGGCTATGCGCGCGCGGTCATCCGCGCCGGAACCAGGCTCTACCTGGTCGAGGAGGCTTACTTCGACCGTGTGGCCCGCCGCGAGCGCGGCCGGAACGGCGTGCACATCCTCGACATCCGGGTGCCGGAGCACCCGCGTCAGGTCCAATTCATCGCCTTCCCCGCGCCGATCGGCGGGATCGACGTCTGGGGCGGCCGGCTCTACGTCGCGGCGCGCCAGGCGGGGTTGGTCGAGATCGCACTGGAGGAGTGATGTGCGCCCGAACCCCTTGCCTGTGTCCTCACCCGAACCACGTGCCTGAAATCGTTACCAGCACCAGGAAGAAGTGACCTTGTCCGAGACGACCGCCCGCATCCACGCGCCGGAGTTCCCGCCTGGCGCCGACTGGCTGAACACGCCCCAGCCACTCTCGCTGGCCGCGCTTCGCGGCCAGATCGTGGTGATCGATTTCTGGACCTCTTGCTGCATCAACTGCCACCACAACGTCGCGCAGTTGCGCCGACTCCGCGAGCTGTTCCCCGACGAGCTGGTGGTCGTCGGCGTCCACTCCCCCAAGTTCAGCGCCGAGCGCGACACCACGAGCCTGCGCGAGGCGGTGCTGCGCCACGGCATCGACTATCCCGTGGTCAATGACGCCGAGCACGGCATATGGCAGGCCTATGCCATCCACGCCTGGCCGACGGTCCTGGTGGTCGACCCGACCGGCCGCATCGCCAACACCCTCTCCGGCGAGTTCCTGGCCGACGCGCTGGCGCCCGAGATCCGCGAGCACATCGCCGAGCACGAAGCCGATGGGACGATGGACCGCCGCCCGCTGGCCCTCGCGCCCGAGCGGCTGGCCGAGCCGGCGCGCGCGCTGGACTATCCGGCCAAGGTTCTGGCCACGCCTGACGGCCAGTGGCTGTACATCGCGGATACGGGCCACCACCGCATCGTCGAGGTCGCGTTGGATGCGGACGGCACGGGCGGCGAGGTCCGGCGCGTGTTCGGCAGCGGGATCGCCGGGCTGGTCGATGGCCCGGTGGCCGAGGCGCGGTTTCGTGGGCCGCATGGGATGGACATCCTCGGGCGAACGCTCTACGTCGCCGACACCGAGAACCACGCGGTGCGGGCGGTGGATCTGGAGAGCGGCACGGTTCGGACGCTGGCCGGCACGGGCGAGAAGGGGCATGGCAGCTTCCGGCTGGCGGACCCCACCGCGACGCCGCTGCGCTCGCCCTGGACGGTGCTGGCGGTCGAACACCTCGTGTTCATCGCGATGGCCGGCTCGCACCAGATCTGGGTGCTGATCGACGAGACGGAGCTCGGCCCCTTCGCCGGCAACGGCCACGAGGCGCTGGTCGACGGTCCGCGTGGCCAGGCGAGCTTCAATCAGCCCAGCGACCTGGCGCTGGGCTTCAGCCACCTCTTCGTCGCCGACGCAGAGGCCAGCGCGGTGCGGGCGATCGGCCTGGACGCCGATCCCAAGGTCTTTACCCTGGTCGGCATGGGCCTGTTCGAGTTCGGCGACCGCGACGGCGTGCAGTCCGAGGTCCGCCTCCAGCACCCCGCGGGGCTGGACTTCGGCGATGGCAAACTCTACCTCGCCGACAGCTTCAACCACAAGATCAAGACCCTGGACCCGCGCGCGGGTCGGGCAGAGACCTTGATCGGCAGCGGCCATGCGGGCAGCACGGACGGAGCTTTCGAGACGGCGGAGCTGTTCGAGCCCGAGGGCGTCAGCCTGGCCGGCGCGCGGCTCTACATCGCCGATACCAACAACCACGCGGTGCGGGTGGCGGACCTGGCGGCGCGGGAGCTGCGGACACTGGTGTTGCGCGACGGGGCGGGGATTCTGGGCTGACCGGAGGACCGTTCCGCGAGCAGGAGGGTGGAAGCCTGGCAGGTTACCGTCTCACCCTCCTAGGCATCCGAGACTACGGCAAATCGACATCCTCGCGGAAGATGTAGACGCCGTCCCGCCGTGGCCAACGGCTGCCGCAGGTAGGGCAAGGGACCACATCCAACGCTTCCTCCAGGGGCTCGGTGCCGCATTTCGGGCAGCGCCATAGCCCGCCCGGCGCCGCGCCGCGCAGGTGGACCGCGCGGACGAATACGCTCGGCGCGAGCGCCAGGCGCCCGAGTCGGCCGCCCAGCCCGGCGTCGAGGCGAGCCAGTGCGCCGGGGCGGACCCGCCGCTTCAGCGCGGCCAGCCGGAAGTGGGACACCGCGCGGACGGCACGCGGCGCCAGGCCCGCGCCGACCAGTGCCCGGTCGATGTAGGCCGGGTGGAAGTTCCAGTTGAGGTCGACGAACTCGTAGGGATCGGTGTCGAAGGGGTTATCGCCCTGCCCCCCGGCGTAGTAACGCAGGGCCGCCTTGAGGTTGCGCTTGTTGGCGTATTCCAGGACATAGGCACCGCCGGCGCGCAGCGAACGGGCGACCTCGGCGAAGGCGCGGGGAACATCTTCGACATGGTGCAGGACCCGGATCTGCACGGCTGTGTCAAGAGCGTTGGTGGCAAAGGGCAGGCGGTAGAGGTCGGCGCACACGTAGACGCAGCCATCGCCCAGGCGGCTCCGTGCGTCCTCGATCATCGAATGGGCGTAGTCCAGCAGGATCACCTGCCGATAGCCCGCGTACTCACCGGCCAGGCGCCCGAACCCGGCGCCGATCTCGACCAGGCGATCCCCGGAAGGCGGGAGCAGCGCCCGCAGCGCCAGGCGCTCGGCCGCGTCCTCGAAGCCTCGGTCGGCATCCTCCCAGAATACGCGGCGGTAGGGGCTGCCTTCGTAGTCGCAGATGCGGGGGGTGAGGAGGGATGGGGCGGTCGATGGGGGGTGGATCGTGCTCACGGGTTGGTCCTGGGCAAGCACCGAGGGGTGCTCTTGAGGTTGGATGGTCGCAGCCTGCGGAGCAAGGACAACCCCATGGGGCAGCCTCTACTTGACAGGCTGGTTTCACGTGTTACCCTACGGTGAAACAACCAGTGGCGCCGTCGCGCGCTATTGATCCAGGGAGATCGCGCATGTCCCCATCCGACTTCGACATCGGTCTCCTCGTCGGCATCTTGATCGGCGAGGGTCATTTCGGCGGCGACGGGCGCCAGCCACACATCACGCTGCGGATGCACACCGATCACGTGGCGCTGTTCGAGTGGCTGGCGCGGACCTTCCCCAGTGGTCGGCTGTACGGTCCGTACCACCACGGCGGGCGCAGCTACTATCAGTGGATGGCGCGCGGTTCGTTCCTGCGCGACGAGATCGTGCCATTGCTCGACCGCCACCTCGTGCCCGAGATTGACGGCAAGGCGCATGGGCGCTACCGAGCGATGAAGGAGCAATATGCGCGCATGCTGGCCGGCGGTCCACCGCCCGTCGGTCGGCCAGGACAGCCACCGTCCGACCTGCCGGCTCCGTTGGAGGACGACGTCACCGCCCACTAGAGATCCCGTACCAGCCGGTCGTACAGGCCGGCAAGCTCCTCTTCGGAGTAGAAATGCACGACGAGCTGTCCGCCTTCGCCATGCCGCCGGATCTCGACACGGGTGCCCAGCGACCGCTGCAGTGCGTCGATCGCCGCAGCGGTATCCGGGTCGACCTCGCGGGTCGGCGATGTTCCGGCTTGAGGCGTGCGGCGGGCCGGCATCCCGGTCGATCCCGCATCCGCGACAGGCGGTGCCGGTTGGCTCAGGTGACGTACCTCGGCCTCCATCTGGCGCACCGTCCAGCCGCCGGCGATTGCGCGATGGGCCAGCCCGAGCTGCTGGGCGGGGCTGTCCGCGGCGAGCAGGGCGCGCGCGTGGCCCTCGGAGAGCGAGCCGTCGATCACCAGGGCCCGCACCTCATCCGGCAGGTTGAGCAGGCGCAGGGTGTTGGTGATCGCGGCGCGGC
This sequence comes from uncultured Anaerolineales bacterium, assembly GCA_964498575.1. Classification (GTDB taxonomy): domain Bacteria; phylum Chloroflexota; class Anaerolineae; order Epilineales; family Epilineaceae; genus CAZCJG01. Next base: position 632 of record CAZCJG010000282.1, on the reverse strand, counting down.
TCTTGCCGACCAGGTGGGCCACCTCGGTCTGGGTCAGCCCGAAGTCGCGGATCAGGCGGCGGTAGGCTTCGGCCATCTCGATCGGCCCTAGATCGGCGCGCTGGACGTTCTTGATGATCGCGAGGTCCAGCATCTCCTGGGGCTCCGCCGCGCGGACGACGACCGGCACGTGGGTCAAGCCGGCCAGCCGCGCCGCTTGCCAGCGCCGCTCGCCGGCGATCAGGCAATAACCGTCGCCATCCGGCGTGACCAGAAGCGGCTGGATCAGGCCGTGGACGCGGATCGAGTCGGCCAGCTCGCCCAGCGCCGCGCTGTCCATCGACTGGCGCGGTTGGAAGGGGTTGGGACGCAGGTCGTCGATCGCCATCTCGCGCATGCCGCCCGGCAGCGGGCCGGGCGCGGCGCGCGCGGCGGTCTGCTCGGAGACCGGCGGGTCTTGAACCGCCACCTCGACCTCGGTGCTGCGCAAAAGGGCATCCAGGCCCTGGCCCAGGCCGCGACGATCCCTACTCATGGGGTTCCGCCCTCGGTCACCCTGAACTCCATCTCATCGATCATGCCATTGCCATCCTTACGCATACGGTCACAAGTTAAGGAATCGGAGGCAATGTCAAGACCTCTGGATCGTATCA
>CAZCJG010000281.1:0-6745 GCA_964498575.1 uncultured Anaerolineales bacterium | reverse complement strand
AGAACCGTCGCCGCTAGCCCGTCACCGCGTCCGTTTCGCCCACCGCTATCGTGTTGACGATCGCCACCACCACCGCCCGGATCGGCGCGCCAGGGCGGCCGATGACTTGCCGCGCGGAGTTGCCTTCGTCGAGGATCAGCACGGTCTCGCCCGCGCCCGCGCCGACCGTGTCGACGGCGATGGTGTACGCGCGCGGGTCGGCGAGCGGTTCACCCGCCGCGCCCAGCAGCGCGCACAAGAGCAGCCGGCGCCCCTCGAACACCGGCGCCTGGATCGTCGCGACCACGGTGCCGACGACGCGGGCGATTTTCATGGCGATGGCTCCGCCGGGCCAAGCCGCACCGGCTCCACCGCAACAGGCCGTGCCTGCTCGACCGCGTCGATGATCCCGACGATCGCGTGATCCACCGGCACGAAAGGCTCCGGGCAGGCCAGCGCCGCCTCCCGGCTGGCGACGACATAGACCAGCTCGCCCGGCCCCGCCATCGCCACCGCATCCACCGCGACCACCGGCCGGCCGACCGGCGCCTGCCCGCGGTCCAGCGGCTGTACGATCAGGAAGCGCAAGCCCTCCAGTCCCTCGGCCTTGACCGTGGCGACGACGGTGCCGACGACGCGCGCGAGCTGCATGGTCGGCGATCCTCAGTCCGCGCGATCCGACACGGACGCGTGCGGCTCGCCGCGGCTCGGATCGTCGCCGGACGGCTTCGCCCCGATCAACGTCGTGAACCGTGCCCCAAGGGCCAGGTTGGCCAGCATCTCGCCATGCACTTGGGCGATCACGGTGCAATCGACCAGCGTGTCCGGCGGTCGAAGGCTGGCCACGGCATGATCGACGGCCGCCTGGACATCGGCGACCGGGCCGCCGAACAGGGCATAGCCCTTGCCGTGCAGGCCGTCGGCCAGGCGCACCTCGACCAGCGCGACCTCCGCCGCCTTCACCCCGGCGTCCGCGGCGCCGAGGATCGCGGCGACGGTGCGGGTCTCGACGACGCCCAGAGCCTCCATGCGATCGAGCTTGCGCGCGCCGGTCAGGGCGGCGACCACGTCCGGGTGAACCTGCGGCAGGAGGACGTCGTCGATGAGCGCGCCCGCTCCCGAATCCCTCCCCGCCGCCACCGCTTCCTCGACGCAGGCGACATCGCCGCTGACCAGGACGAGGTAGCGGCCGGGCTGGACCGTGCCGGCGGCCAGGCGCTCCAGCGGCGCGCGCTTGACCATCGCGTCGGCGGCGCGGATGCCGGCGGTGACGGTGCCGAACTCGAGCAGGGCGAGGGCGGGGCCGGTCATGGGGTCAGACCCTCAGACCACCCGCAGCGCGCCGACCAGGGTCAGCCGCCGCTCGCGCGTGAAGGTGCGCGGGCGGGTCATGCCTTCGCCGGTGGGGCTGGCGATGGAGAAGGATGTGAAGCCCTCGCCGCCCTCGCCCAGGCCGGCGGTGTTCGGGCCGTTGGCGACGAAGATGCTGACGTTGATCGCCCGCGCCATCCGCGTGATCGCGTCGACGTCGCGCGAGTAGATCGACGCGGTATGCCCGAAGCGGTGCTCGGCGCGGATCGCCAGGTCGATCGCGGCGTCGACGTCGGGGACACGCACCACCGGCAGCACCGGCAGCATTTGCTCGGTCCAGACCAGGCTGTGTTCCAACGGCACGTCCGCCACCACCAGCCGCACCTCGTCACCCACGCGCACGCCGATTTGGGCGAGGATGCGCGCGGCGTCCTGCCCGATCCAGGCCGGGTTGATCTTGCCGGGCTTGCCCGGCGGCCCGAGCTCGCTGAAGATCAGCCGCTCGACCTGACGGAGCTGGTATTCCTTGAGCAGGTAGGCGCCGCACTTGACCATCGCCCGCAGCAGCGCGTCGGCGACCGAGGCGACGGCGAAGACCTCCTTCTCGTCGGTGCAGATCACGTTGTTGTCGAACGACGCCCCGGTGACGATGCCGCGCGCCGCCAGCTCGATGTCGGCCGTCGCGTCGACCACCACCGGGGGATTGCCGGGCCCCGCGGCGATCACCTTCTTGTCGGTCGCCAGCGCCTCGCGCACCACGCCGGGCCCGCCGGTGACCAGGAGGACCCGTACCCGCGGGTGGCGCATCAGCGCCTGGGCGGTCGCGATGGTCGGCTCGGGGATCGCCGTGACCAGGTTCGGCGGTCCGCCGGCGGAAACGATCGCCCGGTTGATCAGCCGCACCGCCTCGGCGGAGACCCGCTTGGCGTTGGGGTGGACGTTGAACACCACGGCGTTGCCCGCGGCGACGATCGCGATCGCGTTGTTGATGATCGTCGCCGTCGGATTGGTCGTCGGCGTGATCGCCGCGATGAGGCCGTAGGGCGCGCGCTCGATGATCACCATCCCATGGTCCCCGGTGCGCGTCTCGGGCGCCAGGTCCTCCGGCCCGGGCGTCCGCTCGGTGACCAGCAGATTCTTTCTCGTCTTGTCCTGGGCCCGCCCCAGTCCCGTCTCCTGCTGCGCCATCTCAGCCAGCGCGCGCGCGTGGGTCCGCATCTCGGCGCGGATCGCGTCGATCACCGCGTGGCGAATGTCGAGTCCCTGCGCGTGGTAGGCCAGATAGGCTTCCCAGGCCGCCTCCACCGCGGCGTCGATGGTGGGGAAGATGCCGCTGGGCGCGGATGGGCGCGGGCGGCCGCCTGGGAGCGCCGGCGTCCCGCCGGCAATGCTGCCCGCGTTTGCCGTCGGCTGGTCCGATGTTGCAGGAGCCGGCGGGACGCCGGCGCTCCCAGCTCCCAACCGCGCCCTCGTCCGCTCGATGACCGCCCGGACTTCGCCGGGACTCAGCTCGCCCATTCCCCATCCGCCGGGGACTTGCGATACCGCGCCTCCCCCCCAACCTCCCAGGTGTCGACGATCGCCATCACCACCGCGTCGCACGGCCGCCCGTCGGTCGCGACGGTCTGCCGCGCCGAGCTGCCGGTGGCATAGAGCACGACCTCGCCCATACCCGCGCCGACCGCATCGACCGCGACGACATATTCATCGAGCGCCTTCCCGTCGACATCGACGCGCCGCACGACAAGCAGCTTGAGCCCCTCCAGCGACGCTTCCTTGCGGCTGGCGACAAGCGTACCCGTAACCAAGCCGATCAACATGAGTGCCCCCCACGTCCACACCAAGCCCTCATGGCAACCCCCGCTTCCAAACCCTCGGCAGAAATAGGTGCGGCCAGCGCCCCGCATCAACCGTCGGTGCAGCCCGCGTGCCGCTGGCCGTCGCCGAAGGCGCAGCGGCCGCGGTCGGTGTGGCGAGCTCCGGGATGAAGCGCTCGGCAACCTTGAGCGCGGCCCGGCCCGCATCGTCGCGGTGCTGGGCGAGAATCCGGTGCTGCCCGGCCGCCAGCTCGATGCTCCGGGTCAGGGTGACCGCCGCCCGGTCCCACGCGTCGATCTCCAGCGTGTCGTCCACCCACAGGCGCAAGCCGCCGCGCGAGGCGACGTCGATCTCCCACCGGCGCGGTTCGCCCAGCGTGAAGCGCTTCTCGGCGCGCGCCGAGAAGCCGCGCGGCGGCAGGCGGGGATCGGGCGGGCCGCCGCCCCAGTTGTGGTCGAGCGCCGGCGCTTGTTCGACGACGGCCGGGCTTTCGGCCAGGTGCGGGTTGGCGTAGCGCTCGATGCGCCAGTCGGCGATGGAGCGTGGCGCGGTCGCGTAAACCTCCACGCAGCCCGTCGCCCAGGCGACGAGCAGGCTGCCATCCGGCCGCATGGCCAGGCGGCGGCGGTAGTAAGCGCGGGAGTGCTCGCTGCTCTCGGTCTCCTCGACCGCCCCGTCGCAGCCGCCGGGCGTGGCCAGGAAGCCGCGCGGGCTGCCGTCGGGCCCGTAGACCCGCAAGTCGCGTTCCTCATGGAGGCTGACGTAGACCGTGCCGTCCGGCGCCACCGCGATGCCGAGCGGGTAGGGGGCCAGCGCCGGCGGCCGGGTTTCGCGGGTCGACCAGCGATCCAGCGGCCGTCCCGTCGCATCGTAGCGTTCGACGGTATGGCCGTACTCGTCCACCGTGTACACGCTGCCGTCGAGACCGACCTCGATCGAGCGCGGCGACATGTTGCCGGTGTCCCCGCCGCTGAGCCGCCAACTGCCCAGACCGGTGCCGTCGGCGGCATATCGCCAGACGCGCGGGTTGCGCGAGTCCCCGAACAACACGTACACATCGCCGCTCGGCCCGATCGCCAGGTCACGGGGCCAGCGCTCTTCCTCGGTGCCGCCCCCGACCGCGGGCCAGGACGTGATCGGCGTCCCGTCGCCGCGGTAGACGAACACGCTCCTCACGGCCATGGCGCCCACCCTGTGCGTGGCCAGGGCGAACACCCGTCCGTCTTGCGCCACCGCTACCGCGATCGCGTCCGGCCGGGCGGCGCCGCCCGCTGGATCGTCGATATCCCATGCGGTCTCGAAGACACCGTCCGGCCCGAAGCGCTGGATCACGCCCGTCGAGTTGTGCGCGACGAAGATCCGCCCGTCCGGACCTCCCGCGAGGTCGAACATCGGACCGTACTCTCCCGCGGCGTCGCGCAAGCTGTCCCGCCCCCAGCCCAGCGTCGGCCAGTGGGCGATGAGCGTGCCGTCGGGCCGGAAGCGCTGGACGCGCCGATTGCCGGTGTCCGCGACGAAGATGTCGCCGCCGGGCGCCACCGCCAGGCTCTCCGGTGCCTGGAAGCGCCCCGCCGCGCTTCCAGGCCCGCCCCATCGGCGCAGCGGAGTGCCGCGAGCGTCGAAGACCTGTACCCGGTGATTGCCGGTGTCCGCCACGAATAGCTCGCCGCCCGCGCCGGCCGCCACGTCGTGCGGATGGTCGAGCTGCCCCGGCCCGTCGCCGAAGCCGCCCACCGCGCGGGAGTTGTCGGAACGATCGAAGAACACCAGGCGGTGGTTGCCGCTATCCGCCACCCAATAGCCCTCGGTGGTCGGTGCGATGCCGGTCGGGGTGTCGAGCTGACCGGAGCCGCTGCCCCGGCTGCCCAGGTCGCCGAGCCAGACGCCGCTGCGCTGGAAGAAGGTGAGGCGATGATTGCCGGCCTCGGCGACCAGCAGCCAGCCGTGCAGCCAGTCATGCCGCAAGATAGCCAGATCGGTGGGCTCGCGGAGCTGTCCCCGTCCGGCGCCGGCACCGCCCCAGTCGAACTCGGACCGGCCGGCCGCGTCGAAGGCTTGCACGCGATGGTTGGCGGACTCGGTGAGCCAGAGCTCGCCCGTGGCCCCGACGACCAGGCCGCCCGCACCCGCCATGCGGCCCGGCGCGCTGCCCGCCGCGCCCAGCGCGCCGAGGTAGGCGCCCTCCGGCGTGTAGCCCAGCAGCCGGTCTCCGGCGGCCACCCACACCGTGCCATCCGGCTGCACCGCGATCCCGCGCGGCGTGTCGGCATCGCGCGGCGCGTCGCTCGCGCGGCCCCAGTGCTCGAGGACGTGCCCCTCGCGCGTCATCCGCAGCACCCGGCCGGGCTGCCCGCCCCACGTCGCGCGGTCGACCTGGGCGAGATACAGCGTGCCGTCCGGGGCGAAGGCCAGGTCGCGCGGCTGGCCGCCGGACACATTCCACAAGCCGCGGAAATCCCCTTGCGGCCCGAAGCGCTGCACGCGGCCCCACTCGCCATCCGACACGTAGACGTCCCCATCCGGCCCCACCGCCATGCCGAACGGACCCGGTGCGCCAAAGCGGCCAGGACCGATGCCCTCGCCGCCGAACCGGCCGAGGCAGCGCCCGTCGGGACTGTAACGCCCGATGGCATAGTAGGTACCGGCATACACGGTGCCGTCACTCGCCGCCGCCAGCACCGTGTCGACGTAGCCCACCGACGTCATGGGGGCGGTCGGGGCCAGCGTGGAAAAGCGGTGGCCCAAGACACTCGGCTCAACCAGCACCCCACCCGTCCACGTGACTCCCCCTCTCCCAGCCGTTCTGGGAGAGGGGGCCGGGGGGTGAGGGCCAACGCGCGCGCCAGCCGTCGGATTGCAGTCCGACAACCACCACGCCCGCTCGAACACGCCCTCCGCCGAGAACTTCTGGATCTGCTCCCGGCCGTCGTCCGCCACGTACACCGAGCCGTCCGGCGCCACCGCCACGTCGACCGGGCCGCGCCCGCCGAACGCACCGCCCTCGCGACTGTCGCCGCGGCGGCCCCAGGCGCCCAGCAGGCGGCCGTTCGGGTCGAAGCGTTGCACGCGGAAGTTGCCGGCGTCGGCGACGTAAATCGAGCCGTCGGGCGCGACGTCGACGCCGAGCGGGTCCAGCAGCAGCCCCGGCGCTCGCCCGCGGCCGCCGATCACGGCGCGGATCTCGCCGCGCGGACCGTGCGCGGTGATCCGGTGATTGGCCGTGTCGACCACGTAGACCGTGCCGCTCGTCGAATCGACCGCCACGCCGTCCGGCTGGCGATAAGCACCGACCGGCTCCGCGGCGTCGATCAGAAACAGGCGATGGCCGATCGTCACCGGCAGGGTCGTCCCCTGAGCAAAGGCGCGCTCGGTCGATCCCGCCCGCCCCGCCGGCACCGGCAACGCGGCGAGCGCGGTGACGAGGGCGGCCAGCGCCAGAGCGAGGGCCGGCGCCAGCGCGAAGGCCGGCGCCGCGCGTCGCCTAGGCCTCACCCTCGGGACCCCGCCCCAGCGGCAGCACCGCGTCGACGTTGGGATGCGGACGGGCGATGACATGGGTCGAGACGACCTCGCCGACGCGCTCGGCGCCGCGCGCGCCGGCTTCCACCGCCGCCTTCACCGCCGCCACGTCGCCGCG
>CAZCJG010000280.1:0-6762 GCA_964498575.1 uncultured Anaerolineales bacterium | reverse complement strand
ACCCGGCCGAGCGGCCGCGCGCGCTGTATCACGGCCTGGCCGCGGTGGCGGCCGACACCGAGGGCGCGCCGCCGCGCTTCCCGCTCGACCCCCTGCCTCGCGCGCCGCGCGACCCGGCGGTGCTGCGGCGCTGGTTCCGCCAGCTCGTCGAAGTGCGCGACGCCGAGGGCGCGGAGCGCTGCCTGGTCTCCGCCCTGGCCGCCGGCGTCGGCCCGCGCCAGGTCGCCGACCTGCTCTTCGCCGCGGCGACCGACCACCGCTTCATCGACGGCGGGCATAGCCTGGACTTCACCAACAAGGCGCTAGAGGCCCTGGACCTGGCCGGGTGGGAGCGCGCCCCGATCGTCCTGGGCAGCCTGAGCCAGGGCTATGCCCACGCCACCCGCATGGAGGAGTCCAACGCCTGGCGCCATCCGGTCGACCTGGTCGACCTGCTCCACGCGGCGTTTGAGCGATTGCCCGAAGCGGTGGCGGCGGGGGCGCGGATGAGAGACGCGGGAAGCTCGTCCGACCCGGCCGCATCGCGGGCTGAAAGCGAGCTGGTCGACGTGCTGCTCGGCGAGGATCCGGCCGCGATCACGGACGCCCTGCTCGCGGCCTTGCGCGCCGGCGGCCGCGCCGAGGACCTCGCCGCGACGCTCGCCTACGCCGCGGCGCGGCGGATTGCGCAGTTCCCGGAGAGCAACGAGTTTACCGACTGGGATACCGCGCTGCACACCTTCACCTTCGCCAACGCGGTCCACCAGGGCCTGCGCCGCGCGCCGTCGATCGAGCTGCTGCGCGGCGTGTTCGACGCGGCGGCCAGCGTCTACCTCGACCGCTTCCTGAACGTGCCGCCCGTCCGCCTGCCCGATCCAGGCGGCCGCGATGGCGCCGGGTCCGGGCGGGCAGCCGCGGGCGCGCAACCCGTCGGGAACGCGGGCGCGTCCGGGGACGCCGAGGCGATTCTCGCCGCGCTACCCGGCCTGCTCAACCAGCAGCACCGCGTGACCGAAGCCGCCGATGCGGTCGCGCGCTACCTGCATGACGGCGGCGGGCCGGATCAGCTCCTGGCGCAGCTCGGCCGGCTCCTTCTGCGCGAGGACCGCAACTTCCACACCATCCAGGCGGTCGAGGCGGCATTCCGGCAGCACGGCATGCGCCGTGGCACGGCCGAGGGCATGCACATCCTCGTCGCCGCGGCCCGCTACCTGGCCGCGCACGCCCCGACGATGCGCGCCCAGGGCCAGACCTACCAGATCGCCAGCCGCTTCGCACGGGGGGAGCCGCTGTTCGAGGAGGAAGCCCTCCCCTAATCGCCCTGGCGGGCTCGCCTTCACTCGCTCCCCCGCCTGACGCTACCCCACCCGGTTCGGGTCCACCACATACTCCCACCAGTTGTGGCGCACGCCGTCGGTCTCGCCGGCGACGTGGGGCAGGTGGCCGAGCCACCACAGATGGTGGGCGCGCATGTCGCCGCCGCCCCATTCGGCGCTAGCCACCGGGCGCGCGCGGCCGGGCAGGTCCGGGAAGCCGAGCCAGTCGTCGCAGCAGCTCGGCACCACGCGCGGGTTGCCCCAGTCGTAGTCGCGCAGGCTGTTGGGCGCGAAGTGGACGTTGCCGCATTCGGCGCGGCCGGGCGCGGCCTGGTCGTAGCGGATGAAGCGCCGCCACAGGTTGCGGTCCGGCGCGTGGCGCTGGTAGACGCGCTCGAGGATCGACTCGGTTCGGTGGCCAAAGTTCTCCAACATGCAGCCGACCTCGCGCTCGTAGTTGAAGGCCATGATCACGAAGCGCCCGGCGCAGCGCTCGGTCCCGGCCACCGGCGGCGAGTTGCACCAGAAGGCGCCGCGGCCGACCATCGTCGACTCCCAGTCGCCGGAGTAGGGGAAGGACATGAACCAGGCCTCGTCGATCTCGCCGCGCTCGTAGCGGCCGGCCAGGTCGAAGGCCGCGACCTGCGCGGGGTAGTCGATGGCGTCCGGCTGGTGGAAGTCCCGCCGGCGCCAGGCGGCGAGGTAGCTTTCGGGGGTGTAGCGGAAGCCGTCCCGCTTCACCGGGAATTCGTCCGCCTGGACCCGCTCGACGATCTCGTAGCTCAGGTAGCCGTGGCTCGCCGCCGCCAGGTCCGCGACGTACTGCCGCGCCAGCGCGTCGGGATCGTGCCAGCCGAAGATCTCGGTCAGCCGCCGGCCGCCCGCGGAGGCGACGGGCGGGTTGTGGATCACCAGCAGCACGCGCGGGCGGACCGGAACGACGCGGCCGGCCGCGCTCGCCGCCGCGTCGGCGACCTCGCGCTCGATCCGGCGCGCCAGGGCGGCCGCCCAGCCGGCGTCGCGGTTGGCGGCGACCTTGAGCTCGGCCGCCTCGCCCGCGGCGGTGACCTCCAGCGTCCCGGCCCGGCCCGGCAAGCCGACATGCCAGTGCCGGGACCCGCGCCGGCCCTTGAGCCAGCTCTCGCCGCGCACCGTAAGGCCGCGCCGCTCGCAGCAGGCGAGGACATGCTCGGGCTGAGCCTGGATGTGCAGGTTGACCACCGTCATAACTTCGGCCACCGGCCCGGCGGTTGGAAACCGCGGCTAGGGGCGGCGGAGCCGCCGAATGTCGCCCTGCGGCGACAACTTAACGCACGATCTCTCGAAAGCCCAAGTCGGCGAAGGCCGACGCTCGGCCGAAGGCCCTTAGCCGCGAATTCCATTCGCCGGGCCGGTGGCCGAAGTTATGACGGTGGCCTGCAGGTTGACCATTCGTGCCTCCTGGGGCGGAGTCGTGCCATTATATCAGCCCTATCCATCACCGCCGCAACCTGGTCCAGCGCCCATGACCCAACATCCCACCCTCACCTTGCGCAAGAACCTCAGCCAGGCCATCCGAGCCGGCCATCCCTGGCTCTTCGCCGACGCCCTGGCCGTCCCTGCCGGGCTGACGACCGGCCAAACGGTCGACATCGCCGACCGCCAGGGGCGCTTCGTCGCGCGCGGCCTCTTCGACGCCGGCTCGCCGCTGGCGGTGCGAGTGTGGACGCTGGACCCGGCGGAAGGGGTCGACGGCGACCTGATCCGCCGGCGCGTGGGCGCCGCGCGCGATCTGCGGCGCGCGGTGATCGACGCGCGCACGACCGACGCCTACCGCCTGTTGCACGGCGAGGGCGACCGGCTGCCGGGCGTCGTCTGCGACGTCTACGCCGACACCGCGGTGATCCAGCTCGACAGCTTGGCGCTCGAGCCGCGTCTCGACGACCTGACGCGGGCGATCCTGGATGCCACCGCCGGCCTCCGCCGCGTCGTGCTCCGCCCGCGGGGGCGGCCGTCCGGGGATTGGGGCGCGGCGCCGCGATCGCTCGCGGGACCGCCGCTCGAGGGTCCGCTGATCATCCACGAGCACGGCCTCTGCTTCGAGGTCGACGTCGCGCGCGGGCACAAGACCGGCTTCTACCTGGACCAGCGCGAGAACCGCCGGCGCATCCGGGCGCTGGCGGCGGGCCGGCGCGTGCTCAACCTGTTCGCCTTCACCGGCGGCTTCTCGGTCGCCGCGGCCGCCGGCGGGGCGGTGGCGGTGACCAGCGTGGACATCAGCCGGCCGGCAATCGACGCAGCGCGGCGCAACGTCGCGCTGAATGGGTGGGAGGCGGAGGTCCAGGGTCCCGACTGGGAGGATCCGGGCGGGCGGGATGCCGGCGCGCCCGGCTTTCGCTTCGCCGCCGCCGATGCCTTCGCCTTCCTCAAGGAGTGCCCTGACCTCTTCGATCTCGTCGTGGTCGACCCGCCGAGCATGGCGCCCTCGAAAGCGGCGCTGGCGACGGCGCTGGCGAGCTACCGCAAGCTGAACGCGCTGGCGCTGGTGCGGGTGGCGCCCGGCGGACTGCTCTTCACCGCGAGCTGTTCGAGCCACGTCACGGCGGAGCAGCTCCGCGAGGCGGTCGGCGCCGCGGCGGTGGATGCGCGGCGGGACGTTCGCATTCTGGAGAGCGGGGGGGCGGGGCCGGATCACCCCACCCTGCCGGGCTTCGCCGAAGGGCGCTATCTCAAGACGCTGCTGCTGTTCGTCGTGTAGCGCCGGCAGGGGTGGTGATGACCACCGACGCGTTATAGATGATCGTTAGATATCGCATGAGATAGGTTGGAGCGGCGCCTGCTGTAATTTGAACCGCGGCAAGGCCGGGCTAGAATTGGCCGGCCTCATCGCATTCGATGCCCACCCCCCTCATGCCACCGAAAGGAACCCGCATGTTTGACCGAAGCGACCTCCCCAGCGCCATCGTGCCGATGGTGATCGAGAACACCGGCCGTGGCGAGCGGGCCTACGACATCTACAGCCTGCTGCTCAAGGAGCGCATCATCTTCCTCGGCACGCCGATCGACGACCAGATCGCCAACCTGATCGTCGCCCAGATGCTGTTCCTGGACCGGGAGGACCCCAACAAGGACATTTCGCTGTACATCAACTCGCCCGGCGGCATCGTCTACAGCGGCCTGGCGATTTACGACACGATGCAGCTCGTGCGCGCCAGCGTCCGCACGATCGCCGTCGGCTCGACCGCGTCGATGGCCACGGTGCTGCTCGCCGGCGGCGCCAAGGGCAAGCGCACCGCCCTGCCGAACTCCACCGTCCACATGCACCCCGCCGGTGGCGGCAGCCGCGGCTACGCCCAGGACGTTGAGATCCAGGCGCGCGAGCTCTTGCGCCTGCATCGCAAGATCCACCACATCCTGGCCCACCACACCGGCCAGCCCGTCGATCGGGTCGCCCATGACTTCGAGCGCGACTACTACATGACCGCCAAGGAAGCCAGGGAGTACGGCCTCATCGACGAGGTGCTGCCGGGCCCGGTCGACATCCCGACCGGCCCGACCGGCGCCGAGATCGAGATCGCCATCCGCGGCAACGGAGGGTGATGAACCCACAGCAGATCACCCACGCATAAGCTCGGCCGTCGTTCCATCGTTGTCGTCGCCTATCGTCACCCATCGCCACCCACACCGGGGGCAAGCAAAGGAGGGAGTCGTTGCCATGGAACGTCTAAAGCTTCAATCGTCGCTGATCGCCGCGCTGCTGTGCGGCCTGTCGCTCTGGCTTGCGGCGGACGTCCGCCCGGCCCACGCCGCTCCGGCCCGGGCGCCGGTCGCGCAAGCGGGCTGCTTCAACTACACCGTCCAGCCCGGCGACTGGGTCTGGCAAATCGCCCGCACCTACGGCGATTCGCCGTACGCGCTGATCGCCCGCAACGGTCTCAGCCCGGCGGGTTACATCTACCCCGGCCAGGTGCTGGTCGTCTGCTCCAGCGGTAGCGGGACGGGCGGCGGCACCGGCTCGGGCTACGGCAGCGTGCGCGTGGTGAGCGCCGGCGGGGTCAACATCCGCGCCCAGCCCAACCTGTATGCGGCGATCTACGGCGTCGCCCCTTATGGCAGCATCATGCAGGTGCTCCAGGGCCCGCAGGTCGACGCGTACGGCATGCGCTGGTACAACGTCGTGCCGCCCTGGACCACGCCCGGCTGGGCGGCGGAGTACAGCCAAAACGGCACCCAGCTTCTAGCGCCCTACGCGTCCGGCGGACCCGGCACCTGCCAGGCGCGGCCGACCTGGTACCAAGTGCAGTATGGCGACACGCTCTACCGCATCGCCCAGCGCTACTGCACCACCGTGGCGTCGATCCAGCAGGCCAACGGCATCACCAACGCCAACTACATCGTCGCCGGCCAGTGGCTGTGGATTCCGTAGGCCGCGGGCCTGGCACCTGATCACCCACCTGCCCACGGCATGAACCGCCGCGCCGGCAGCGGCGGTGTCGCGGTGGCCGTGGCGGTCGGCGGCGATGGGCTTGTCGATGATAGGGACGGCGGAGGGGACGCCGTCCCCGTGGCTGTGGTCGTGTGGGTCGCTGTCGACGCGGCCAACGATGTCGGTGTCGTGACCCCCTGGGGCGTCTCGGTAGCGCCGGGGGTCGGCGCGGGCGGCACCGCCGTGGGGTTGGGGGGCGGCGTCGAAGACCCTGGCGGTGTCGGGGGGCCGGGCGGCGTCGGAGGCCCTGGCGGTGTTGGGAGGCCGGGGAAGGGCGTCGCCGTCGCGAGCGGCTCGATCCGTTGGGCGCGGAGCCAGCCGCTCGACGCGAAGCAGGTGACGCTGGGCGGGCGCTCGCCGCAGGGGTTTTGCAGGACCTCGGAGCCGTTGAAGCCGCCTTCGAACAGGTTCCCGTCCGGGCTGACGCGCAGCGTGGCATACCAGAAGCGCAAGGTGAGCGGGCCGCTGGACTCGAAGCCGTCCAGGTCGAGGTAGCTGCCGCCCGCCCCGTCGCCCAGCACCAACCCCCGCGGACCGCGGTCCACCCGCACCTCGCCGCCGTTCTGGGTGATCACCCACGGCGTGGTCAGCGTCACCACGCGGCTGCACGCGGGGCATTGCCGATACCAAGTGCGGGTGATCGACCAGTGCCCGGCGATGATCGGCGGCGGGGCGGGCGTCGGGGTGTCGGTTTGTGCCGCGCTGGGCGTCGGGCTCGGTGTCGCGGTGGGTGCTTGGGCGCGGACGGCTTCGGGGCGGTTCGTCCGGGTCGTGAGACCAGGAATGGCGAACGCGATCGTCGCGATGATCCCCAGCCCGGCGAGATAGCGCGGCACGAGGGTCCGCGACCCGGCCACCTCAGATCCTCCCCATCCCGGGCTCCGGCCGCCAAGCCGGCGGGCGCCGGCGCCGGCGCCCGAGCACGCCGGCCGGGGAGCCGAGCCATTTGGCGAGGTCGCCTGTCAGCCCGATCACGGGCACACACAAGATAGCGCGCGCGCG
>CAZCJG010000279.1:0-6844 GCA_964498575.1 uncultured Anaerolineales bacterium | reverse complement strand
GCTACTACCCTGCGCCGGCGGCGGAGGACCTGGCGGGGATCTACGCGCAGATCGCGGTGGCGCTGCCTTGCCCGGCGGGGGCGTTTTGGGGCGGGCGGTAGCGATAGAAGAGGCGAGGCGATGACGCTGCGGGGTCCGGGAGCGCAGGTCCGTCTGGGCAGCCGCTTTCCAGGCGGCTAAGAGAACCCATCCAGGGGCCGGCGCTGTCCCGGCTCCCCTTCAGAATACTTCAGCCGCCCAGGACGCCATTGCCCTGCGGGGCTTTGGCAGGTGCCGGGCACTGTGCTATGATCGCTCGCCGATCATGCAGGGCGCGCCGGCGTCCGCTGCGGTTGGAGGCCGCCATGCAGCTCACCAAGTTGCTCATGACCTGGAACATCATCCCCGGCCAGGAGCGGGCGTATATCGAGTTCAACGCCCGCGAGTTCGTGCCGCGCCTGATGAAGATGGGGCTGCATCCGATGGACTCGTGGTACACCCTGTACGGCGATGCTCCCCAGGTATCCGTCGGATGGGTGACCGAGGACGAAGAGGTGATCCACCGCGCCCTGCGCGGCGACGAATGGCAGGAGCTGCTGCGCGAGCTCGAGCGCTTCGTCACCGACTTCCGCTACAAGGTGACGCCCGTGACGGGGACCTTCCAGATGTAGGGGGGGGCAGGCCTTGTGCCTGCCCCTACGCGGTCGTCTTGGTCTCGGGAGGTGGCGACGGGGCCTCCCCCGCCTTCGCCTCGCCTCCGCCGGCGTCCTTCGGCTCGCCTTTCGGCTCCTCTTTCTTCTCGCCCTTCTCGCCGCCCTTGCCGTTGGGCTTGCCGGCGATCTGGCGCCGGCTGTCGGTGACGTACCAGCCTGAGCCCTTGAAGATCACCCCGGCCGCCGAGATCACACGGCGCACGCGGCCGTCGCACTCCGGGCAACTCTCGAGCGGCGCGTCGCTGAAGGACTGCAAGCGCTCGAAATCGTAGCCGCAGTCGTTGCAGACGTACTCGTAGATCGGCATGTCGTCCAGGTCTCCCGAAACCAAGCCCGCCGCGCCGGCGAGGCTCAATATGCCCCGGTCCCGCGCAAGACGCTCGGCACCGTTCGCAGCAGGATGTTGAGGTCGAGGCCCAGCGACCAGTTCTCGGCGTAGAACAGGTCCAGCATCACCATCTCGTCGAAGGTCAGGTCGGAGCGGCCGCTGACCTGCCACAGGCCGGTCAGGCCCGGCGCGACCTCGAGGCGCCGGCGGTGCCAGTCGGCGTAGCCTTCGACCTCGCAGGGCATCGGCGGGCGCGGGCCGACCAGGCTCATGTCGCCGCGGAGCACGTTCCAGAGCTGGGGCAGCTCGTCCAGGCTCAGGCGGCGCAGCACCCGCCCCACGCGCGTGATGCGCGGGTCGGAGCGCATCTTGAAGATCGGCCCGGTCGCCTCGTTCCGGTCCCAGAGATCGGCGCGCCCCTCGTCGGCGCCGTCGACCATCGAGCGGAACTTGTAGCACTTGAAGAGCCACCCGTCGCGCCCCACCCGCTGTTGGAGGAAGATCACCGGCCCGCGCGAGTCCAGCCTTATCGCGATGGCGATCACGGCTACCAGCGGCGCCAAGAGGACCAGGAACAGCAGCGACAAGGCGAGGTCCAGCCCGCGCTTGGTCCGAAAGCTCCAGCCCTTCAGCGCCGGCTCGCGCACGGCGATCAGCGGGATGCCGCCCAGCGAGTCCAGGTCGACCCGGTTGAGGCTCATCTGGAACAGGTCGGGGACGATGCGCACCCGCACGCCGGCCGCCTCGCAGACCTCGACCAGGCGGATGATGCGGTCGCGCGAACGCCAGGGCAGGGTGATGATCACCAGGTCGACCGGCGTGGCCGCCAGCACCCGCGCCAAGTCGACCGTCCCCCCGAGCGGACGGAAGCGGCCGATGGCGCGCGCCTGCTTGGACGGGTTGTCGTCCAGGAAGCCGGCCACGCGATAGCCCAGGTCCGGCCGGGCGATGATGTTGCGCAGCACGGCCCGCCCGACCTCGCCGGCGCCGACCAGCAGGGTCTGGACGACCCCCACGCCGCGGCGGATCCGGCGGCGATGGCGCAGGATGTCGGCGCCGCGCACCAGGCTGACGCAGCCGACGCTGAGCAGCGCGGCATAGGGCAGCACCAGGCGCGACTCGGCCTCGGGCCGCACGCCGTAGAGCAGCACGACCAGGAAGGCCACCCCGACGAAGGTTGCCGCCGCCACCGCGTAGGTGATCTCGATCCAACCCCGGTAGCGCCGGGTGGTGTACAGGCCGTCCAGGTGGAAGGCGACGAGCAGGATCAGGGTCAGGACCAGGCCCCAGGGCGCGTAGCCGCCGTAGCTTACGTGCGCGCCGATGGGACCGCCGAGCCGCAGCTCGTAGCGCAGCCAGTACGCGGCGAAGAAAGCCACGTTGATCGCGGCCGCGTCGGCCAGCGCGAGCAGGATCCAGGGCTTGAAGCCGCGGCGCGTGCTAGGCATCCTGCGCCTCCACCAGCCGCGCCGCGCCGCGCCCCGCTCGCCCGTGCTCCGCTCCGCCTCGATGAGCCTGGCGATAGGCCGCCGCCGTCTCGATCGCCGCGCGGTCCCAGGTATAGCGCGCCGCCTGTTCCAGCCCCGCCGCGGCGAGCGCCGCGCGCCGGCCCGGATCGGCCAGCAGCGCCGCCAGTGCGCCGGCCCAGGCCTCGGCGTCCAGCGGATCGACGGCCACCCCGGCGCTGCCAGCGACCTCCGGCAGGCTGCCCGCGGCGGCGACGACGACCGGCGTGCCCGAGGCCATCGCCTCGACCACCGGCAGGCCGAAGCCCTCGTAGCGCGAGGGCAGGGCGAAGACCGTCGCCGCGTTGTACAGCAGCGGCAGGTCCTCGCCGGGGACGTAGCCGGAGAAGCGGACGCGATCTCGGATCCCCAGCGCATCCGCCCGGCGGCCGAGGTCGTCCTCGCCCCAGCCCGGCGCGCCGGCGATCACCAGGTCCGGCGCCTGGTCGACCCGCGCGCAAAGCCGCGCGAAAGCTTCGAGCAGGGTCCCCAGGTTCTTGCGCGGCTGGAGCGTCCCGACCGTCAGGATGAACCGCCGCGGCAGGCCGGCCGCGGCGCGCCAGGCCTCCACATCCTCCGCCGGCAGCGGCCGGCAGGCGGGGTCGCAGCCGTTGGGGACGCACAGCACCCGCGCGGGATCCGCGCCGACCAGGTCGATCAGCTCGCGCCGGGTAAACTCGGACACCGCGATCACCACGGCCGCGCGCCGGACCGCGCGGCGCGTCGCGGCGCGCAGGTAGACTCCTTGCGCCCGCGGGAAGGTCTCCGGCAGCCGGAAAAAGGACAGATCGTGCACCGTGACCACCGCGGGCATGGCCGAGGCCAGCGGCAGCGCGTAGGCCGGGCCGTGGACGACGTCCACCCCCGCGCGCCGCAGCATGGCGGGCAGGACGAGCTGCTCCCACAGGATCCGCCCACCGGGACGCGCGGCCAGGCTCGGCGTGGCGCGCACGTCGCAGTTCGGCCAACGGCGGCTCGCCTCGGCGCGCGCGGCAGGCGGGACGAACACCGTTAGGCGCAGATCGTCCATGCGAGCGGCGGCATCGAGCAGCGCCGCGATGTAGCGATGCACGCCGGCCGCGCGGTAATCGCGCGTCGGTGAGAACAAAGCGGCGTTGAACCCGATCCGCAGGGGCGGCGGGGACCAGTCGGGCATGGCCCGTATTATACAGTGTGCTCTCGGATTCCCAAGCGATGACGCGTCAGCGCCCTCCCCAATAGGCATCGGCCGGGCAAGGGATCGCCACCGCGATCTCGCGGTAGATCTGGCCCAGCTCCTCGGCGTCCGGCGCGCGGTAGAAGAAGTCCGGCCGGCTGGCGATCCGCGCCAGCGCGTCGGCGTCCAGGTCCTCGCCGATCCCGATGGTGAAGAGCACCACGCCACCGGCCTTGGCGTTCGCCGCGCTGGCCTCGGCCTCCGCGACCGGGCGCGGGTTGGAGCGGCCGTCGGTCAAGAGGATGAGGACCGGCGTGTGATCCGCCAGCCGCCGCGGGCCGTGCAGCTCGGCGCTGGCCGCCTCGATGCCGCAGACCAGGCAGGTCAGCGGCGCCAGCGAGATGCCGGCGAGCGCGCTCTCCAGCGCCGCCCGATCGCTGATCAGCCCCTGCGCCAGCCGCGCCTGCTCGTTGAAGCTGACGACCGCCGCCTGATCGCCGGCCGCGAGCCCCAGCTCGTCGAGGTAGATCCGGGCGGCCTCCTGCGCGGCGCTGAGCTTGGTCCGGCCGCTGCGGGTCGCCTCGGCCATGCTCGTCGAGGCGTCGATCACCAGGACCACGTCGACCCGCTGCTGCTTGGGCTCGCAGCGCTCGATCAGGAGCAGCGGCAGGTACAGCGGCGCGGGCGGGCGCTCGTTGAGCACGATCGGCATGTAGCCCGGCTTGAGCGTCGGGGTCGGGGTCGGCGTCGATGTCGGGGTCGCCGTGGGCGTCGGGGTCGGCGTATCGGTCGGGGTCGGCGTCGGTGTCGAGGTCGGCGTGTCGGTCGGCGTGGGCGTCAGCGTCACGCACAGCCCGGTGACGGTGATCGGGCGGGACGCCATGGGGACCGTGCGCTTCATCCCGTTGACGTCCTCCAGGTCGAAGCCGCCTTCGATGGGGGCGATGCCCTCTTGAACCGGGCGGACGGCGTAGGTCACGGTCTTGGGCTCCATCTTCCTGAAGGGAATCCAGTCCCAACGCAGCACCGTCTCGCCGCCGCCGGTGATCACCGCCGCGGGCGGAGGGATGGCCGAGCCGGGCACGTAGCTCAAGCCCGCCGGAAGGCGTTGGGTCAGCACCACGTCTCGGACCAGCTCTTCCGGCCGGTCGTCGCGGCTGTTGCGCAGGTCGACCACCACCGCGTTCCTGAACTTGAGGTGGCCCTCCCAGCGCGTGGCGAACAGCCGCGAGTCGAGCTGCAGGTAGACGAAGAAGCCGCAATAATCGACCGTAAGACTGGCCGTGCAACCCGCGTACAAATGAGGTGTGCGGGCCACGATAATCGACCGCGCCTGCCCCACCAAGTTTCGATAGCTGATGCGATCCAGCGTGCTGCCCTCGCGCGAGCCGAAGAAGACCACGATCTCGAGGCAGGCTTTGTGGCCGCCGAGATCGCGTGCCTCGCTGGTCCGCGACGCCGAGCGCAGGAGCTGCACCGCCGTCCGCGCGGCTTCAGGGTACGGCCCGCCGTCCTGCACGTCCTGTCGTACCGCGCGCGCCTCGGCGTTGACCAGCCTGAGCTCGCTGGTCATCGCCAGTCGGGTCCGCGCGACCTCGGCGTCGTAGATCACGACGCCGGCCTGGACCAGGAGCTCGTGGTCGAAGTCGCGCTCGTACTCCTTCTGATAGCGGTCGACCTCGATGAGCATCATCTCGATGTTCCACGCCATCCAACTGTTCTCCATCGCCACCTCGGGCATCACGAACACGAGGCTGATGCCGCCGAGGCAGTAGGGGCAGGCGGGTTCGAGCTTGACCGTCGTCGTCACGGTGTCGCAGACCCGGACCGTGTCGGCCGTGACGCTGGACGTGACCACGCCGGTGCAGCGGCTCAGATGGAACTGCTGGGTCGGCCGCGCGGGCGTGGCGGGGCCCTGTGCGGTGACCTGCGCGGGACGCGCGAGGAGGATCGGCAGCATGGTCGCTAGTGCAAGTGCGGCGGCGATCAGCATGGCCAGACCGGATGAGGGGGAGGCACGCCTGGGGGAAGCCATCGTCATCTCCTTCTGGGCAGCGCGATGCGGTGCACGCGGTAGGAATGTCAGACAGTATAGCTTTTGTCACCCGGGCGGGCAAGGCGAGACGGGCCGAACGCAGCGGCGCTCAGCGCGCCCGCCGGATCTCCTCGACCGCCTCGGGGTTGACCAGCGACGAGGTGTCGCCGGGGGGCTGGCCGAGGTAGGCGGCGCGAATCACGCGGCGCATCACCTTGGCGTTGCGGGTCTTGGGCAGGTCGCTGACGAAGAGGACGGCGCGGGGGGCCAGCGGCTTGCCCAGGGCGTCGACGATCACCTGCCGCAGCTCGGCGCGCAGGGCGTCCGCCGGCTCGGCCTCCGGCGCCAGCACGCAGAACACCACCAGCTCGCTGCCCTTGATCTCGTGCGGCACGCCGATGGCGGCGGCCTCGACCACCGCCGGATGGGCGACCAGGACGGACTCCACCTCGGCCGGGCCGAGGCGCTTGCCGGCGATCTTGAGCGTGTCGTCCGAGCGGCCGAGGATGTACCACAGCCCGTCGGCGTCGACCGCCGCGAAGTCGCCGTGCACCCAGACGTCGCGCCAGCGCGACCAGTAAGTCTCCTCGTAGCGCGCCGGATCGCGCCAGAAGCCGCGCGTCATGCCGATCCACGGCGCGCGGATCACCAGCTCGCCGACCCGGCCGACCACGGACGCGCCCTGCTCGTCGACCACGTCCGCGGCCATGCCCGGGCAGGGGCCGGCGAAGGCGCAGGCCTTGAGCGGCAGGATCGGGTTGCCCATCACGATGCCGCCCGAGATCTCGGTCCCCCCGCTGTAGTTGATGATCGGCCGCAGGCCCTGCCCGACGTTCTGGAACAGCCAGCGCCAGGGGTCGGGGTTCCAGGGCTCGCCGGTCGAGGCGAAGTAGCGCAGGTGGGAGAGGTCGTGGCCCTGGTGCGGCGCGTCGCCGTGCGGGATCAGGGCGCGGATCAGGGTGGGCGACACGCCCAGGGTGGTGACGCGGTGGCGCTCGGCCAGCGCCCACAGGCGGTCCGGCCCCGGATAGTCCGGCGCGCCGTCGTAGATCAGGCTGGTCGCGCCGAGGACGAGCGAGCCGAAGACCAGCCAGGGCCCCATCATCCAGCCCATGTCGGTCATCCAGT
>CAZCJG010000278.1:0-6852 GCA_964498575.1 uncultured Anaerolineales bacterium | reverse complement strand
GATCATCGTCGACAAGCCGATGGCCGACCACAGCGAGTAGCGCCCGCCGACCCAGTCCCAGAAGCCGAACACATTCTCCGGGTCGATGCCGAAGGCCGCCACCTCGGCCGCGTTGGTCGAGACCGCGACGAAGTGCCGGGCGATCGCCGCTTCGTCGCCGTCCAGCCCGGCCAGCGCCCAGGCGCGCGCGGCGCGGGCGTTGGCCATCGTCTCCTGCGTCGTGAAGGTCTTCGAGGCGACGACAAACAGCGTCGTGGCCGGGTCGAGGTCGCGCGCCGCCTCGTTGAAGTCCGTGCCGTCGACGTTGGAGACGAAGCGGAAGGTCAGCGCCCGATCGCTGTAGTGCCGCAGCGCCTCGTAGGCCATCACCGGCCCGAGATCCGAGCCGCCGATGCCGAGATTGACGACGTTCGTGATCGGCCGACCCGTGTACCCGAGCCATCCGCTCCGCCTTACCCGCGTCGCGAACTCGGCCATGTGGTCCAGCTCGGCGTGTACCTCCGGGACTACGTTGACGCCGTCGACCGGGATCACGGCACCGCGCGGCGCGCGCAGAGCGACGTGCAGGGCGGCGCGCTGCTCGGTGGTGTTGATCTTCTCGCCGCCGAACATCGCTTCGATGCGCGCTCGGAGGCCGGCTTCTTCGGCGACCAGATCGAGCAGGCGCAGCGTCTCATCCATGACGCGGTGCTTCGAGTAGTCCAAATACACCCCCGCCGCCTCGACCGCCAGACGTTCGCCGCGGGTGGGGTCCTCGGCGAAAAGCTGGCGCAAGTGCAGGTCGCGCACCTGTTGAAAGTGAACCGCGAGCGCGCTCCAGGCCGGCAGCGCGGTGGGCGGCGGGATGTGGGCGATCGTGCTGGGGGAAGATGTCGGCATGGTGGAGCGACGCGGCGGTCGGGGTAGTGGCGGATGAGTAAGCGTTCAGGTGGTGGCTCTCGCGCGCATGCGCCGTACCCGCGGGCGCGAACCACCGGCTGAACGCTTGCGCGGATGATTATAGCGTTTGACGGCCATCTCCGCCGCTTGGTATACTCGCGCGGCGGCCGGTTCGCGTGAAAGCCTGATGACCGTGCGAAGGTCGGCCCTCAACCGCGCGTGCAAGAGGAGGAGATCCATGTCGAAGCGACATCAGCCAACGGCGATCGTGTTCGCCCTGGTCAGCTTTGCCCTGGCGGCCTGCACATCCCCAACCGAGCTGCCGCCCACACCGTTGCCCGAGCCGACCGCAGAGGTGGCGCCACCCACGGTCGACCCTGCGGCCGCAGCGGGAGGTGGCGCGACGACCTTGACCACCTTGATCCAGCCCCAGGACGTCACCATCGACACGCAAGGCCTGCCTTATTCCTGGGAGGCCAACCTCGTCGCGGCGACGCCCTATGATAACAGCCAGCCGCCCGGCCCGATGGGCTTGCCCGAGCACATCGAGATCAACTTCGAGGCGAGCGATCCTGCCACCGCCCCCTCCCCCACGCCAATCATGTACATCATCCCGGTCGACGCCTACGAGCAACTGTGGGACGAAGCGGGCGACCCGATGGTCACGACGACGATCAGCCAGATCTACACCTTGACCGTGGCCATCAACATCCCGGCGCCGACCAGCGGTATGCCGGCCCTGCCGCCGGAAGGGGTCGGCGGGGGCTACAACGACGTCGCCGTGCAGGTCGGGCGCGCCGCGGCGGACCCCGACAGCGCGTCCAAGAGCGGCTACCGTTTCGTCGGGCGCTGGGCGCAAGACGCCAACGCGGTGACCAACCAGGGGCTGCGCTACGTCTACCAGGGCTTTACCAACAACGGCCGATACCTGGTCGCCTTCTTCTACCCCGTGACCACGGCCCAGCTCCCGGCGGACTATTCGGCGCTGTCCGCCGACGAGCAGGAGAAGTTCAACGCCGACGCGCAAGGCTACATTCAGGCCCAGGTCCACATGCTGAACGCCCTGCCGACCTCGGACTGGGTTCCGGACCTCGCGACCCTGGACAGCCTCGTCGCCTCCCTGCGCATCGCCGGGATGCCGGCGACCGGCCTGCACGATGCGGTCTGGGAGTGGACCGGGTCGAGCTACGAGGGCACGGATACGCCGGTGGCCGATCCCGCGCTGTTCACCGTGACCTATGCGCCGGACGGCAGCCTCAGCGTGCAGGCGGACTGCAACAGCGCCAGCGGCAGCTACACCTTCGACGGCGGCAGCGTCGGCGGCGTCCGCGTGACGATGGGACCGGCGACGCTGGCGGAATGCGGGCCGGAGTCGCGCTCGGAGGAGCTGATCAATAGCGTCACCGCAGCGCAGGACTACCGCGTGCCGCCGGGTGGCGGCGCGCTGCAGCTCAATATGCCGGCGGGCGGGCCCGTGCTGATGTTCCAGGCGGCCGGTATGGACGACGCGGCGGTACGCTGAGCCGTTGAGCTGAGCCGTTGAAGGGGAGTCCGTCGCGCGGGCAAGCGCGAGGCGGCTAGCATCGGAGGAGCACACCATGGCAGGTAGAACGGGGGCGCACCGCGAGCTCAAGGCGATCGGCTACGAGCTGTTCATCGGTGCGCTGTCGATCTTGTCGATCCTCAATCTCGTCCTGAACTACACCGTGGTCGCCGACGAGGACCTGCAGACGGTGCTGCTCATCATGAACGGGATCATGATGCCGATCTTCCTCGGCGACTTCCTGTATCGCCTGTACGGCGCCCATCCGCGCTCGGACTACTTCCTTCGCGGCTTCGGCTGGGCCGACCTGCTCTCCAGCCTGCCTTTCCCGCAGCTCAAAATCCTGCGCATGTTCCGCCTGTGGCGGGTGATCCGCCTGTTCGTCGAGTTCGGCGCGGCCAACCTCGTGCGCGAGTTCATCGACCATCGTGCCGAGAACGCCCTGCTCACCGTGATCTTCTTGGTGCTGTGTGTGCTCGAGTTCGGCTCCGTGTCGGTGCTCAAGGCCGAAAGCACCTCGCCCGATGCGAACATCAAGAACGCCTCGGACGCGATCTGGTGGACCTATGTGACGATCACCACCGTCGGCTACGGCGACCGCTATCCGGTGACCAACTGGGGCCGCATCGTCGGCTTGTTCGTGATGACCGCCGGCGTGGGCCTCTTCGGCACGCTCAGCGGCTTCCTGGCCAACACCTTCCTCGCACCGCGCAAGCCGGCCGAGGAAGAAGGAGCAGCCGCGGGCGAGGCGGCCGATCCCAAGGCCCGGATCGCCGACCTCCGGCGCATGATCGAGGCTCAGGAGCAGGCGACGGCCGAGCTCAAGGCCAAGCTGGGGGAGATCGACGAGCTGTTGTAGGCCATCCTTCGATCTCCCGGCACGCGCGGAGCGAACCTTCCCAGGCTTGACATCGGTCCGACCGTGATTGATAATCCCGGCCCGTCTGCTCGCGCCGCAGGGGAATCGGGCTGGCGCGACTTTCGGAGCGACCGCACTTCAGAATCATCAACCGCAGTTCAAATCAAGGAGGAAGAAGACCATGACCGCTGCGTCCGCACCCATGGCCATGGAGACCAAGCAACGCCCGTGGTGGCTGACCCTGATCGGCGGCATCGCCGCCTTGGTCATCGGCGCCATCTTGCTCTGGGCGCCCGATAAGTCGACCCAGGCCAACACCTACCTGCTCCTCATCGAGTTCCTCGGCATCTATTGGCTGGTCTCCGGCATCCTGGATCTGGTCAGCATGTTCGTCGACCATACCGCCTGGGGCTGGAAACTGTTCATGGGTGTCGTCAGCATCATGGCTGGCAGCTATATCCTGATGTATCCCAAGGCCAGCGCACTGGCGTTGCCGCACATTTTCGTGCTCGTGCTCGGGGTGTGGGGCCTGATCCAGGGCTGCATCCTGCTCGCCTTGGCTTTCAAGGGCGGCGGCTGGGGTGCCGGCATCCTGGGCGGGCTGGGGATCCTCTTCGGCCTGATCCTGATCGCGAACTACAGCATGGTCGGCATGGGCATCACGATGATCTGGACGGCGGCCTGGGCCGGCGTCCTCGGCGGCCTCGCGATGATCTACATCGCCTTCCAGCAGCGCAAGGCGGGTGCCGCCTAGCGATCATTTGTCGCTCGCTCTACCGCAATCACTGCTTGAGAGGAGAATAACCATGTGCTGTTTCTTTATGGCGCTCGTCGTGCTCGGCCCCCGCGCCGGCATCCTGATCTGGTGGCTGGTCCAGCCCACGCGCTGGAACGCTGCCTTCGGGTCGTTCAACTTCCCGTTCCTCTGGCAACTGCTCGGCTTCGTCTTCGTGCCCTGGATGACCCTGATGTTCGTCCTGGTTGCGCCAGGCGGGATCAACGGCTTCGACTGGCTCTGGCTCGGCCTCGGCCTCCTCGCCGACATCGCTTCCTACTCGGGTAGCGCCTACAAGCGCAACCAGATCCCGGGTTACCCCTCGGGCGCTTCGGTTTAGGAACGGCGCTCGACGCCCCCGCGAACTCGCGGGGCAGGCCTGAGTCGGATCTTTCGATCGTGGCCAGGCCCGGTGACCGATGTCACCGGGCCTGGCCTGTCTGTGCCGCCCGGCCTTCGGGGTTCGCTTTCCCGGGCGGCGGTGGCGGGGGCGTTGGTGGTTCCGGCGGCGGCGGGGGAGGCGTCGGTGGCTCGGGAGCCGAGGTGGGCTCGGGCGGTTGGGTCGGCGCTGGCGCGCGCGTCGGCTCGGGTCGCTCGCGGGTGCTCGGGGCAGCGGGACTGGGAGGGAGCGTGGGGGTGCC
Source organism: uncultured Anaerolineales bacterium (assembly GCA_964498575.1). Taxonomy (GTDB): domain Bacteria; phylum Chloroflexota; class Anaerolineae; order Epilineales; family Epilineaceae; genus CAZCJG01. The sequence continues at coordinate 2,155 of CAZCJG010000278.1, read as the reverse complement.
CGCTGCCGCGCGCAGGGTTGACGTCGTAATCAACGTGGGCGTGAAGGTGGCGGTGGCCGCGGAAGCACGTGCGGCCACCCGGGTGCCGCGGGCGGCGATCGTCGCTTGACCCACTGGCGTGTCGGTCGGAGCGCCTGCCGCCCGGAATGCGGTCGATGTCGCCGGCGCGGTGCGTGCTCCGGTGCGGCCAGCGGCTTGGGTCTCGCGTACCGCCACCGTCGCCAGACCGATCGGCGTCAGGCGCAGCGGCACGCGCGAACCGACGCGCGGGTCCTGGGGTAGCACGCCGCCCGCCGGACCCAGGCTGACCGTCACGGTCAGCGTGTCGCCGGCACGGATCAGCATCTCCGGGAGCGGTAGCTGGTCCACCACCTCTCCGAGCTCGCGCCGTGTGATCGCCTCGACCTCGACCAACACCAGCGCTTGCCGCCAGGCGAAGTCGCGCGCCCGCTTCAGCGGACCGCCGACCAGGCGGGGCATGGCGACCTTCGCGCCGCTTACCGGCGTGCTCAGCGCCGGATAGATGGGAACCGGCTCGGTCTCGCCAGTGTAGAGCAGGAACAACGCCAGCAGGCTGGCCGCCGCGACCATCGCCAGCAGTGCCGGCCAGTGGGCGCGGATCCGATGCCCGGCTTGTGCGAGGTGCCCGCCGAGCCTTCGTCGTCGGCCACCCGCGTCCGGAGGTGTCATCCGCCGTGCCCGATGCTCAAGCCGACCCGCGGCTTGCCATCGGCAGCGCGCGGCGGCTACTCGGGTGCGCTCGGCGCAGGCGGTTGCACGTCCTGCCGAGGGACCGTGTACGCATAATCATCGATCACCACGTTATTGCTGCCGGGCACGGCCGGCCGCAGGCCGACGATATACCGCGCGCCGTCCCGGCCCATGCGCCACAGCGACCCCCAAAACGACGGCGGCTGCTCACGTCCGGCGCGGATCAGCGTCGGCACGTCCTCCGCCGCTACGGCCAGCTCCGAGGGCACCGTCCCGTACTTGGCATCGATCGCCTCGTCCAGCGCCGAGTCCAGCGGCCACTCGGCCACCGGCGCATCCGCCGGGACCCAGCTCGGCGCGCGCGTCCCGAACGCCAGCCCCGCGCCCGGGGTATAGGGCTGGCGCGGATCGGCCCACCAGCCGAGCACGCCCGCCGCCGCCGCCTTCTGCTCGGGCGTGGGAGATCCCTCGGTCGTGTTGCGCCAGAACTCCATCACCCGGATCAAGTCCTGGAGCGCCTTGAGGTTGGCGGCATAGGGACCCGAGGGGTTCTCGATCTGCTCCTGGGTCAGGATCAAGCGGCCTTCGTCGGTGGCGGTCTTGACGTAGATCACCCCATAGGCCTTCGGATCGTCCGGTGTACCGTCCGCCTTGGTGGCGAAGCCGACCTTCGGGGGCGGCAGCTTATCGGCCATCTCCAGCACCTTGATGTCGTCGACCAGCTTCTTGACGAAGCCCGTCACCAGGGTTGGCGTCAGCACAGTCTGGTACCAGCCGTCGGCGCTGGATCCCCCGCCGAACTGGTAGACCATATAGCCGTTTGCCTGGAGCGATAGGTTGGGCGTCATCTGCGCCAGAATCTCTGGTTGCCACGGCCGGTTCTCGATCCGGCCGAACTGCACTACCACCTCGTCCCCGTCAGCCGGGAGCTGAATTTGCCTGACGGTGGTTTCCCGCGTCGGGTCCGGCGTATGGGTCGGCTCGCGCGTCTCGCTGGGCTCGGGGGTCGGTGACGGCAGCGTTCTTACCGTGACCGGTTGGGGTCTGTACGCGCGCGGGAGCGGCGTCGGCTCCTCGTCGCCGCCACAGGCGGTGAGCAACAGCATGAGGGTAAGGGTAAGCGCGACGACGACGCTGAACGAAGCCTTGAGGCGGTGCAACATGAAATGCTCCTTGAATCAAGAACGACATCGATGCGGGGTTCGACGGCGATCTTAAGCTGCCGATTACTTGAGTGTGCCACAACTGGGCGCCTTAGGCCAGAAATCCCACCTCTACGGGCGCGCCGCCTCACGCGCCTTGTCGCGGGCCGCGCCAGGCCCTGAGCCCGGCGGGCCTACGCGTGCACTGCCTCGGGCCGCCACGTCCCCCCGAGCACGCGCGCCAGATAGGCGCCGGTGAATGAGGCCTCGGTGGCCGCCACCGCCTCCGGCGCGCCGATAGC
>CAZCJG010000277.1:4122-6940 GCA_964498575.1 uncultured Anaerolineales bacterium | reverse complement strand
ACCCCCACCAACACCATCACGCCCACCCCCCCCAAAACCCCCCACCCCCCCCCCCCACCCCCCCCCCACCCCCCCCCCCAACCCCCCAACCCCCCCCAGAAGGTCAAAAACCCCCGCCGCCCCCGCCCCACCAAACATCAGCCCCCCCCACACCTCCGGAATACCCGACAGCCGCCCGCGAATATATCGGCCATAGGCGTCGTACTCCTGGCGGATCAAATCGGCCGGGCCGACCTTGACCGCGGTCGGCAGCTCCGGCGTGTCGGCGTCGCGGTAGGGGGTAACCTTGAGGACGCGCGCATCGCTGAAGCCCCCGGTGAACTCGCCTTCGACCACGACGCGCGCATAGCCCGCGAAGAGCCCGGCCAGGACGGGCGGCACGCCGGGCGGCAGGGGGAGCGCGAGCGAAGCCGCGATCTCGATTGCAGGGCTGGTGGTGCCGGTGGTGGTCATGGGAACCCTCGTCCGGCGCGAATGGTAGGCGCGGGAGGGCGCGCGGGCCACTCATCAGCCGGCGCCGCGCCGAGATCCGACCGCCCGGCTCGGCCGGTGGGTGTCGCGACCCGAATGCGATCGAGGCGCACATGATCGCGCGCCCTCCCGCCCTGCGTCACCGCCAGGCGCGGCTGCGCGGTCGGTTCGGGATCGTAGAGCGCGGCGATCAACAGGTAGTCGCCCGGCGCCATGTCCTCCGGCAGTGCCACGACATGCCGGTCGGTGATGACCTCGCCCGGCGCCCAGCCGGTGGTGGGCCGGGCGCCCGTCGCCGGGATGTCATCGTGCTCGGCGATTGGCGGGCCGCTCGGCTCGCCGGTCGCGGGGTCGATCGGCACGAGCTGAACCGTCGCGCGGTAGCTCACGCGCGTGGCGCCGGTGGCGCGCCAGTACAAGGTGGTGGTCAGCGTCCCGGAGGGCCGCGGCACGCCCGCGCTCCGATCGTAGCCCAGGAGCTGCGCGGCCTCCCCCACCGCCAGGTCCAGCCGATGCGCCATCGGCGGCACGCGGGTCTCGCGCGACGGGGCGGCGACCGCGACCCGGCCGAGCCACAGGCCGCGCACCGGCAGGAGCGCCGGCGACCCTCGGCGTAGCCAGGTGGTCCGACCCCTGGTATCCAACGCCCGCAAGCGCAGCGTGTAGTCCCCGCCGTCCGCCGGCAGGTCGAGGGGTAGCGGCACCTGGCGCAGGTCGCCCGCTCGCCAGGCGCTCGCGGGATCGCCGTCCGTGCCCAGCGGCAGCTCGGAGGAGGCGACCACCCGCCCGAAGCGGCCGACCAGCTCGGCCCCCAGCCGCGCGGGCAGACGGGCGGGATCGTCCACCCGCAGCCAGACCGAGAGCGGCAGGCGCGCACCGGCGGTCCAGGTGCCGCCCACGGCTTCCGGCAGCGCGTAGCCCAGCAGGCTCAGGCCCGCGCGGGTGGCGCCGAGCCGGTGGGGGATGTCGTCGGATCGGGCGGGGATCGGCCCGGTCGGCGAGGCTATGGCCACCTCGCCCAGTATGGCGGGACCGCTGGCTGGGAAAGTATCGCCGGTCGCGGGATCGTAGACCGTGATCCCGAGCCGGTAGGTCCCCGGCCCTACGGCGGGGCCGACGAGGAGATCGTGCGGTTCGTAGGCCAGCTCGCCGAAAGGCCAGGTGGAGCTCGGGCGCTGACCGTGATAGGGCGCGTGGTCACCCCGGGCCTGCTCGCGGCCGTCGGCCCCGATCAAGCGCAGGGCAACCCGGTAGTCCGGCAGGCCGCGCCGCGCGACCTGCCAGATCAGGCGCACCCGCCCGCCCTGGCCGGCCACCAGCGGCTCCGGCGACACATCCCAACCCAAAAGATCCAGCCCGCCGAGGCTGACGGTGTCGCGCCGCGGCGGCCCGTCTTCCAGCAGCGGCGCCGGCATGAGCTCGTAGGCATCGAGTTGGACGCGGTTCGAGCGGGCCGCGGGCCCTTGGCTGTGATCCTCGGCCCCGCGGCTCTGGTCCTCGACCCCACGGCTCGGATTCTCCGCTGCCTCCACCTGCTCCGCAAAGGTGCGGCTGTCGACGTGCAGGGCGTGCTCGTCGAGCCAGGCGGTCATGTCGTCGGAGGGGGCGGCGATCCACAGCCGCCGGTGGGCGCGCAGCAGGGGGCCGAGCCGCACGCCGGCCAGCCGCGGGCCGTCGGTCGCCGTAGCCGGGGTCGGCGGTAGCGACTGCGCGGGGACGCGCTGGATCAAGGGATCGAGGGACTGTCTTAGCGCCGGATCCGGGACCACGAGCACATCGCCCGGCACGGCGCGCTCGTCGACGTAGGCCGCCAGGCCGGCCAGGCTGTCGTCCTCGGACGCGCGATCGGGGAAGGCGGCTTGCTCCACCGCCCTGTCGCCGACAGCGCGGGCACCGAGGACTGCGATGAGGAGGAGCAAGCCGACGACGATGGCGCGGCGGCGGGATCTCTGGGTCATGGCGCGGGAGAGGGCGTGCCCGGCGTGCTCGGCTGAGGCGTGGCGGTCGCCGCCGGCAGCACCTTGAAGCTGCCCAGCGCCAGCTCGAAGTCCCGGTAGTTCACCGGCAGCGGCTGGCCGGTCTCGGGGTCGTAGAGCTTGACGAAGATCGTGTAGACATCCGGCGGCGCCTCGGGGTAGACCAGGACGGGATGCGAGTCGGGGACGACCTCGCCCGGCGCCCAACTGGAGGTCGGGCGCTCGCCGTCCGCCGGCGGCTCGTCGTGCTGCGCCCAGGTCTCGGCTGGGCCGCGCCGGAGCTGGACCGAGACCTTGTAATCCGTCGGCGGCGTCCGCGCGGCCTTCCAGTGCAAGGTCAGGTTGAACTTCTCCCCGGCGCGGACGGCGCG
>CAZCJG010000277.1:0-4022 GCA_964498575.1 uncultured Anaerolineales bacterium | reverse complement strand
AGCCCGATCAGCGTCAGCGCGGTGGCGCCGAGGTACACCCAGCCCGGCGCCGGCACGTTGAACCAGCCGAACACCGCCCAGTAGCTCCGCCAGACCGCGGCCAGTTGGACCGCGAGCTCGCGCCAGGTCGGCGGCAGCTCGCGCGCCTGCATGACGTTGAGCATCAGGGGCAGGCCCGTCGGATCGCCGAACAAGATCAGGTTCCGCAGATACCACCAGCCGGCGACGGCGACGAGGGGAACGCCGAACCAGAGGCCCGCGCTTACGAGTTGCCTCGTCAGGCTCGACGACGTCGTTGCCGTTCCGCCGTCCGTGGCACCCACGGAGCCGCGCCGGGGGTCCCGCCACACCGCCCAACCTATCGCCGCCACCGCCACCGGCAGCAGCCACAGCCCGCTGAGCTTGGTCAGGAGCGCGATACCGCAGGCCACGCCGAGCCAGGCGCAGTGCCGTCGCGTGGTCCCGCGCGCCAGCACCACCGCCGCGCGCCAGAGGACCAGCGCGCCGGCGGCGGCGATCGCGATGTCGTTGCTGATCGCGCCCGAGAAGAACAGGAACTCCGGGTTGAAGGCGAGGATCCCGGCCGCGGCCAGGGCGACCGCCGGGCGATCCGGGAACACTTCGCGCGCCAGCGCCCAGGTCGCCAGCACCGCGACCAGCCCGAAGGCCACGCCCGCCAGGCTGACCAGGCGCGCGGCCAGGACCGTCCCGCGCCAGGGCCAATCGCGCTCCCGCTGGTAATGGACCATGCGGTTGACGTTGCCGCCGGGGTCCGCGATACCCACGGCCGCGTGGGGGTTGAACCGGATCGCCGCGCCCGCGTCCGAGGGGCCGACCAGGGCGACCAGCGGCGCCGTCGCCAAGTAGTACAGCGGCGGCTGGCTGCCCTGCTGGCGCCAGGGCGCGTCGATGCCCTCGTCCGCGCGGGTGGGCAGGCCGTTGCCGGCGGCGAGGTGGGCGGTGAAGAGATAATGCCAGATCGCGTCCGGCGCTTCCCATAGCGGGACCGTCGTCGCGAAGAGCAGGGCCAGGCCGAGGTAGGCGGTGACGAGGAGGGCGAGGGGGCGGGGGATCGAGACCTGCGCCGGCATGATGGGGCTGATTATATCCGACCGGCCGCGACGGCGCGGCCTGCCCGAGCGCGATCACGGCGCTTCGGTCCGCGCCATCCGCCTCCGCCGTAGCGCCAGCCAGCCGAGCGCCGGCAGACCGAACAGGGTCGAAACGACCAGCGTGAGCACGGTGATCCCCAGGCTGCTGGCGATGGCCGTCGCCACCGGGAGGCCGACCAAGGCGAAGCCGAGGGTCCAGCCCACCTCTGTGACGCCGTGGCCGCCCATCGTCGGCACCGGGATCGCCTTGGACAGCGTGCCGAAGGTCGCCCCGACGACGAAGAGCCCGAAGCCCAGCGCCTCGAAGCTCGGCGCGCCGGGTTCGACCACCAGCCCCAGCCCGCGCGCGAAGCAGTACTGCCAGGCGAAGATGCCCAGCCACAGCAGCAGCGTCAGGCCGAAGGCGGCCGCGAGCGTTCGCGGCGTTCGCAGCGCGTCGAAGGCCTGCACCGTGCGCGCGCCGAAGCTGACCAGGCGCTTCGCGAGGGGGCGCTCCCGCAGCCCCACGCGTTCGAGCAGCCAGGCGAGCCCGCCCAGCGCGCGCTGGCCCAGCGCCGCGAGCGCCGCGACCACGAGGCCGAGCGCGGCCATGAAGGCGATCACCCCGCCGACCAGCCACGCCGTCGGCAGTCCCGCCACCGGCCAGTCGATCGTCGGCGGGAGCCGCCCCAGCGACACGAGCGCCAGCGGCACGAACCAGGCGGCGACCGCCAGGTAGTCCAGCACCCGCGCCAGGAACAGCGCCGCCGCCGAGTCCGCCGCCGGCACGCCGTAGCCCGAGCGCATCGCGACGACGAAGACCAGCTCGCCGCCGCGCAAGGGCAGGATGTTGTTGAGGAAGCTCAGCGCGAAGCCGATCGGCAGATAGGCGCCGATGCCGACGGAGGGCAAGGGGATCAGCACGCGGAAACGGACCGCCCGCAACAGGTTCACCGCGACGAAGAAGCCCACGCCCGCCGCGACCCAGCCCGATGACAGGTTGGCGAGGAGCGCCCCGCCCCCCATCTCGCCGCCCTGGCGCACGAGCTGGCGGATGAGCAGCGCCAGCAGCGCGAGGGTGACCAGCAGCGGAGTGAGGCGGCTGAGCCAGCGCTTCAACGCGGCACACTTCTGGGCGGGAGTGGTGAAGACGGGATGGGGAGCCGCGCGACTACGACTTGGAATGTGCCTGGAGCAACGCAACCACGGCTTCGATGACTTGTTTCAAGGCATCGAGAGTCAACGCGCCTTCTTTGCCAACCATCACAGCTTCATTCGCTGTGAACAACTTTCCGGGGCGCGCGTAGCTCGTGACACGCAGCCCACCCGATGAGAACGCCGCACCATTCAGCGTTACGGCCCGCGCATCTGAATAGGCATTGCTCGTGACCTGGCACAGAACCCAATCCTGCTTGCCCGAAGAGGCCAGAACGACTGCTGGTCGAATCTTGCTTGCGCTCAGGTCGCTGAAGGGAAAGCGAACAGCTACGACGTCGCCTGCTGAAGGTAGGACCATGCTTCATCCTCCTCTGGTCGCAGCCAATCTTCCGCCAGGGCCGCTTCACTCAGCATGGCGGTTTCGGCGACTTCCGGCGACGCTTCATCCAGAATGACGACCAGCGCCCGGCGCTTGCTCGGGATGGAGATAGGATCGAGAAGCCTGACCTTGCCCGATGCATCGATGATGGCTTCAACTGTCAACATGGTTAACTCCGTTTCGCCTTGGTTCATCCTCGCGCGATGCGCCCGAGTATAGGCGCCGTACGGGCGTGGGTCCAATCTCCTGTGGTACGATATCAGCATGGATCTCACGCCCCAGCTCCACCGCCGTCTCCGGATCGGAGGAGCGCTGCTCGGGCTTCTGATCGGGGCGACGATGAGCTGGACGACGTGGCTCACCCCGCTTGCAAGCCTGCGCGGCATTCCGATCGACGCGGCCTCCTTCGGCCTGCGCAGCGACGTGGTCGCCCTGATCACCGTGTGCAACCTGCTGGCCGGATCGTTGGGCGGCTACGTCATCGCGCGGATGTGGGACCGCCCGGGCCTGGCGGTCGTCGCCGGCGCGCTGATCACAGCGGGCCTCAGCGTGTTCACCGGCTATGTTCGGGCGATGGCGGCGCGGGCCGGCAATCCCTTCGCCGACTTCATCGACCTGAGCCTGCCGATCGGCCTTCTGTTCGGCGGGTTGATGTGGTTTCTCTTCGGCCTGGCAGGCAGCGCGGCGATCCGCCTGGCCCTCGCCGGTGCCGCGCGGCTGTTTGACGCCGGGCGGGCGATCCTCGCCTGGGGCCTGCTCGTCGCGGCGGGGATCGGCCTGGGCCTCGCCGCCGGCGGCGCGCGCCCGCAGACGACCCAGGCCATCGTGACCGCGCGGGCGGTGGATGCCGCGATCCACCAGGCCGCGGGCCGGGCGCTGGACCCCGCCGACCTGCCGCCCGGTTACCATGCCTCCAAGATCGCCCTGGATGCGCTGGGCCAGCCCGGCCCGCGCCTGGACACACCCTACACGTTGTCGCTGGTACACGATGTGATCGAGAGCCGCGAATCCACCATCGACATCTCCTTCGAGGATGGTCCGGTGATCCGCTGCGTCGCGACGCAGGCGCGCATCTCCCGCTGCTTCGCGAGTAGCGAGCCGTAAGGCGGGATAAGCGTCCCGGCCAACCCCAAGGCCTACCGCGTCTGAGCCGCCAGGACGCTCATCCCCGACCGGCGCTCCCCGACCGGCGCTTCCCGACGCAGCTCCTCGATGGTCACCTCCCTTCCGCCGTGGGCGCCGCCGGTAGCCGCGGCCCGCGGTCCGGCAGGTCGAACACGGGGTCGGGCCCCGGCCAGCCTGGCCAGGCGGGATCTCCGAGCGACGGCGCGTCGTACGGCGCGCTGGACGGGCCGCTTCGACCATCCCGCGGCTCGGCATCCGTCCCCGGCTCC
>CAZCJG010000276.1:275-6975 GCA_964498575.1 uncultured Anaerolineales bacterium | reverse complement strand
AAGCCGGCCATCGGTGGGGATCATTGGTCGCGGGGTTGGGGACGACGCCGATCACGGGGGCGTGAACGAGGTCCCATGGCTTTCTCTTAACGGATTCGGGAGAGAGTAAGATACGGGGGGTGGTTGGCAAATTGGTGACTTGGCAAGCGGGTGACGATCGCCATCGACGAGGCTCACAACGCGGCCTTCCGCGGCAGCAAGCACGAGCAGCGGGCGAGGCCGGCCGAGGCGCTGGGCCAGCGCTGTGACAGCCTGCACCTGATCTCAGCGACGCCCCACGACAGCCGGGGCCGAGAGCTTCGCCGGCCTATGGACGGCATGGTCCAGAATGGGCCTGGTCAAGATTGACTTTCTCGATGCCGCGTTTATACTGTCGATGCTCGATCCCCTCAGGGAGCCAAGCCGACAGGTCGAATGACGATTCTCTTCGGCGCGCAGCGTGAATCACATTCCAAACAGACAAGAGAGAATAACCAATGTCTACAGAACAGAACAAGGCTTTAGCCCGTCAGTTGGTGGAGGAAGTCCTCAACCGGGGAAACATCGGTCAGGTCGACGCGTTGTTGACGCCCGACTTCGTCGAGCACGAAGAACTCCCCCCTGGAGTACCATCTGGTCGTGATGGCCTCAAAGCGATGACTGTCATGTTGCGCAGCGCATTCCCAGACTTCGAAGCCACGATCGACGATGTGGTCGCCGAGGGCGATATGGTGGTATTGCGCATGACTTGGACGGGCACCCACAAGGGTGAATTCATGGGCGTTCCGCCAACGGGCAAGAGCGTGTCCTTTGGCGTGATTGACATCATCCGCGTTGCCGGGGGCAAATTCGTGGAACATTGGGGCCTGTCGGATGTCATGGGCCTGATGCAGCAACTCGGCGCAATGCCTGCGCAGTGAGAGGGTGGGAGCCAGATCCTCGGCTGGCGAAAAGCGGAGCGGATTGCCTTATCAACACGGGTGTCAGCAGACATGCAGACTTGCGAAGCCAGGCGAGGGCTTTGCTATCGTGAACAGAACCCGATTGACGCAAGGAGACCACGTCCATGTCAACAGAAAGCAACAAGGCCGCCGTCCGCCGCTTCCGAAATGCCCTGGATGCAGGCGACTTCGATGAGGCGATGGCGGTGTTTGCTCCAAATGCCGTCGTGCATTCTGCAGGTGTCCCGAATCCTCTCACTTTGGAGGAATTCGCGCAATTTGGTCGAGTCATGTTGAGCGCATTCTCAGGTACTTCTTCGACCGTCGAAGATGTGATTGCGGAAGGGGACAAGGTCGTCACCCGAATCACCTTTCGAGGCACCCACACCGGCGACATGATGGGGATCCCACCGACGGGCAGGTCCGTGACGGTGGACGAAACGATTATCGACCAGTTCGCTGATGGGAGAATCGTCGAATCGTGGCGCTTGTTCGACCAGATGGCGATGATGCAGCAGTTGGGTTTGATCCCTACGCCCGGATCGGGCGGGAGCTAGGCGCTCGGATAGCCACGGCCGACAGGATCCGTGCGACGGCCTGATTTGCTGGGGATGTCCTCCGCCCCGCGCCGGGTATGATGCCACACACATGCCCGCGCCCCCCGACGACAGCCGCTTCCTCGAAGCCCAACGCCTCCACCAGGCCGGCCGCATCGATGAGGCCGCCGAGCTCTACCGCCAAGTCGTCGCGGAGCACCCGGACCACGCCGCCGCCCACCACCTGCTCGGCCTGGCCTGCAGCCAGCGCGGCGATCTCGATCAGGCGTTGGTCCACCTGCGCCGGGCGGTCGGCCTGGACCCCCGCGATCCCGCCTTCCGCAGCAACCTCGGCGAGGTCCAGCGACGCGCCGGCGACCTCGACGCGGCGATCGCCAGCCTCGAGCAGGCGCTGATCCTGCAGCCCTCCCTGGCCGAGGCCCACTTCAACCTCGGCAACCTCCTCGCCGGCCAGGGCAGGCTGCCCGAAGCCGCGGCGCGCTACAAGCAGGCGATCGCCGTCCGGCCGGGCTACGCCCGCGCGCACCACCACCTGGGCACGACGCTCGCGCGCCTGGGCCAGGCGCCGGCGGCCATCGAGCACCTGCGCCGGGCGGTGGCGCTGCGCCCCGACCTCGCCGATGCCCACCTGCAGCTCGGCGCCCTCGCCGCCGGTCTGGGGCAGTTCGATGACGCCATCCACCACTACCGGCAGGCGGTCCAGTTGCAGCCCGGCTCGGCCGAAGCCCGCAACAACCTCGGTTCGGCGCTCCAGGCCGGCGGCCGCATCCAGGAGGCGATCGACTGCTTCAACGCGGCCCTGGTCCTGAGCCCCGGCTCGGCGCACATCCACCACAACATCGGCCTCGCGGAAAAGCAGCGCGGTGGCGTGGAGGCGGCGCGTGAGGCCTATCGCCGCGCCTTGGCGCTGGGCGCGGACGATCTATTGCGGCTGGAGATGGAGACCCTCTACCCCTTTGTCTTCGGCGACCAGGCGGCGATCGACCGCTATCGGGCGGAGCTGGACGCCACGCTGGATCGCTTCGCCGCCGAGCCCTTCGCCATCGACCTCGGCCAGCTCCACCTGGGCGAGGTCTGCCCGCCTTACGTCCTGGTCTACCATGGGCGCAACGACCGGCCGCTCAAGGAGAAATGGGCGCGGCTCCTGGGCAGCCGCTTACCGACCGGGGAGCCGCGGCCGGGCAGCGAGCGGCCGCATCTCGGCTTCGTCGTCACAGGGGGGCATGAGTTCATCTTCGCGCGGAGCCTGAAGGGCATCCTGGGCCGCCTGCCCGCCGCGCGGTTCCGGGTGACCATCGTCTGCAACCGCGACGCCGGTGCGCGATTCTTGCGCGAGCAGCTGGACAACCCGGACCTCGGCTTCCTCGTCGTCCCGCCGCAGCTCCTGCCGGCCGCCGACGCGATCCGGGCGGCGCGTTTCGACTTGCTCTACTACTGGGAGATCGGCACCGACGCCACCAACTACTTCCTGCCCTTCTTCCGCCTGGCGCCGCTGCAGTGCACGAGCTGGGGCTGGCAGGTAACCAGCGGCATCCCCCAGGTCGACCACTACCTCTCGTCCCACCTGCTCGAGCCGCCGGACGCGACAGACCACTACAGCGAGGAGCTCGTCCTGTTGGACACCCTCTTGACGGCCTACGAACGGCCGCTCGCGCCGGAGCAGCCCCCCGACCCCGCGCACTACGGCTTCCGTCCGGACCAGCACATCTACTTCTGCGCCCAATCGCTGCTTAAGATCCACCCGGACTTCGACCCGCTGGCGGCCGAGATCCTGCGCCGCGACCCGGCCGGCGCCCTGGTCTTCGTCGGCCTGAAGGACCCGCACCCGGCCGAGATCCTGCGCGAACGCCTGCGGGCGGCGATGCCCGACGTGATCGAACGCGTCCATTTCCTGCCGCGCCAGTCGGAGGAGCGCTTCCTCGGCCTGCTCGCGCTGGCCGACGTGGTGCTGGACACCCGCCACTACGGCGGCGTCAACACCACCTACCAGGCGCTGGCGGCCGGGGCGCCGGTGGTCACCTGGCCGGGCGCCTTCCAGCGCGGCCGATACACCATGGGCGCCTACCGGCGGATGGGGCTGCCGGACTGCGTGGCGGATTCGGCGGCCGGCTACGTCGAGACGGCCCTCGCCCTCGGCACCGATCGGGCCTACCGCGGCGAGGTCAGCCGCCGGATCGACGAAGCGAGCCCGGTCCTGTTCGACGACGCCCAGGCCGCGGTGGAGCTGGCGGACTGGTTCGAGGCGGCGGTGGCCGAGGTGCGCAGCCGCGCGGGCCGGCGCACGGGTAGGGCCGCGCGTTGGCTGTCGGGCGGGCCGGCGGACAAGCCGGTGTACGATCCGGCGCACCGATCGGGTCGCCGCATCCTGTTCGTCGATCCGTCGCCGGTCGACTACGCGGTCGACACGCCCTACCGCGCGCCGCTGGGGGGCAGCGAGTCGGCCGCCTGCTACCTGGCGGAGCAGCTCGCCGCGCTGGGCCACCGGGTGACCATGCTCACCCGCGTGTCGCGGCCGCGGGTGGCGCGCGGGGTGGCTTGCCTGGCTTGGCGGGACGATATGACTTGGCTGGTGGAGCTGGCGGACTGGCTGGGGGCCGAGGTAGCGGTGTTCGTCAACACGCCGCCGGCGCCTCCGCTGGCGGCCCTGCGGCTGCGCACCCGGTTGGTGCTCTGGCCCCACAACGCGGACGACCAGCCGATCGTCGGCGTCCTGGCGGACCCGGCCTACCGCGCGCTCTTGGACGGGATCGCCTTCGTAAGCGGTTGGCAGCGTGACGCCTACCTGGCGCGCTTCGGCCTGGCGCCCGAGCGCTGCACCGTGCTTCCCAACGCGATCAGCCCGGCCTTCCGCGACCTGTTCGGCGCGGACGAACGGATCATGGACGCCAAGCAGGAGCCGATCCTGGCTTACGCCAGCGCACCCTACCGCGGGCTGGACCTGCTGCTCGACGCCTTCCCCGCCATCCGGGCGGCGGTGCCGGCGGTGCGGCTGCGGATCTTCTCGAGCATGTTGACCTATCAGCGCGGCGACGCCGAGCCGCTCTTCGCGCCGCTGTACGAGCGGGCGCGGGCGCTGCCGGGCGTGGATTACGTCGGCGCGGTGCCGCAGGCGGAGCTGGCCGCGGCGTTGAAGGGCGCGGCGGTGCTGGCCTACCCCAACACCTTCGCGGAGACCTTTTGCATCACGGCCCTGGAAGCACTGGCGGCCGGCTGCCAGGTCGTGACGAGCGACTTGGGCGCGCTGCCGGACACCACCGCCGGCTTCGCCCGGCTCCTGAGCTGGGACGAGGGGCCGGAAGCCTACCGGGCGGCCTTCGAGCAGGCGGTGATCCAGGCGCTCCGGGCGCTGGGTGACCCAGCGACCGAGGTTGCCTTGCGGCGCCAGGTCGACGAGGTCAACCGCCGGGCGCGGTGGGAGGATCGGGCGGCGGATTGGGCACGCTGGGTGGAGTCGCTGGTACTGGAGAGACCATTCTGATAGGGCTTACGCCGTGGCTCGGATCAGCCCAGCTCGTCCGGCCAGTGGCGAACGCGGAGCGGGTCGACCACCAGGCGGCGATGGACGTACTTGGCGGTACCCGTGCCGACCGCGTAGAGCCGCGACCCGAACAGCTCGAAGTCCCCGAGGAGCGCGTCGATGCGCCGGCGGTCGGCGTCGAAGTGGTGCTCGACCAGCACGTAGTCGATCAAGGCCAGGCGCGGGCCCAGCGACTCCAGGATCTCCACCTCGCAGCCCTCGGTGTCGATCTTCAGCACATCCGCGGCGTCCCAGCCCAGCCGGTCCCACTCCCCGCCGGCGTCCCGGAGCGCGATGGGCGCGCTTTCGCCGGTCCCCGCATGGTAACGGATGGAGTTCTGGCCGGTATTGTGGCCGTGCAGGTGGAGCGTGGCGGACTGATCGCGGTTGAAGAGGCCGTAGGGGTGGATCGTGACGCCCCCGAAGGCGCGGGTGTTGGCCTTGCAGAGCGGCAGGGTGCCCGGCGCCGGCTCGTAGCAGTGCACGATGCTGTCGGGGTACTTTAGCTTGGTGTACACCGCGAAGAGGCCGACGTTGGCGCCGACATCCAGCACCCGCCGGGGACCGTCGCGGCCGCGTGGGGCCAGGATGCCGTACTCGTGCTGCTCGAAGATCTCCTGGACGAGGAAGACTTCGTTCCGGAAGGTCTGAATCGGCACCGGCCGGCCCTTGTGCAATACACTGAGGGTGACGATCGGCGAGGGTTGGAACGGCGTCATGCCGAGAGTGTATGACGTGTGGCCGATGCGTGCCAATCGCGACAACAGGCGCCGGTCGAAGGCTCCGAACCGGCTCGGCTGGAGGGGCAGTTTCCCTCCACCGGATCATCGACCTCCGGTCACCGCCGCCCCGCCGCCGCGCTTGGCACGAATAGCGCCCACCCCTCCGCATTCGGCCCGATCCACACTGTGGCCGCCGGGTGCGCGCCGCGTTTGCCGCCCGCGCCGACATCCTCCAAGCGGTAGTGCCAAGTGCCCGAACCCGGCGCGTCGCGGAGGACGTAGCTCCGCCCGGAGGCGGCACTGCCTTCAGCCGGGATCAACGCGGGACCGACCGGCGTCCACGGCCCGCCCGCGTCCGCGGCGCGCAGGATCTGGAAGCCAAGCGTATCCGCCTCACTGGCCGTCTCCCAGACCAGGATCGCGCGGTCCGCCAGGCCGATGGCGCGGAAGTAGCGCAGGTCCACCGCGGTCGGCGGGCAGTCGATCGTCGTGCAGGCGGTGACGGGGGGCGTCGCCCCGGTCCCGGGGTCGAACACGGTGTTGATGCACAGCGACGCCCCGGCCGGCACGCCCGCCGCGACGCGCACCTGGTAGTCGATGGTCAGCGTCGCCCCGGCCGGGATGTCGCCGGTCCAGGTCATGTCGCCTGGGGTGACCACGCAGGTCGGGTCGGCCGGGACGCCGGCGAAGCTGCACGTCCCCGCCAGGCCGGTGAGGCCACTCGGCAACGTGGCCAGGACGGTGGCGCCGGTGAGCGGGCCGCCGCTGTTGTTCTCGGCCACCACCTGGACGTTCAGCGTGTCACTGTTGTCGGTGCAGGCGAAGGGGTCGCTGATGGACACGGCAAGCAGCGCGGGAGTCGATATCGGCGTGTTGGTTGGTGTTGGCGTTACACCCGGTATCGACGTGTTGGTCGGTGTGTTCGTCGGCGTGTTGGTCGGTGTGTTCGTCGGCGTGTTGGTCGGTGTGTTCGTCGGCGTGTTG
>CAZCJG010000276.1:0-175 GCA_964498575.1 uncultured Anaerolineales bacterium | reverse complement strand
GTCGGTGTGTTTGTCGGTGTGTTCGTCGGCGTGTTGGTCGGTGTGTTTGTCGGTGTGTTCGTTGGCGTGTTCGTCGGTGTGTTGGTCGGTGTGTTGATCGGCGTGTTCGTCGGTGTGTTCGTCGGCGTTGGCGTCGCCATGGACGGCGATGTGCCAAGCTGCGCCTGGATGCTGG
>CAZCJG010000275.1:2198-7025 GCA_964498575.1 uncultured Anaerolineales bacterium | reverse complement strand
CGACTATTTGGCAATTCAGGGTCCACGTGCTATTAGTCTTGCCTAACGCTGGATTTTCGCCCACCACAATCCACAGAGGAGGCCCCGGTCATGCATCGCGATCCTCGGCGTCAGGCGTCCCGCAAGCGAAACGCCGTCCTGTCTCCCATCCTCGTCTGGACCCTCGGCCTCGGGATCATTCTGGCCGGCCTTGCTCTCGGCCTCGGGCCAACCGCACAGGCCGCGCGCCCCGCTCCCGCATCGCCGGCCGCATTCACCGAAGCGCCCGCCGCGCTCGCCCCAGCATCCTCCGCGGTCAACCTCGCTTCCGCGCTTCAGCCCCAAAGCGCTCGCACCGCCGTCATCGACATGGCCCAGGTGGCTGAGCAGAACCAGCGCATTTGGCTCGATCGTCGGAGCTGGGCGAACGGGCCGTTCGGGATGGACGCGCTGGCCTTCGTGTCGATGATGGACAACTTCTTCTCACCCGCAACGATCACCGTCGTGCTCAACGACACGGTGCGCTGGACAAACAACGGCTTCAACGTCCATACGACCACCAACAACACCACACCCCCGACTTGGGACTCCGGCAACATGAATCCCGGCGCGATGTTTGACTTCACCTTCACCGAGGCCGGGACCTTCCCTTACATCTGCATCCCGCACGTCGGCATCGGCATGGTCGGCACGGTCAACGTGGTTACCCCGTCACCGACCATCACGCCGAGTCCCACGATCACGCCCACTCCCACCAAGACCAACACACCGACGATCACGCCGACGCCTTCCAACACACCGACCAACACCGCGACGAGCAGCCCGACCCCGTCTAAGACGAACACGCCGTCGCCGACCATCACCTTGACGCCGTCCAACACCCCGACCCCGACGTCGACGCCGACCAACACGGCCACGAACACGGCGACCAACACGCCCACGAACACACCGACTCCGACCAACACCCCGACCGCGACGCCGGTCCCGCTCTACGGCGACTGCAACGCGGACAACGTCGTGGACGCGGCCGACATGCCGGCGACGGTGCTGCGCATCTTCACGGGCGCCTTCGGGTCGAACGCGCTGTGCGACTCGAACGTCGACGCCAAGGTGGACGCGGGCGACCTGTCGTGCACGACGCTGAAGATCTTCGGCGGGCCGGGGGACTGCTAGCGCGCGGGTTGGGGGATGCTGACGCGCGGGCCGGGGGATTGAGGTCACGCCCGGTCGGGGGTGCTACCGCGCGCGCAGCTCGCGCACGTTGTCGGCGATGACCAGCAGGCCGAGCAGGACCAGGGCGATCATCAGCACGATCCAGAAGAACTCGTAGGCCAGCACCCCGGCCGTGATCAACGCCAGCAGGGTCACGGCCTTCAGCATGAGCGGCGACAAGGCGCGGCGCAGGGCGGCGTCGATGACCACGGCCGCGGCGACGAGGACCAGGACGCCGAGGATCCACGAGCCTTGGTAAATCCCAATCCAGGCGACGAGCCCCAGGAGGAGCAAGCCGCTGGACAGGGCGGCCCAGGTTTCGATCAGCCGGCCGCGGCGGATCTCGGCGGTCGAGAGCGGCACGCGCTTGTGGCGCAGGTGGGCCTGGGGATCGCCGAAGGCGCCGGCCCGCAGCCGCGCCAGGTGCAGGCGCCCGGCCTCGATCAGGCCGGTCAGGTCGGCTTGGCGGGCGACGAGGCCGTCCAGCGCCGCGGACTGCTCGGCCAGCACGGCCAGCCGCTGCGCCCGGAGCTCGGTCAGGTGGGCCGAGCCGGCCAGTGCCTGGACCTCGAGCTCGACCCGCGCCAGCCGGCGGCGCTGGGTGCGGATCGTGCCGGCCACCTCGCTGCGTTCCGCCTCAAGCTCGCCCAGGTGCTGCTCCAGCACGGCGGCGGCCTGGGGCGCCGGGGCGACCTTGTCCAGGCCGGACCAGCCGAGCGGGTCGTGCCAGGATCGGCGGAGCCGGCCCTCGCGGGTAAACTTCGGCCCGCTGGGCGCGCTCTCGCCCTTGAAGGGGTCCTTGGTGTCGTAGCCCCACAGCCCGCGGTAGCGCGACACCCAACCGACGGTGTCGTCGATCAGCTCCGCCGTCCACGTTGCGGTGCCGCCCGGCCCGATGACCAGGCCATCGCCGCGCGCGTAGTCGATGAAGGGCACGGCGAGCAGGCCACCGCGGTGCTCGTCGATCTCCGGGCCGGCCGCGTCCGGCAGCGAGGGGTTGGCTTGACCCAGCAGGGTCCGCGCCAGTCGTTCCAGGGGGCGCAGGACCCTGCCGAGGGGTTTGAGGAAGGCCACCTCGATGCGCGTCAGGTACTCGCCGGCCTGGGCATAGGCGGCATGCGAGCCGGCGCCGACGAACACCACCGGGTGCTCGTCGATCCGCGCCAGCTCCGGATCGTCCCAGCGGCGGCGGACGTCGTCGCCCGAGTAGTCGTGCGCGGCGAAGGCCACCCATACCGGCGAGGGCGGCCCCACCGGCTGCTCGGCGAGGTAGACGAGGACCTGCTCCCAATCGCCCTCGTGGTCGTTGGCGCCGTGATAGGCCGAGCGCCAGGCGTTCATGACATAAAAGTACATGTAGTGCAGCACGACGTAGCCGGCCTCGCGCACCACCCGGCCGTAGTACACGTAGCGCGGCGTGGCGCCGGTCGTCGCCCGGTAGCGCTCGTCCGCCGCCGCCGCCGTGCCGCCGGGCACGCGCCCGCGCAGCAGCAGCGAGAGCTTGAACAGCGCATCCAGCAGGCGCGGTCCCAACCCCACCTGGGCCAGCCGCCCCGGCGCGCGGAAGCGCGGGCGCTCGACCCGCGCCAGCCAACGGGTGTACTCCAGGCCGGTCAGCGGGCGGGCGATGTACTTGAGGAACAAAGTGTGCCCGGGCGCCGCGAAGTCGTGCGCGGCGAGACGATCGACCTCCAGCTCGCCTTCCTGCACCAGCTCGAACGACTTGCCGTCCGGCCGTCTGACCCACAGGCCGCAGTGGCGCACGTACTGGTCCACGTCGGTGGGGAAGAAGAACTCGCCGGCGGTGAAGCGCAGGATCGGCTCGTAGCGCTGCAAGAGCGCCAGGTCGTCGGCCGCGCCCGCGGGGCCACTCAGGACATCGCCGACTCCCTGTGCCGACGAAGCGGCCGCCGGCGGCACCGGCCAGGGCTCGGTCACGGTGCCTCCTGCAGGCGCTTTGGTTGCTCCAGCCCGAAGGCGTGCTTGACCTCGCGCTGGTTGAAGTAGATCACGGTGACCGTGTCCAGCAGCATCGAGGTATACAAGGGCAGCCCGCCAATCCAGGCCCGCCAGGGCGTGGCGTCGCCGACCGCGGGCACCGCTGTGGCGTAGAGGTACAGGTCGCGGGCCATGAAGAGTCCCGTGCCGATGATCGTCAGCGACCAAGCCCAGCCCGCGCCTCGCCACAGGCCGATCGCCAGGATCAGCATGGCGATCAGGAGCAGGCCCACGGACATCCAGGGAAGTGCCTCGGGCGCCGCGAGGCGGTCAATCCCCGCGATCCTTGAAGCCACGGTCGAACCCGGCGCTAGCGCGCGCCAGACGCCCCGCGCCTCGACCAGCGGGCGCAGCAGGACCAGCACGACGATCACTTGCACGCCGAAGGGGGGGCCGGCCCGCTGCGATGGCGGGTCCCCGGCTGGCGTGACCGGGACCGGCGTGGAGGCTGGGTCTGCCGGCAAGGGTTGCGTAACCACGTTCATGATCGTGTAACCGAGGATAGGGGGGCGTCGGGGCGGCGTCAAGTGGCTGATGGCGGTCTTTGGCCAAGATTCAGACACGATAGGCGGCCCCTTCCAGGCGAGATCGCAAACAAGGTGCTCTGCTAACCTTGGCCCACCCAAACTTTCGCCGCGACGATTGCCGTCCCAAGCCCGTTATTCTCCATAATTCCCAAGATGCAAACCACCGCAGCTTCCCCTTGCGCGCGCACCTGCCAAGCCCACTGGCTGGCGATAGGTCTGGCCATCGCAGTCTGTACGCTGGCGCTGGCGTGGCCGGTCACCGCGCGGCACGGTCGAGCCAACGCCGCGGACCAGGCGACCCCGAGCGGTCCGGCCGAGCTCGTGCTGCCCTTGCAAGTCGCGGCGACTCCCGGTACCAGCGTGACACTGGCGGTCGCCTACGCCGCCAACGGCCACCAGGTCAGCAGCGTAATCTTCTCGCTGGACTTCGACGAGGCGCTGCTCGGCTTCGATCCCATCGACGCGGACAGCAACGGCTTCCCCGACGCGGTCGTCTTCAACCTCCCCCGCGGCTTGCGCGGGTCCGTCGCCTACGACGCGACGGACACCGACAGCGAGCTGGACGTCTTGATCTACGACTTCATCCCCCCGCTAACCGCCTTGCCCAGCGGCAACGTGGTCAGCGTCACGCTCCAGACCGGCCAGCCGGTGTCGACCACCCTCGCTGCGGTGAACTTCTCGAACAGCCCGCCGGCTTCCTTGGGCAGCACCACCGGCCAGCGAGTACCCCTGGCGACCCAGGACGGATCGGTGCTGCTCGAAGTGCCCACCGCAACGCCCACGCAGACGCCTGATGGGTCGTCCACGCCCACCTCCGACCCATATCCTTCGCCGTCTCCTGACGCCAGCGCCGAACCTTCGGCCACACCGACCGGAACCCTGGCGACCCCGTCACCTCCCCCGATGTCGACAGTGACGTCTACGGCGACGTTGACGCCGTCCATGACGCTTACGCCCACGGCGACCGTGACGCCGTCGATAACGCTGACGCCGTCCGTGACGCTGACGCCCACTGTTGCCCTGACACCTACCGTGACGGTGGCTCCGTCCGTGACGGTGACGCCCACGGTCACCCTGACGCCCACAGTGACCGTGACGCCGTCCGTGACGC
>CAZCJG010000275.1:0-2098 GCA_964498575.1 uncultured Anaerolineales bacterium | reverse complement strand
GGGGAGTGTTCGGCGTCGCCGAATCGCCGGGCACCATCCCGTCAAGGAGGTATCAGCTTGAGGCGCGTACCGGTCCCATCCCGTACCGTTTGGCGTTGCGGACTGCTTGCTTCCGGGCTGTTGCTGGCAATCGGTGGCGGAGTCGCGGGTGCGAAGCCGCTGGCACAGCCAGGGCCGGCGCTGGGGATCGGCGATGTGTCCGCCGCGCCGGGGGCATCGGTCGACGTGCCGATCCGCTTCACCTCCGACGGCCACGCGATCAGCACCCTCCTGTTCTCCATCGACTACGATTCGAGCATCCTCGTGCTGGATCCCGCCGATGCGGACGGCAACGGCATCCCGGACGCCATCGCGCTGTCGTTGCCGGCCGGGCTCGTCGCCACGGCGCAGCTCGATACCACCGACGTCGACGGCGAGCTCGACATGCTGATCACCGGTGTCCGAGCCCCGCTGCCCGCTGTCCCGGACGGCACGCTGGTCGTCCTGACCTTCCAGCCACAAGGCGGCAAGGCGACGGACGGGGCGACGACTACCCTGCGCTTTGCATCCGCCCCCCCAGCCTCGTTCGGCAGCACCACCGGGCAGAGTGTGCCCGGCTCGGCGACGGGCGGAACGGTGCGCTGGTCGACCACCCCTGCCCAGCCGGCCGCTACGAGCGGCGCCGCTTCGACCACGGTTCCTACCTCTGCGGCGCTGCCTGGCCGCGCCACCCCGACCCAGAGGCGGCCGGGGAACTCGGGGGCCGGGGCGCCGGCGCCTTCCGCGCCGGCCGCGGGCCTGGCCGGCGCGCCCGGGCTCGCCGGTCCGACCCGTGCGGCGGCCACCATGGCGGGTCCCGGCCGTGGGACTTCCGGCGCCGCTCGCACGGGTACCGCCGCCGGGACACCGGCCGCCGCGACCGCCGGCCCGACCGGCGCCGCCGGCTCGCCTGTCCCGTCGGACATCCCGGGAACCCCGGCGCCCGGTGTGGCCGGCACCGAACAGGCCCTCGCGACCGCACTCGGGTCTATCGCCCAGGCCCCGCCGGCTGCGGGATCGGCGTTGACCACGCCCGAGCCGGGGGCCCCCGCTTCCGCCGGAACCGGCGCCACCGCGGTGGCGGGTGCGGATGGCGCCGCGTCGGCACCGGCGGGCGGCGCGCCTGCGGCCGGTCAGGCCACGACTCCGGCTACCGAGCAGGCCGGCTCCGGTCGGGGCTGGCTCATCGCCATCGTCGGGCTGGCCGTGCTGGTCGGGGTCTGGCTGGCCTATCGACGCAGATCCGCCGGCGAGCTGGACCATGAGTGAGGGCGGGATGCGCCGCCGCTCGTCGGACGACCGCAAGGCGCGGCGTGGCGCAAGGCGCGGGGTGTTGGCGCGGGTCGCGCGCCGGGGGGTCGCAAGTGCGGCGGGACTGGCATTGGCCGTTTGGCTTGGCGGCGCCGCCGGCGTGCCCGCGGTGGCCGGACCTGCGCAGCCGCCGGCGGGTCCCAGCTTGACGATCGCCGCCGATGTGCCGGCGACGCCGGGGGGCACGGCCCAGGTCCCGCTCACCTTCAAGGCGGGCGGGGCGGAGATCGCCAGCCTGGCCTTCTCGGTCGATTACGACAGCGCGCTGCTCAGCATCGATCCGGCCGACGAGGATGGAGATGGCGTCCCGGATGCCGTAGCCTTCGATCTGCCGGGCGCCTTCGTCACGATCGTGAGCTTGGATCCCACGGATGCCGACGGCGAGCTCGACGTCGTGATCACCGACCTGATTCCACCCCTGGCCAGGTTGCCGGACGGCGACCTGGTCCAGGTGACCTTCGACGCCGGGGACCCGGCGGGGCCGCTGTCCAGCCCGGTCCGCTTCTCGCGCGACCCGCCGGCATCCTTCGGCAGCACGAGCGGCACTTCGATCCCCGGAGCGACGGCCGACGGCTCGGTGCGCTTCGGAGCCGGCGTGGCGGGCCGGATCTACCTGCCACTGCTGCATAGAAGCCGGCCGTGACGAAGGACCGGGCTGCTACAATTCCTTCACGTGACGAAAATATCCCAGGGCAGGCCGTATCGTGGCACCCTCCTGATCCGTTAAGTACGTTGACCGCTTGGCGGTCCGACGTGGGGTGCGGCGATG
>CAZCJG010000274.1:0-7051 GCA_964498575.1 uncultured Anaerolineales bacterium | reverse complement strand
CAGCGGGCGCGGTAGGAGGAAGTGGTCGGAGAAGAAGACGTCCTCCTCGGCCGCCAGGCGCCGCGCGGCCTCGGGCAGGCTCGGCGCGTCGGCCAGGGTGCTGGCCAGGCTGTCGCGCAGGAGCTGGGTGTAGAGCATCTGCTTGGCGTACTCCCACTCGTAGAGCGCCTTGCTCTCGTCCAGCCCCTCGTAGCACTGCAGGCGGATCAGCGGGCGTTCGGATGCGGCGGCCCAGGCCTTGGCCAGCTCGGTCTTGCCGACCCCGGCCGGGCCTTCGGCCAGGATCGGCTTGCACAG
Source organism: uncultured Anaerolineales bacterium (assembly GCA_964498575.1). Classification (GTDB taxonomy): domain Bacteria; phylum Chloroflexota; class Anaerolineae; order Epilineales; family Epilineaceae; genus CAZCJG01. Next base: position 6,754 of record CAZCJG010000274.1, on the reverse strand, counting down.
GCGCTCGGCGAGGAAGACGGTGGTCCCGATCTCCTCCGACGCGATGTAGTCGGCCGTGCCGAGCCCGCGGCGGACCGATGCGATATCCTCGAACATGTTCGTCGTCTCCCGTCCGATGGCGAATCCGGTTTCGCGGCGACCCCGTTTCGGGCCCATTCAAGCGGGGCGGCACCGGCCGCGCGCGAGGCGGGCCGGCGGCTTTCGGACATTGTAGCACGCCGGGACGGGGAAGCCGCTCTCATGCGGCAAGCCCGTCCCGGCCCCTCGGCGCCGCTCGCGCCCGCCGAGACCTGGCGATCCCCCCGGCCTACTCGCTCGCCGATGTCGGCGGCGGGAGCCAGCCCGGCTCGTCCGGACCGAAGACCGGCGTGCCGGTCATGCCCGGGATCGGGGTAGCCCCCTTCCGGAAGATCATGGTGGGCAGGGCCTTTTCCGTCGGCAGCACGTCCGGTAGGTCGCCGAGCGTCGCGTCCGGCGGCGTATCCTCGGGCAGCCTCAGCCCCTCCGCCACCGCCAGCACCTCGTCGCGGGTGGCCATGCCGACCACCGAGATGTAGCGGCAGCCCTCACGCCACATGATCGAGTGCATTCCTTCGCGGAACGGCGGCTGGAAGAGGTAGGCCGACTTGCCGTCGCGGATGGTGATCGGCTCGTGGGCTTCCTTCGGCGGCTCGTCGAGCGGCGGGTAGGCGTTCATGTAGTGGATCGCGAAATCGCTGTCGCCGCGAATCCAGACCAGGCTCATCGTGGACTGTTTGAACTGGCCGCTCATGATGCTGTTGATGTAGCCCTGCTGGAACTCCAGGTCTCGCGGTAGGGTGGCCGGGTCCGGGAAGGGCATCACGCCGCGCAGGAGCTTTTCGGCGTCGGCCCTGTTCTGCATGACCCGCAGGCCCAGCCCCAGCTTGGCGATCTGCGGGGTGTCGCAGATGTAGTCCGCCGGCAGGATCACGCGTTTGGTCGGGGTGATGACGGACCCAGCCGCGCCGGCCGTGCCCACCGGGGCGGGGACCGCCGCGCCAGGCGTGCCGGCCGGGCTCGCGCCGCGGCCGCAGCCGGCGACGACGACCCCGGCGGCCAGTGCCACGGCCAGCGCCAAGGCGACCGATCGGGCGGCGTTGCAAGGCTTCTGCATGGGTTTCGGATCTCCAAGGATTATGGGGCGGCGAAAAAGAGGGTGGGAGACTGGGGGCGGTGCGGGGAATTCTAAGGGTAGGTGGTGCTCGGAGGCAAGCCGCGATGGACGCGCTTGCGTTCAGAGACCTGCCACGTTGACCGCCGACCGATTTGTCGGCGGCGGCCGGACACCCCTTTGCGTTCAGGGACCCGCTTGCGCCGGGGCGATCACGAAGGGCGGCCAGGGCGCGCTGGCCGGCTCGTGCTTGCGATAGCGGTCGAGGTTGGCGCGCAGGAAGTCCAGCCACGCGGTTTGCCCCTCCTGCTTGGCCTGCTCGATAGCCCGCTGCTGCACTTCGCTGGCGGTGCCGAAGGATCCCGCCGCCGCGAGGGCCATCGCCGCCGTCTCCTGGGCGGCGAGGTCCTTGCGGTGCTGGTAGAGGGCTTCGGCCAGCTCGCTGGCCCGCCGCCCGTCGCGCAGCGCCTCCTCCGGCGCGGCGGCCAGCACGCGGGCCAGGGCATCCAGGACCTCCGGGTCGTCGGGAAAGTCCCCGTGCGCATCCTCCAAGGCGGTGATGGCCTCGCCGTAGCGGCCGAGCGTCACCAGGCAGAACGCCTGCTGCACGCGCAGGACGGTATCGGTGGTCAGGATCTCGATCGCCGAGCTGTAGTTCGGCAGCGCCTCCTCGCAGCGGCCGCGCACGCGCAGGGTTTCCGCCAGGCCATGGTGCGCCTGGCCGTTCATCGGGTCGAGCGCCAGGGCCTCGCGGTAGGTGGTTTCGGCTTCGTCGACCAGGCCGGCGTAGCCGAGCTGGTCGGCGAGGGTTTGCTGGAACTCGGCGTTGGACGGGTCGGCTGCCACGGCCTTGCGCATCCACGACAGCGCCTCGGCGTGGTTGCCCTGTTGGTTCAGGGCGATGCCCAGGTTGAGGTTGGCACGCGCGTTCTCGGGGTCGGCCGCCACCACCTGGTGGTACAGAGCGATCGCGTCCGCCGGCCGATTCTCCTCCAGCGCCCGATCGGCCTGCATCAAGAGGACGTTGGAGCCGACCATGAGCTGCATCAGCGCCTGGTCCATCGGGTCGTCGATCGCCGGCCGCACCGTGCCGAGCTGTGCCAGGTGCTCCTCGCTCTTGTCCTTTTGACCGGCCCGTTCGTAGGCCATGGCCAGGGGTGAGTGGATCGCCGAAGCGCCGGGCTGCTCGGCCAGCACGGCTTCGTAGTGGCCGATCGCCGCCTCGAAGTCGCCGCGGTCGAAGGCGATCTGGCCGAGGATCTCGTGGGCGCCGACGGCCTTGGGGTTGGCGGCGAGTGCGGCGGTCAGGACTTCCTCCGCTTCGTCGTCGCGGCCGAGCTCGCGGTACATCTGGCCCAGGCGAAGCTTGGCCGGCGCGTAGTCGGGCATCAGCACCAGGGCGCGCTCGAAGTCCCCCGCCGCGCGCTCGAAGTCCCCCGCCAGGCGGTGCAGCCGCCCGAGGAAGTAGGGCCAGCGCGAATCCTCCGGTGCCAGCGCCTCGGCATTGGCCAGGGGGGCCTCGGCGCCGGCCTCGTCGTAGGCCAGCAGCAACATGCCGAGCTTGCCCTGCGCCGCGGCCAGGGCGGACCGATCGGGCGCCGGCGCGGCCGCCAGCCGGGTCAGGTCGTCGTGCGCTTGCTGGAGCTGCGCGCGCACCTCGGGCTCCAGCGGTGACAGGTCCGGAAGGCTGACCGGCCGCAGCTCGGCGACGTCGACCGCGGGCGGGCCGGGCGCGAGCGAGGCCAGGCCGCCGCTTTGCCAGAGCGCGCCGAGGGCGGCGACGGCGGCGAACAGCGCCACCAGGCCGGCGATCGCCAGGGCCTTCCGCCCACGGCCCGATCCGGTGCCGGCTGACGCCGGCTTGGCGGGGTCGGTGTGCGCGGGCCTGGGGGAGGTCGCGACCCTGTCGCCGGAACCCGGCGCCGCCCCTACGGGCTGCCCGCCGGGCTTCCTTCGCCTTGTTTCAGCGTGTGATACCGGCCGGTTTCGAGTCCCGCCCATTCTTCCACCTCCCCGGTTGGCCATGTCACCCGCAGCGCCTGGTATGCGTCGTTGTCGCCGAGCCCCAGCAGGACGCGCGGATCGTTGGCCGAAAGATAGCTGCCGTCGGTATGCGCATGCCGGACGAAGGGCGCCTCGCGGTTGCCGAGCAGCTCGACCCGCGCGCCGAGCTGGTCGCGCGGGGGGTCGCCGCCGACCAGCCTCAGCCCCAGCCAGGGCCGGGCGGCGCCGACCCGGTTCAAGTACAGGCGGGCGGGCGCACTATTATACGTAATCAGCACGTCGGTGTCGCCGTCGTTGTCGACGTCCCCCTGGGCCAGGCCGCGGCCGACGTCCGGGGTGTTGAAAGGCGGCCCGGAGGCGGCGCTGAGATCCTCGAAGGTCCCGTCGCCGCGGTTCCGGAAGAGCTGGTTGGTCTGCTTGAGCGGCAGGGGATCGCCGGCGTCCTTCTGCTCGATGATCGTCTTGACCTCGCCGTTGGTGGTGAACAGGTCCTGCCAGCCGTCGTTGTCGTAGTCCAGGTCGCCCACCCCGAAGCCGGTGAAGGGCCAGCTCGGCGGCCCGAGGCCCGAGGCGCGGGTCTTGTCCTCGAAGACACCCGAGGCATCGCTGGCATACAGCGTGTTGGTCTCGCGGTTGAGGTGGGTGATGAAGAGGTCGTCGCGCCCGTCGCCGGAGAGGTCGGCCGCGACGACGCCCATGCCGGCCTCGGGCAGGCCGCTGCGGTTGACCGCCGCGCCGCGCGCGCGGGCCTCGTTCTCGAAGCGCTGGCCGGCCCGGTTCATCCAGAGCTGGTTCTCGGCGCCGTCGTTGGCCACGTAGATCTCGGGCCAGCCGTCCAGGTCGAAGTCGCTGGCGACCACGCCCAGGCCCGGGCCGTAGGCCGTGGCGAAGCCGCTCTTGACCGAAACGTCCTCGAAGGTCCCATCGCCGCGGTTGTGGTACAGCGATCCGGGCACGGCGTTGTAGGACTTCGGGCCGCAGTAGTCGACCCGGCCCGAGGTCGGCGAGATGCACGGCCGGTGGTTGGCCAGGTTGAGGTCGACGTAGTTGACCACCGCCAGGTCCAGCCAGCCGTCCCGGTCGTAGTCCACCCAGGCCGCGCTGCTGCTCCAGCGCGGGTCGCCGACCCCGGCGGCGGCCGTGACATCCTCGAAGGTCCCGTCCCCCTTGTTGCGCCAGAGCTGGTTGGGACCCCAGTTGGTGACATAGAGATCCACCCAGCCGTCGTTATCATAGTCGCCGGTGGCGAGGCCCAGCCCATAGCCCGTCGCGCGGATGCCGCTTGACTCGGTGACGTCGGTGAAGCGCAGCTCGCGCGTCCCGTCCGGCCTCACCACCAGATCATTGCGGTAGAGCCGGTCCAGCGGGGCGCCGGGCGGTGGCGGCGGCATCGGCGGGTCCGCGGCGGGATCGGTGCGCGGCAGCTTGTGGCCCTGCAATAGATAAAGGTCAAGATCGCCGTCGTTGTCATAATCCAGCATCCCGCCGCCGGAGCCGTTGACCTCGATCAGGGTCAGGTCCCCCGCCGCGCCGCTCTCGTGCCTGAAATCCAGCCCGACCGCCTCGGTCACGTCCTCGAACGGCGCCGCCGCCGGGTCCTCCCCGGTCGTGCCCGCCCCGCCGGTCCCGGATGACCCGGCCGGCGCTCGCCCCTGGCAGGCGGTGAGCAGGGCGCCGCTGACGAATCCAAGGCCCAAAACAAGGTGAAAGCAACGTCCCAAAGTCTCCAAGTTCACAATTCCCTCTCCCCCTGGCGAGCCCGGCGCGCGTGGCGCCGGAATGTGGATGACGGTGTCGATTGTAGCGAAAGGCAGGGGTGGGGGGAAATGGGGAGCCATCCTCCCTCATTTCTCACCAATTTCTAAAATTCCCCCCCCCACCCGTATCTAACGCCCTTCGCCAACCGTTAATGAGCGCAGAAAGCTCAAAGTACCGTCTCCGGTTCGGTGCAGGGCGTCCAGGCCGTACGCCTGGGCATCTCGGCCAAGTGGCCAAGGAGCAGGGTCTCGGATTCGAGCCCACGAGCCCAGCGGTACGGCTTGAATCAGCCAATCTGCAACAGCCGCACGACAACTTTCAGGAGGAATAATGAGACACAAAGTCTTGATGGGTCTGAGCGTCGCCTTGATCGCGGCGATCATCTTGCCCATCGCGGTTCGTGCTCAGACTCGGGGCCCCGTTCGGGATGGCATCTACGCCGCGATCCGCGACATGTGGGAAGCCCAGGGCGGGCATCCCCAGGGGGCCAACGACGGCGCGGGCGTGGTGTTCAGCCGCGACAGCGTCGAGGCGCTCGACGAGGCGAACACCCCCGGCACGCTGTGGAACAACGGCCCGACCAGTGGCGTCAACGGCCTGTCGTCGGAGCGCAACACCGCCGGCGGCATCATCTCCGGCACCGACGGACCCGAGGGCAACTGGGGCTCGGCGGTCTCGGAGGACTTCGAGACGCTGCCGAGCGGCGATACCTTGATCGAAGAGGTTCGCCCCTGCATGTACCAGAATTCCTCGACGCTCGGCGAGATCTGGTTCTGGGAAGAAGCGGGTGACCGGCCCCCCTCGCCGCCCAACGCCGCCAACCTGTTCCGCGGTGATCCGGTGTCCACGCCGTTCGAGTCGACGACCTTCGTCGACAACGGATCGCGCTGCGCCGGCGCCTTCGGCTTCCCGGGCCGGCAGTTCCTGTACAACACGGACACCACCGGCGCCTCGAATGCCGAGTTCACCTTCCCGGCCGGCCCGTTCTGGGTGACCTCGGTCGGCGGCCCCGAGACGGGCACCGACGGCGGTCGCGCGTTCTGGGCGGATGCCAACGTCGGGCAGGCCAACGTCGGCGCCGCGGTTCCCAACGCGCCGCGCAACCAAGGCAAGTGGGGCAGCACCTTCTTCGGCTTCCCCTACTGGTCGGAGACCAGCGCCCAGGGCCAGCCGGACTTCGCGTTCGACATCGACGGCCGGCCGGCCGGCCCGGCGGTGATCTCGGTCGACCCGAACGCCCAGCTCGGAGGCCAGGTGCACCTGCCGATCCTCAACTTCCAGGGCCAGGACGACGTCTGCCGCAGCTTCATCGAGGTGCAGTACCTCGGTGGCGGCGAGAAGGACCCCGACACCGGCGCCTGCGAAGACTTCGGCGCCAAGGCCGTGCTGGTCACCTGGGGCGAGCCCGGCTTCTGCCCGCCGCAGGCCGCCGGCCCGCTCAAGGTCGAGTGCACGGGCCTGATCCTGCCCGGCAGCTCCTGGATGTTCTCGAACGCCCAGGTGCCGACCGGCTCCAAGAGCGGCATCCTGTTCATGTTCACGGCGCTGCAGCTCTCGGACGTCGATCTCGACGACGACCTCGGCTTCGACGACGTGGTCGCGGACCTGATGTGCGAAGAGCTGTTCTTCGGCGTGGTCGGTGACGCGGACGACTATCGGCGCTTCAAGAAGGCCTACAACGAGGGCCAGGCCTTCCGCGGCATCCCGCAGAACATCGCGCGCGGCTCCGGCGCCCTGGCGGTCGAAGTGCTGCGCAAGTGCCCCGGCGACCTGACGCCGGGCGTCGACGTCACCAGCAAGTACAACGGCATCGCCGGCGACCACCTCGGCCGCTTCGACCAGGCCTTCGGCGGCTTCGGC
>CAZCJG010000273.1:0-7094 GCA_964498575.1 uncultured Anaerolineales bacterium | reverse complement strand
GTCGAAGGCGCCTACGTCTCGCTGCCCGCGGATGAGGCCGGCGTGGTGGACAGCCGGGTCTTCCCGGGCCTGCGGCTGGACCTGCCCGCGATGCTGGCGGGCGACCTGGCGCGGGTGCTGGCGGTGCAGCAGGCGGCGCTGGGCGGCGAGGCGCACGCGGCGTTCGTGGCGCGGTTGGGGGCGGTTTGACGCGCCCATGTCCACGACCCCCGCTCCCGCAACTCCCTACGTCCTCCCCTTCGGCGCGATCAGCGCGCGCGATCTGCCGCGGGTCGGCGGGAAGGGCGCCAACCTCGGCGAGATGACCCGCGCCGGCTTCCCCGTCCCGCCCGGCTTTTGCGTGACGACCGCGGCCTTCGTGCGCTTCATGGCGGGCGACCCGTCGGCGGAGGAGTGGGTCTACCAGTCCCTGGCCGATCTGGCGCCGGACGACCTGGTGCGGGTGCGGCGTGTCGGGACCAAGGTGCGCGAGCGCCTGGGCGCGCTGCCGATCCCGGCCGATGTCAAGGCCGAGGTCCTGGCGGCCTGGGAGGAGGCGGGGACCGACCATGCCTACGCGGTCCGCTCCAGCGCGACCGCCGAAGACCTGCCGGGAGCCTCCTTCGCCGGGCAGCAGGACACCTACCTCAACGTGCGTGGGCGCCAGGCGCTGCTGGACGCGGTCCGCGCCTGCTGGGTCTCGCTGTTCACCGATCGGGCGATCATCTACCGCGCCACGAATGGCTTCGACCACCGCGCGGTGCAGCTCTCGGTCGTCGTGCAGCGGATGGTCTTCCCGGAGCGTTCGGGCATCCTGTTCACGGCGGACCCCCTGACCGGGCATCGCCACATCGCCTCCATCGACGCCGGCTTCGGCCTGGGCGAGGCGCTGGTCGGCGGGCTGGTGTCGGCGGACCTGTACCGGGTGGATTCGCGCTCCGGGCGGCTGCTCGAAGCCCGCGTCGCCGACAAGCGGCTCGCGATCCGCCCCCTGCCGGGCGGCGGGACGGTGCGCGAGACGCTGGAGGAGCCGCTGCGCTCGGCCCAGGTGCTGTCGGAGGCCCAGGCGATCGATCTGGCGCGGCTCGGCGAGCGGATCGCGGCGCATTACGGCGTGCCGCAAGACATCGAGTGGTGCATCGACGCCGCGGGCGAGCGGTTCGTCGTCCAGTCACGCCCGATCACCTCGCTGTACCCGCTGGCCGAGCCGGTGCCGACGGACGAGGCGCTGCACGTCTATATGAGCTTCAGTCACGTGCAGGTGATGACCGACCCGATGCCGCCGCTGTCGCTCGCGCTATGGCGCATCCTGATCCCCTTCGGCAAGCGCGACCAGCCCGAAGCCTACAACCCCTTCGTCGCCACCGCTGGCGGCCGCGTCTACGCGGACGTCACGCCGCCGATGCTGCTCCCGGCGGTCCGCGAACGCTTCCCGAGCCTGCTCGCCGCCGCCGCCGACAGCCTGATGGCCGGCGCCCTGCGGGACGTGGTCGGGCGCGACGAGTTCGTGGCGCGCGGGGAGGCGCCCGGCGTCCGCCGGACCCGCCCGCGCGAGATCGCGCACTACCTGGTGCCGATCCTGCTGCGCGTCCAGGCCTGGCTCTGGTGGCGCCCGCCGGAGTCGGCGGTCCCCTTGCTCAACGACCGGATCGCGCGGATCACGGCGGAAGTCGAGGCGCGGCTCGCCGGCGCGGTGCCCGGCGCCGAGGCTGTGCGCGAGGCGCGGCGGTTGGCAGGATCAGTCTTCGTCGAGAATATGCTGCCGGTCGTCTCGGTGATCGCCGGCGGGATGCTCTCGCGCGCGGTCTTGCTCAAGCTCACCGGCGACCGCGCCGCCGTCGACGCGGTGCTGCGCGGCTTCAAGGGCAACGTGACCACCGAGATGGACCTCGAGGTCGGAGACCTGGCCGACCTGGCGCGGCGCCACCCGGCCGTGGTCGACTGCCTGACCCGCCAGGCGCCCGCCGCGGCGCTGGCCGAGCTGCCGGCGGTCGAAGGCGGCGCGGAGTTCCGGGCCGCGCTCGACGCCTTCCTCGATCGCTTTGGCATGCGCGGGCCTTCCGAGATCGACATCAGCCGCCCGCGCTGGGGCGAAGATCCCTCGCCCCTGATCCAGGTGATCGTCGGCAGCCTGCGCGGCGAGGCCGGCGCGCACCGCGCCCAGCACGCCCGCCAGGTGCGCGAGGGCGAGGCGGCGGCGGAGCGGCTGGTCGCGGGCGCCCGCCACGGCCTCCTCGGCCCAGTCCGTGCCGCCCTGGTGGGACGGATGACCCGCGTGATGCGCGGCCTCCTGGCCGGGCGCGAGCACCCGAAGTTCATCCTGATCCGCGTGCTGGGCCACGTCAAGACGGTCCTGGTGGACGCCGGGCGCGAGCTGGCCGCGCGCGGGCGGATCGAGCGCGCCCAGGACGTGTGGTATCTGGATTGGGAGGAGCTCATCGCGGCGCTAGAGTCGCCCGATCCACCCGCCGTGGACCTCCGCCCCCGGATTGCCGAGCGGCGGGCGGACCATGCGCGCTTCGCCCACCTGCGCCCGCCGCGGGTGATGACCAGCGACGGCGAGATCCCCGAGGTGCGCCACGACCACACCGACCTGCCGCCGGGCGCCATGCCGGGCAGCGCGGCCTCGGCCGGCATCGTCGAAGGCCTCGCCCACGTCGTCCGCGACCCGACGACCGAGATCCTGTCGCCGGGCGAGATCCTGATCGCCCCCTTCACCGATCCCGGCTGGACGCCGCTGTTCATCAACGCCGCCGGCCTGGTGATGGAGGTCGGCGGCCTGATGACCCACGGCTCGGTCGTCGCCCGCGAGTACGGCATCCCCGCGGTCGTCGGCGTGCTGGAAGCGACGACGAAGATCCGGACCGGGCAGCGCGTACGGGTGAACGGGGACCTGGGGTTTGTGGAAGTCGTCGGCGAGGCGTAGCGCCTCTCGGCGTTGAACGATGATATCACCACATAGACACAGAGACACAGAGGAAGCCTCTCTCTGTGTCTCTGTGGTCAATTCCATTCATCGATGGCCGGAGTTATTACGGTCGGCCTGCTCCCCATACGGCAGATACGCGCGTTGCCGCGGCCCATCACCCGTCGGGCTCGGCGACGCCACCGGCGTGCCGCTCGTCGCGCTCGGCGTGACCCGGCTGGGGGTCGCGGACGGGGTGCCGGTGGGCGTCGCGGTCGGCGCCGGTGTCGGCGTCTCCACTCCGGCGACCTCCAGCACCGGCACCGGGAAGTAGGCGCGGCCGGGCTGGCCCAGGCCGAACATGTAGTCCAGCCGCGCGAAGCGGTTTGCGGGGACGCGGCCGGCGACCAGCGGGCGGAGCGTGTAGCGCAGGTCCAGCCCGCCCTCGGGCAGGCGCTCGAAGCGCCAGACGGCCTCGCCGGCGGTCCCCACCGCCGGCACGGGCTGGAAGGAGGCGGGGTCGACCTCGACCGCGGCCGGGAAGCCATCGGTGATCACCAGGTCGTGCGGCAGGTCCTGGCTCAGGTCCACGGCCAGGCCGCGGAAGAGCGCGATCAGGTCGGCGCTGGCCTGGATGTTGAAGGCGTAGGCCGGCCGGGACGCGACGAGGGGCAGCGCGGCGTCGCAGGCGCCGGCGCAGACGGTGACGATCATCACCCCGCCGTTCTTCAGGCGCTCGGCCGCGGCCAGCATCGTCTCCGGCGTGCCGGCGGTGTTGACGCCGTCAGTGAGCAGGAGCACCGCGCCCGGCGCCTCGGGCCGGCGCTGGTTGAGCAGCTCGCGCGCGGCGGTCAGCGCCGTCGCGATCCCGGTCAGGCCGGTCGCGTGCAGCCCGTCGACCGCGCGGCGGATCTGGCCGAGGTCGGCGGTCAGCGCCCGCGTCTGGCTGACATCGGTCGAGAAGGCCACCAGCCCCACGCGCGCCGAGCCCGGATCGAGCGCGTCCAGGAAGGCCCCGGCCGCCAGCTTGGCGTTCGCCAGGCGGTCCAGCGAGGCCATCGACGAGGAGTGATCGACCACCAGCACGATGTCCAGCGGCACGGCGTGCTTCGGGCAGTCCAATCGGACGCTCAGGCTGACGCCGACCGCCTGGCCGACCTCGACCCGGCTGCGATCCGCCGCCTTGCCGAGGGCGGGATGGCAAGGCCCCTGGGGGTCCGGGATGTAGGTTTCGACGATCGGGACCGGGAAGTCCGCGGCGCCCTCGCGGCTCAGGTCGTCGACGAAGGTCGCCCGGGCGGTGGCGTTGGTCGCCTGTGGGCCGAGCAGCAGGGGCTCGGCCTGGTAGCGCGCGGAGACGCCGCCGGGCGGCGGGTCGGCGAAGTCCCACACCAGAGTCTGCCCCTGCGAGGGCGTGGCCGGGCGGATCTCGGCCGGCGGCGGCACCGCCGAGCCGGGCAGGTAGCGCATGTGCGGCGGCAGCACGTCGACGAAGCGCGTGCTGGCCAGGCCGAGGCCGCGGAGGAGCAGGCCCAACTCGGCGAAGCGCTCGGTCAGGTCGCTCGACGAGGCGGCGGTGAAGTGCAGGCTCGGCAGGCTGGCCACGTCGGACAGGCTCGGGTCGCAATCGCCCTGCTCGCCGAAGCAAATCGTCATCACGTTGCCGCCCTGCGCCTTGGCGTCCAAAGCGGCCGCGAGCATGGGCGCGGGACCGTCGTTGTTGAAGCCGTCGGTCATCACGATGATCACCGGCGTCGCGCCGGGGCGCCGCGCCAGGACCAGCTCGGCCGCGGCCCGGATGCCGGCGGCGATGTCGGTGCCGCCGCGCGCCCGCATCGCCGCCAGATCGGCGCGCAGCGGGGAGTAGTCGTCGGTTAGGGGTTGCCGGCTGACGATGACGTGGTCGAAGGTGACCAGGCCGACGCGCGCCGGGCCGGGCCGCAGGATGTCCAGGAACACCAGCGCCGCCTCGCGCGCGTCGACGATCGGCTGGCCGTCCATCGAGCCGGAGACGTCCAGCACCAGCACCACGTCGACCAGCCCATCCTCGCTGGGGCACTCCGCGCCGAAGTCCAGGCGAACCGTCACCGGATCCCCCAGCGGCAGGCGCCGCGGCGTGGCGGACTTGTCGGCCACCGGCCGGCAGGGCTTGGGGACCGCGTTCGGATCGCGATCGACCAGCACCATACCCCGCGGCAAGTCGAAGCTGCGCTGCCCGCCGCCGGCGTAGCGCAGGCGCGCCAGCCCGCCGATCCCCAGCGGCAACCGCCCCCAGATGTCGATGCGCGCCCGGTAGCCGACCTCGATCGCCGAGCCGGCCGCCGGCGCCGCGACGCGCCAGCGCAGCGTGTGCCCGCCGACCCCCTCGGCCGGCGGCACGACCGAGCCCGGCTCGACCTGGACGAAGCCGAGCAGCCGCTCCTCGACCTCGATGGCGTCCAGGGCCAGCGGTGGCCCGCGATGGGCCTCCAGCAAGCCCTGGCTGACCTCACGCCGCAAGATGTGCAGGTCGGCGGCGCTGTGGCTGTAGCTCAGCGCCGGATCGCAGCCGCCGCCCGCGCAGATCGCGGCGATCTCGACCCCGCGCCGGGCGGCCTCGTCCCGCAGCGCCCGGACCGCGGCGGGATCGGCGCGCGGCGCGGCCGGGTGGGTGATGTAGATCAGCAGCTCGTGATGGGCCGGCCAATCGGTCAGCAGGTCCAACCCCGCCGCCAGCGCCGCCGCGGCGTCCGCGCCGCCCGCGGGATCGGGCGGCAAGCCGCGCACCAAGTCTTCGAGGTAGATATACTCCGAGGTCGGCGGCTGGACGCGCGGCCCGCCGCTGCCGTTGACCACCACGCCGAACATCGCGTTCTCCGGCGTCACGCGCGCAGGATCCAGGAGGGCCGTCTGAACCTGGGCGAGTTGGAGCATCCGCGCCGGGTCGGCATACGGTTGCAGCGCGATGATCCCGCGCGTGCGCCGGGCGAAGGGCGAGCACTGGCTGGGCGTCAGGCGCAGCTTGACCTCGAAGGGCTGCCCGGCGAGCACCTGGGCGGGCTGGATGTCGCGCGAGCGCGCCATCCCGCAGCCCAGGCCCTCGCGCTCGCGCACGCGGGCCGGCGCCAGGTCCGGCACCGGCTGCCGGCGGACCGTGCCCGCCTCGGTCAGGTCGATCAGCATCGGCCAGGCCAGCGCCTGCTCGCCGTCGGCGTCGAAGGCGCCCCAAGGCGGCGTCGCGTAGATGCGATAAGCGAAGCGGATCGTCGCGGGCGCCACCGGCGGCTGGTCGACATGCCAGGTCAAGGCTCCGCCGCGGACCTCGTCCGGCGCGCGCCCGATCCCGCCGACGCGCTCGATCCCGGCGGGCAGCGCTTCGGTAATGCTGAGCCGCGTCGCGCGCCCGGCGCCGCAGTCCAGCGCCAGCTCGACCTCCACACCGATCTCATCGCCCCAGGCGACGGCGTTGATCTCAGCCCCACCGTAGTGGCGGTTGGCGCTTACTTGGCAGGCCTGGTCGGTCGCCGCCGGCTGTTCGCGGGCGTGCACCGGCCCCCCGGAGTCACCCTGAGCCGCGACCATCAGGCAGAGGAGCAGCCCGGGTACGAGGACGGGTGAGGTGCGCATGGGTTGTCTCCTGGTGTTGCTGGGGAGTTACCTGTCCGGGCGCGACCGCCCAGCAAGCCGCTCTACGGGCACGTCGCCAACCCCTCCCGGACCATCGCCGAGTCCGGCGCGAGCTCCACCGCCTGGCGCAGGAAGGGGCGGGCGCGGTCGCATTCGTCCAGATAGGCGAGCGACAGGCCGAGCTGGTAGTAGTTCAGCGCGCTCTTGTTGCCCAGGTTGACTGCGCGCTCGAGCTGTTCGGCCGCCTCGCGCCACTCGCCGCGGGCGTAGTGGACCCAACCGAGGTGGGTGTAGGCGGCGGCGTAGTCGGGGTCGACCGCGATCGCCTCGCGGAAGCGCGCTTCCGCGGCGTCCGGATTGCCGGCGTCCTGCTCCACCAAGCCGAGGCTGTCCAGCGCCACCGGGTCCCGCGGGTCGAGCTCGGCGGCGCGCTCGAAGGCGCGGGTCGCTTCGGCCGGCTGGCCGAGCAGCCGCAGCACGCGGCCGAGGTCGACGAGGTACAAGCCGGTTGTGGGCGAGATCTCGGCCGCCCGGGCATAGGCGTCGCGCGCGCCGGCGTTGTCGCCCTGCATCTCGCGGCTCATGCCCAGGGCGCGCCGGGCGA
>CAZCJG010000272.1:0-7108 GCA_964498575.1 uncultured Anaerolineales bacterium | reverse complement strand
CGTTCTGGGCGTTCGCGCTGATCGTGGTGTGCCAGACGAGCTGGCTGCTCAGCGCCGCGACCAACATCGCGCTGGCCGGCCACACGGTCGCCCTGTTCAGCCTGGAGATGAGCGCCGAGCAGCTCGTCCAGCGCCTGATCGCCAGCGAGACCGGCATCTCCAGCCACAGGCTGCGCATCGGCGACATCAGCGCCGTACCTGTCGGTGACATGCGCCACAGCGAGATCGATCTGGTAATGGGAGCGATCGGCCGGTTGGCCGAGCTGCCCTTCTACATCGACGACTCGCCGGGCATCACGCCCTTCGAGCTGCGCAACAAGGTGCGCCGCCTGGCGGCCGAGCGCGGGGTGGACCTGGTGATCGTCGACTACCTGCAGCTCATGCACGGCGGCCGCCAAAGCGAGAACCGCGTCCAGGAGATCAGCCTGATCTCGCGCCACCTCAAGGGTCTGGCCCGCGAGGTGCGCGTGCCGGTCATCGCCGCCAGCCAGCTCTCCCGCGCGGTGGAGAGCCGCGCGGACCGGCGGCCGCAGTTGTCGGACCTTCGCGAGTCCGGCAGCATCGAACAGGACTCGGACATGGTCCTCTTCCTCTACCGGGACGCCGTGTACAATGAGGATACCGACAAGAAGAACATCGCCGAGGTCCACGTGGCCAAGCACCGCCACGGGCCGACCGGCACGGTCGAGCTGGTCTTCGTGCCGCACGAGACGCGCTTCCGCGACCTGGCGACGGCCGGCGCCGGCGTCGCGGCGGAGCCGACATGGTAAAGCGCGCGGCGGACGGAGCACCGGACGGGGCGGGCGGCTACCCCGACGGCGCGCGCGCGACGCCGGTGCCGGACCTGTTCTTCAGCCGCGACCTGCCGGCGCTGGACGACCCGGTCGCGATCAAGGTGATGCTGCACGTCCTCTGGCGCATCCAGCGCCGGCCGCGCGGCGAGCCGCCGGCGCTGCGGGCGGAGGATCTGGCGGCCGACCCGACGCTGCGGCGCGGGGTGGCGGCGCTGGGCATCGCGGAGGAGGCGATCGGGGTGGCCATCGACCAGGCGATCGCGTGCCTCGCCTCGCGGAAGCTGCTGCTCGCGCTGCGCGTCGCCGGCGCGGACGCGCCCGAGCGCTGGCTCCTGGTCAACGGGCGCGAGGGGCGCGCGGTCCGCGACCGGCTGGCGGCGGGCGAGCGTCTGCTGCCGGATTTGGCGCCGGCGGCGCGGGAATCGGCGACCACCGCGGCGGCCCCGCCGACGATCTTCGCGGTATACGAACAGAACATCGGCCTCGTAACCCCGCGCCTGGCCGAGGAGCTGCGCGAGGCCGAGGCGGACTACCCGCGGGGGTGGATCGAGGAGGCGATCGACCTGGCGGTGGCGAACAACGCCCGCAAGTGGTCCTATGTACGTGCGATCCTGGAGCGCTGGGCACGCGAGGGACGGGGCCCGGGCCGGCACGACGACGAAGGATATGACCATGCAGACTCTCGGCGACGCGATCAAACCCACCCTCGACGGGATAGCGAAGGGCCGTACGCCGCGTTCATCAGGCACTAAAGGCGATATGACGCAGCCGAGCGGCAGCGACAGCGGGTCGGGCGACCGGATCCCGTCCGGACCCGTGGGTGACGGCTCACCCAATTGCGCGCGCTGCGGCGGGGTCGGCTGGCTGCGCCACGATGTGCCGGTCGGTCATCCGGATTTCGGCAAGGCCTTCCCCTGCGACTGCATCGCGGACGAGCTGGCCGCGCGGCGGCTATCGAGCGTGCGCCAGGCTTCCAACATCGCCGCGCTGGATGCGATGACCTTCGACAGCTTCCGGCTGGACGCGCCGGGCAACTCGCCCGAAGCGCTCGGCAGCCTCAAGACCGCGTTCGAGGCCGCGCGGCGTTTCGCCGCGGCGCCCGGCGGCTGGCTGGTGTTCCATGGAGGCTACGGCTGCGGCAAGACGCACCTGGCGGCGGCGATCGTCAACGCCCGGCTGCGCGAGGGCGCGCCGGCGGTGTTCATCGCGGTGCCGGACCTGCTGGACCACTTGCGCGCGTCCTACGGCGCGGGCGAGGACGGCGAGGGCTTCGAGGCGCGCTTCGAGTCGATCCGGGGCGCGCCGCTCCTGGTGCTGGACGACCTCGGCACCGAGGCGCCGACACCCTGGGCGGCGGAAAAGCTGTTCCAGCTCTTCAACCACCGCTACAACGCGCAGCTCCCGACGGTGATCACCACCAACCAGGACCTCGAAGCGCTCGACGAGCGCCTTCGCTCGCGCCTCGGCCATGTCGGCCTGGTGCGGCCCTTCGAGATCCGGGCGCTGGACTACCGGGGCGGCCTGTATCACCCCGACGGGACCGAGATCTCCAGCCTCGGCGACTACGGCGGGATGACCTTCCAGCGCTGGGACCTGCGGGCGGGCGAGCTGGAGTCGGACCTGGTCGAGAACCTGATGCGCGCCCGCGAGCTCGCCCGCGGCTTCGCCGAGGCGCCCAATGGCTGGCTGGTCTTCCTCGGCGAGCACTTCTGCGGGAAAACCCACCTCGCCGCGGCGATCGCCAACCATCGGGTGGGCGAGGGGGATAGCGCGCTCTTCATCGTGGTGCCGGACCTGCTGGACCACCTGCGCGCGACCTTCAGCCCGGCCAGCCGCGTGCGCTACGACCAGCGCTTCGAGGACATCCGCTCGACCCGGCTCCTGGTCCTGGACGACCTCGGCACGGAAAGCGCCACGCCGTGGGCCCAGGAAAAGCTCTACCAGCTCCTCAACTACCGCTACGCCACCACCCTGCCGACGGTGATCACCACGGCGACGCGGTTGGACAAGATCCCCGACCGCCTGCGCAGCCGCCTGCTCGACCGGCGCGTCTGCACGATCTTCGAGCTGCGCGCGCCGCCCTACCATTGGGCCGCGCCGAAGCCGGCCGCGGGATCGCGGGCCGCCGCGCCGCCGCGCGCATCGCGCGCCGGCCGCGGGCGATCCCCCACCCACCCGTGACCGAGGATCGCGCCGCCCAGCCGGGTCCACAGCGGCCGACGATTCGCCCTCCGGCGCGCATCCTTATCCTCAAGCCCTGCTGCCTGGGCGACGTGCTGCTCGCCACGCCGCTGGCCGCCGCCCTGGCCGCGGCCTGGCCGGCCGCGCGCATCGACTGGGCGGTCGGCGCCCACAGCCGCCCGGCGCTGGCCGGCAACCCGCATGTCGCCGGCCTGGTCGACGCGACCGGCAGCATCCGCGGCGAGCTGCGACCGGCGGCACTGCTGCGCCTGATCCGCGCCATCCATCGCCACCGCTACGACGCCGCCTTCGTGCCCGACCGCGCGCCGCTCCTGGCTCTGGCCCCGTTCCTCGCCGGCGTCCCCATTCGCGTCGGGCTGGACAGCGCCGGCCGCGGCCGCTGGCACACCGTGCGCGTGCCGGTCCCGCCCCTGCGCCACGAGGCCGAGCTCTACCTGGACCTGGCGCGAGCCATCGGCCTGAACCCACCCTCGCCGCCCCCGCTGTTCTTTCCCTCCGCGTCGGACCGCGCGGCGGCACAGCGCGCTCTAGGCGAGTCTCCCTTCGCGCTCACTACGTCCGCTGTGACCGCCACGTCTACAATCCCTCTTCCACCCACCTCTACCCTCGACCTCACCGCCCCCCTCCGCGTCGCCCTCCATCCCGGCGGCGGCCTCAACCCCGGCATGGCCCTGCTCTCCAAGCGCTGGCCCGCCGAGCGCTTTGCCGCCCTGATGGACCGACTGGCCCAGGCGCGCGGCGCGTCGTTTGTGCTGCTCGGAGGGCCGGGCGACGAGCTTGCGGTCGAGGCTGTGCTCGCCGCGGTCCAACCCGCCACCCGCGCCAGGACGCTCGACCTCTCCGGGCACCGGGCGCTGGGCGAGGTCGCCGCGCTGATCGAAGCCTGCGCGCTGTTCGTCGGCAACGACAGCGGGATCGCGCATCTGGCGGCGGCGGTCGGCACGCCGGTCGTGGTGATCTTCGGCCCGACGCGGCCAGAGCGCTACGGGCCGCCGCCGGGCGCGGGCGTGGCGGTGGCGCTGGAGAGCGCAAGCGGGGCGGGAAGCACCGGGGCGGCCGGGGGTTCCGGGCCGGCGGCGGGCGCAGTGGATCGGCTAGCGGAGGCGGTGGGGTCGGCGGCGATCGAGCGGGTGACGGTGGAGGCGGTGTGGGCGGCGTGCGAGGATGCGGTGCGCAGGCACTGACAGGGGGACTGGCGCCTCCGTGGCACATGCCTGAAACCCCTCGGCCGGCAGCGTTCGTTAGGGCGGTATCCGACGATCCAGCACCTGCCCAGGAGGCATGCGATGAACCCGATAGTTGAGCCCGTAGTCGTCGCCACCCTCGCGGCGCCCGCCCAGCCGAGCGCCGCGCCCTTGCTACCCACCACCGCCCGGCCGCACCGGCGCCGCCGGGTGTGGCTCTGGTTACTGATGCTCCTTGTGTTTGGCGGCATTGCCGTGGCCGGCCTTGGTCTGACGCTCGGCACGGCGGCCATCGCCGTGGCGCGCTCGATGAGCGTAGATGCCGAAGTACGCGCAGGCTATGCCCGGATCGAGCAAGAAGACTACGCCGCGGCGATCGATACCTTTACGGGGGTGCTGGCGCAAAACCCCAGCCACGTCGAGGCCCTGGTCGGCCGCGGGTTCGCGCACTTCAGCCTCGACCATTCGGCTGAGGCGCTGGCCGACTTCGACCAGGCGATCGCCGCCGATCCGGACAACGCGATGGCGTACCTGTACCGGGGCGAGATCCGCTGGAAGGATGGAAAGCTGCGGCCGGCGCAGTCGGACCTGGATGAAGCGATCCGCTTGGCGCCCGATAACGCGTGGGCATGGGCGGCCCGCGGACGCGTGCGAAGCGACCTCGGCCAGTTGGCGGCGGCGCTGCGGGATCTCGACCAGGCTGTCGCCCTGGCGCCCAGCGCGGACTGGGTGTATGCGACGCGCGGCTTCGCGCGGATCACGGCCGAAGATCATGTCGGCGCGGTCGCCGACTTCACGCGGCAGATCGAGCTGGATCCGGATTCGGCGGACGCCTACAACAACCGCGGCTGGTCGCTCGGGCAGCTTGGCGCATATGACGCGGCCCTGCGCGACATTGATGCGTCGATCAAGCGCGATCCGGCGGTCGCGAGCAGCCACCACAGCCGTGGCTGGGTGCTCGCGCAAAAGGGGGATCACGCCGCCGCCATCGCCGCGTTCAGCCGCGCGATCGAGCTCGACCCGAAGGAGCCGCTCTACTTCGCGGATCGCGCCGAGTCGCGCGCCGCCGTGGGCGACGCGGCGGCAGCCGAGGCCGATCAGGCGCGGGCCAAGACGCTCGAGCAGGCACCCGAGGAGCTGGTCCAGCCGTCGAGCGTCGGGGCGGTGGTCGGGGGTGTGGAACGCGCCGCGTCGTAGGCGCCCGCCAAAGTCGGGCGGGCGCTTTCCTACGGGAGTCAGACCCGCCCACCCACCGGCCGGCTCGTACGGCAGTCGATCAGATCCCGAGCCCGCGCATCGCCACCGAATCTCCCCCCGGTGTTGATGCGCGGGTTCGGACTTTCACGGAACGCCGGCCTTCGCGACGACCAAGGTCGGGGCCCGCTGCGCATGGCACGTGCTGGGCATTCCCCCCGCCGCGGCGCACCGCCACCCCATTCCCGAATTCCCGAGGCTGGCGCGTCCCCTATCTCATTCTCCCGGTGTCTTCTCCAGCACAAACCCGCCGCTCACGCGTGCATACCCTGGAGGATCGACATGAAGCTGTTCGGATCAACTGGTCGACGGCCGTTTCCCGCGCTCGCCCGCTTTTCCCCGCGCCTGCTTTCCCCCGTCGCCGTCGCCACGCTGCTGCTCGGGGGGGTCTGGCTCACCTGGTCCGGTTGGACCGCGACCCTCGGCGGCGCGCGCCAAGGCGCCGCCGGCATCGCCGCGGCCGCGTCGCGCCTCCCCCGCCCGGAAGACGGGCGGCTGGTGGAGCGTCAGGCGATCCGGGCGTCCGAACCGATGACGGAGCCTGAGGAAACCTGCCCCATCCGCGGTCGGCCGCTGAGCGCTCTGATGTCGGACGCGCCGATGGCGACGTTCCCCGGCCGGGGCGACGACAGCGCGCCGTCGCTCGGCAAGTTCCGGATCTCCGTGGCCCCGCGCTTCCGGCCGCTCTTCGACGGAATGCCGGGCTACGACGCGGCCACGGGCAACTTGGACAGCCCGCTGATGTACGACGAGTTGACGACCATCGCTCGCAGCGCCCCGCTGGTCAACGGTAGCCCGGAAGATGCGGCCGGCGTGCCGGTCGGGACCGCGGGCGTGGTGGTCAGCGATCAGGACTTCAAGATCCTGCCGGATCCGGCGACGTTCCCGGACCGCTCCGGCGCGCGGGAGATCCACACCGCGGTCCGCCGCTTCGTCCTCCAGGGCCACATCGCGGGCGTACCCGTGATCCAAGTGCGCGCCGGCACCGACTTCCCCGGCCTGCGGCTCAGCCCCGGCGAGGTCCGCACCAATAGCCTTGGGGGGGGCTCGGCCGACGACCTGCCGGCGCACAGCTTCTTCAACATCTACGTCGAGGTCGACCTGCCGCCCAACCCCACGCAGCCGCTGGCCTTCCCCGGCGCGATGCTCCACAACGACGAGCCGCTCCTGGTTGTCAACGATGCCGTCGAATCCCTCCCGCCGCGGGTGATCTACATGCACGAGGGCCCGCACGCGGTGCCCGTGCTCTTCTCCGCGGACAACGGCGCCACCTGGGCCAAGGACGACCTGCTCGGCTACCTGACGCTCGCCGGGCACGGCATGTGTTTCAGGAACACCCCTTCCGACGTCGCCCGGCTCGAACAAGCACTGGCGGCACAAGCCGAGATTCCCACACCGGAGCCGCCCACCGCCACAGCCACCGACACGCCCGTACCGACGGACACCCCGACCCCAACCCACACGCCGACGTCGACGCTCACATACACCCCGACGCCGACCGACACGCCCACCCCGACCCTCACCCACACGCCGACACCGACACCCGCGCCGCTCTTCCTGCCGCTGCTCCTCGCCGAGCGCGGCGCGGCGCCGGCTCGCCACGTCGACGTGGCGCTGGTGATCGACACCTCCAGCAGCATGGCCGGCGCGCCCATCGCCGCCGCCCGCCAGGCC
>CAZCJG010000271.1:0-7120 GCA_964498575.1 uncultured Anaerolineales bacterium | reverse complement strand
AAGGTTGGTGTCAAGCCCAAAAAGAATCAGGCCCCCGTTGACTCCGGGGGCCTGTTTTACTCTGTAAATCCTGGTACCGACGGAGGGAGTCGAACCCACAACCTACGGATTAAGAGTCCGCTGCTCTACCATTGAGCTACGTCGGCGTACGCGGGATATTCTACCGCGCCGGATGGAATTGTCAAGCGCGCTTCCCGCGGAGGTTCGGCAGCGAAAGCTGACTGACACATCGAACAAGGGGAGAGAAAGAGTTAACGGGCGTTCAGAATGGATCACATCGGTCGGCCGGCGGTTGGCAAGGGCCATGTCCAGTGCGGCCAGCACACACCAAAGCCTCTTCTGTGCTAACCTGCTGTGGCATGGCACGACCTCGGCGCTCGCAGGCGTTGATTCGCTCAAAATACCGGGATCAGCCATGTTTGTCCACTCCCTTGTTATCGTCAACTGGTCGATTCCGTGACGATGGCCAACAGAGGCCGGCAACCACCGCGCACACCTTGAAGGATCGAGAGCTCACCATGCCCAACCTGTTCAAACCAATCCTGGTCATCGCCATGCTGCTCGTGGCCCTCACCGCTTGCCGCTCGCCCGAGGCGCCGGCCGCGGCAACGCCAGGCCCGGACGCTGCCGCGGCCACGCCCGGCGAAGCCGCCAGCCCGGCCCCGCCGACCGCGGCCGGCATCGTTCAGCCGCTGGACCTTGCGGCGGTCAAGAACATGACCTATACCCTACCCAGCGGCGCCGAGGCCACGCTGGTCGATGGCGTCTACGAGGAAAGACCGGAAGGTGCGGCGACGGCGACGATCAACCTCAGCGTGATCGACAACCTGGCGGCCTTCGGGGACCTGGACGGTGACGGGGTCAAGGACGCCGCCGTGATCCTGGCCGACGCGCCGGGCGGCAGCGGCATCTTCATGTACCTGGCCGCCGTGCTCAACGAAGACGGCGTGCCGAGGAACGTCGACACAGTCGAGCTCGGAGACCGCACCGGGATCGACGGCAACAACATCAGGGGCGGGGTGATCACCCTGGACGTGGTTGCCCACGACGCCGACGACCCGCAGTGCTGCCCGACCGAACAGCGCCGCTGGACCTACCGGCTGGCGAACGGCCAACTAGAGCAGGCCGGCGACGAGTTGCTCGGCACGGTCGTCCCGGAGGCGCCGCCGGAAGGGACGGAGGGGATGGAAGGGCCGGCGGCGACCGGGACGCCCTAGCGGCTAGAGTCCCGTTCGGGACAAGCTGGCGCTGCTTTACCGTTGCATAGCACTGGCAGTCCATCGTCCAGGACAGCGTCGACGTGTTCCGAAGGGATCCCTACTCCTCCCGATCCACCTCCACCCGCCGCCGGCGCTTGGTCTCGGCGCGCTGGCGTTTGCGGGCCAGGCGCGCCGCCCGCGCGGCGACGCTGGGCCGGGTCGGCCGGCGCGGCGTTTTCGGACGGAGAGCCGCCGCGAGCAGGGCCGCCAGGCGCGCTCGCGCCCGCGTGCGGTTCTCGTGCTGGCTGCGCGTCTCGTCGGCCACGATGCGCAGCGCGCCGGTCGCGTCCAGGCGGCCGGCCAGCGCCGCGAGCAGCCGCGCGCGCTGGTCCTCGGTCAGCGCCACGGAGCTCGAAACGTCCCAGATCAGCTCGACCCGCGACGCGGTGGTGTTGACGTGCTGCCCGCCGGGCCCGCCGGCGCGCGAGAAGCGGAACATCAGCTCGGCGGCGGGGATCGTCAGCTCGGGGGAGATCAGCAGGTCGTCCATGGTGAGCTTAGACGGCGGTCGCCCCTGGGACCGCGGGCCTCCGGCCCGCTCGTACCCACAACCGTCGAGGATCGTCGCGCGTGCCAAGCGGGCCGGAGGCCCGCGGTCCCAGGGAATCCATCATCGGGTCCGCTAGACCAGCGGCCAGGGGACGGCGCGCCGCCGGGGGTTCGCGCCGGGGAAGGCGCCGCTCTGGACCAGGCGTCGGGCGCGGGCGGCGAGCGCGCCGACCTCGTCCCGGCTGAGGAGCCGGTCGAGATCCCGCCGGAGATCGCCACCGGGCGCGCAGAGCGCTGCGACGAAGCCGTCGAGATCGGCGGCGATGTCGGGTGGTAGCGGGTCGCCGGCGTGATCCCAGATCACCGTGCGCAGCTTGGGCTCGACGTGGAAGGTGATGCCGTGGTCGATCGCCCAGAGCCGGCCGTCCTCGGCCAGTAGCACGTGGCCGCTCTTGCGGTCGGCGTTGTTGATGACCACGTCCAGCGCGACCAGGCGCCGGATCGTGGCGGCGTCCGGGTCCTCCAATGCGAGGTAGTGCGCCTCGGGATCGTGCGGGATGAAGAGCTGCAGCGATCCCGGCCCGAGCGGCCCGTCGCGCAGGACGGTCGGGGGAACCAGGTCCCAGCCCAGGGACCTGCTGACGACGAAGGCGGCCGTCTCGCGCAGGCACAGCGTGCCGGCCGGGAAGTCCCACAGCGGGCGTTCGGCGCGCCGGGGCTTGTAGACCGCGTAGGCCGCGAGCTCGTCGGCGCCCTCGAGGCAGGCAAGCCAGGTGCCGTTGGAGCTCCACGGCAAACGCTCGGCGATCGCCAACGTGCCGCCGGCCAGCAGCGCGAGCGCCTGATCCATGCCGATCGGCCGGCTGGCAGGGACGGCGGCGGTCATCGCCCGAGCCTTGCCCGCTACTCCGGCGGGCGAGGATGCCCGTTGCGCGGCGGGCAGAAGTGGCCTTCGGCGTCGATCGGCTCGCCGCAGAGCGGACAGACCGGGCGCCCGCGCTGGACGATCTCCGCCGCGTGGCGTGCCAGGGCTTGCACCTGCTCGTAGGTCGCGACGAAGCGCGCGCGCCGGGCCGGCGCGTCCTCGTCGACCAGCTCGCTGGCGACCAGCACGATCCGGTGGTGCGCCTCGTCGACGCCGATGCCGATGTTGTCGACGCGGAAGGTGGCCACGACCGGCTCGATCAGCGCCATGTTGCCCGGCTCGGCGTCGCCGCCGGCGGCGAAGTCCGGGTCCTGCGATTCGATCTCCTGCATCAGCCGCGCCAGGTTGATCGACAGGCCGATCGCATGCTCCTTCTCGATCACGAGCGACACCACGCGCCGCCGCTGGGCCGCCTGCAGGAAGAAGGTGCGCTCACCGGCCGGCCCCAGGGTGCCGATGGTGATGAACGAGACCGGGTCGAGATCGTAGTCGTAGCGTTCCGCCATGCC
The DNA here is from genome assembly GCA_964498575.1 of uncultured Anaerolineales bacterium. GTDB lineage: Bacteria > Chloroflexota > Anaerolineae > Epilineales > Epilineaceae > CAZCJG01. The sequence continues at coordinate 3,938 of CAZCJG010000271.1, read as the reverse complement.
GGGCGTCTCCATGGGCAGCTCACGCCGATCCGCCGGCCGCCGGAGCCGCGGCCGGCGGCGCTTCGAGTGGCGGCAGCTCGGCACCGGCATTGACCGCGAGCACGAACGGCCCCTCGGGCGTGAGGCGTACCACGCTGACCGATGCGGGCTGGACCGAGAAGCGCTGGAACAGGTCCAGGTGGACGCCGGCGTAGTGCGCGACCAGCGTCTTGATCACATCGGCGTGCGAGACCACGGCGACGACGGCTTCGGGCCGGGGGTGGGCGGCGCGGACGGACTCGATGGCCGCCAGGGCGCGCGCCTGCACTTCACCGAGCGTCTCGCCGTCGGGGAAGCGCGTGTTGCTCGGCGCGCGCTGGACGCCCTGCCACAGCGGGTCCTGGCGCAGCGCCGCCAGCGCCTGCCCGGTCCACTGGCCGAAGCGCACCTCGCCGACCCCTGGCAGGTCCTGCACGCTCAGGCCGCGCGGTGCCGCGAGATAGGCGGCCGTCTCGAGCGTACGCTCGAGCGGGCTGGCGAAGACCGCGTCGATGCGCTGGCCGGCGAGGCGCGCGGCCAGCGTGGCGGCCTCGGCGCGGCCGCGTGCATTGAGGCGCACCCCCGGGGTCCAGCCCGCGAGCCGCTCACCGACCCAGTCGTTCGAGGCGTGGCGTATCAGCAGAACATGGGTCATCGCGCGCCAGTATAGCACAAGCCCGGTACGGCAACCGGGCGCCGCGCTGGGTTTGACGCTGGCCACGCCTGCGCTACACTTGCGGCAGGGAGCACGGAGAGTCTGTATGCCTATGGGGAGCAAGTCCAACACCGACAGCCAGACCGCCATCGACAAGCTGGTCCAGATCGCCAGCGTGCAGGGCTACGTCACGCCCGACGACTTCGCCGCCGTCGTCCCCGAGGAAGCCGCCTTCGACGAGGACTTCGCCGATCGGATCAGCACCGGCCTCGCCGCGGCCTCGGTCGAGATGCGCGAGGACGCGCAGGATCAGGCGCCGATCGGCTTCGATACCTTGGCCGCCGAGCGTAGCCGGCGGATACGCCACGGCGAAGGCGACGACACCGACGACACGATCAGCCTCTTCCTCCGCGAGATCGGCGCTATCTCCCTCCTGACCGCGGAAGACGAGCAACAGCTTGCGCGCAGCAGCGAGCTCGGTCAACGGGCCAAGTCGATCCTCTGTGATCCCGACGAGGTCGGCCGGCTTTCCACCAAGGAGATGACGCACTTGCGCCGGCAGGTCGAGGCGGGCAAGCGCGCCTACGAACACCTGATCGACGCCAACTTGCGGCTGGTGGTGCATATCGCCAAGAAGTACACCAACCAGGGCGTGCCCTTGGGCGACCTGATCCAGGAAGGTGGCCTGGGCCTGATGAAGGCGGCCGAGAAGTTCGACTGGCGGCGCGGCTACAAGTTCAGCACCTACGCCACGTGGTGGATCCGTCAGGCGATCACGCGCGCCCTGGCCGATCAATCGCGCATCATTCGGGTTCCGGTCCACATGACCGAGATGATCTCGAGGCTGCGGGCGGTCACCCAGCAACTCGAGCAGGATCTCGGGGGGCGTACGCCGACGCAAAGCGAGATCGCGGCCGCGATGGACCTGCCGCCGCAGCGCGTCGCGCAGATCATACAGCTCGCGTGGAACCCGGTGTCGATGAACGACCCCATCAACGAAGAGTCCGACTCGGAGCTCGCCGACAACGTCCCCGACAAGGACACCATCGAGCCGAGCGAGGCAGCCACCCAGGAGCTCTTGCGCAAGGCCATCGAAGATGCGCTGAGCAGCCTCTCGGAGCGCGAGCAACAGGTCCTGAGCTCGCGCTACGGCCTGGTCGATGGCACGCCGCAGACGCTGGAAGAGGTCGGCGAGCAGCTTGGCGTGACGCGCGAACGCATCCGCCAGATCGAGACCCGCGCCATTCGCCGCCTGCGCCACCCCACCCGCAGCAACAAGCTGCGCGAGTATCTGCGTTAGCGGGGCTGGTCAGACCCGGCGCTCCCAGGCTGCCGTCAGCCCCCGACCAGCGCCTCCAGCGCCAGCACATAGCCGGCCGCCCCCAGGCCGTAGATGCCGCCGCGGCAAACCGGCGCCAGGAGCGATCGGCGGCGGAAGTCCTCGCGGGCGTGGATGTTGGAGAGGTGGACCTCGATCGCCGGCGGTCCGGCGGCCAGCGCGTCGCGCAGGGCGACCGAGGTATGCGACAGGCCGCCGGGGTTGATGATGATGCCGTCGACCTGGCCGATCGCGGCGTGGATGGCGTCGATCAGCGCGCCTTCGTGGTTGGATTGCAGGATGTCCAGGCGGGCGCCCCGCGCCGCGGCGACCGCCTCGAGCCGTTGGTTGATCTCGGCCAGCGTTTGGCGCCCGTAGACCTCCGGCTCGCGCCGGCCGAGCAGGTTGAGGTTGGGGCCGTGGAGGACGAGGATGTGCAAGGACGCGCGACCTAGCCCAGCGCGTCGAACACCGCCGCGAGCTGGTCGAGCGCCCAATCGACCTCGTCGGGCTGGATCACCAGGGGCGGCGCGACGCGGATGGTGTGGCTGTGGGTCTCCTTGCACAGCATCCCGCGCCCGAGCAGCGCCTCGCAGTAGCGCCGCGCGCCGCCGACCTCGGGCCAGAGCTCGATGCCGATCCACAGGCCGACCTGGCGCACCTCCTTGATCGAGCCATAGTCGAAGCGTTCGAGCGCCTCCCCGAAGCGCGCCCCCATCGTCGCCGCGTTCTCGACCAAGCCCTCGTCGACCAGGACGCGCAGCGCCTCACGCGCGACCGCCGCGCCGAGCGGGTTGCCGCCGTAGGTCGAGCCATGGTCACCGGGCTGGAAGACGTCCATCAGCTCGTCGTCGGCGACGAACACCGACACCGGGTACAGGCCGCCCGACAGCGCCTTGCCCAGCGTCATGCCGTTCGGCCGGGCGTCCTCGTACTCGTGGGCGAACATCCGCCCGGTGCGGCCCAGGCCGGACTGGATCTCGTCGAAGACCAGCATCAGGTCGTGGTCGTCGCAGATCTCGCGCACGCGGCGCAGGGTGCCGGGCGGCGGGATGATGATGCCGCCCTCGCCCTGCACAGGCTCCATCAGCACCGCGACGGTGTTGGGGGTGATCGCGGCCTCTAGCGCCGCGGTGTCGGCGAAGGGGATCAGCTTGAAGCCCGGCGTGAAGGGGCCGAAGCCGTCGCGGTACTGCGGCTCGTCGGAGAAGGAGATGATGCTGATCGTCCGCCCGGCAAAGTTGCCCTCGAACACGATGATCTCCGCCTGGCCGTCGGGCACGCCCTTGACCTTGTAGCCCCATTTGCGACAGGCCTTGAGCGCGGTCTCGACCGCCTCGGCGCCGGTGTTCATCGGCAGGACGCGCGGGAAGTCGGTCAGCTCGGACACCGCCCGGCAAAACGGGCCGAGCTGGTCGTTGTGGAAGGCGCGCGAGGTCAGGGTGATCCTTTGCGCCTGCTCGACCAGCGCGCGCACCAGGCGCGGATGGTTGTGGCCCTGGTTGACCGCGCTATAAGCCGCCAGGCAGTCGAGGTACTTGTTGTCATCGACATCCCAGACCCAGCAGCCCTGGCCGTAGGCGAGCACGACGTCCAGCGGATGGTAGTTGTGGGCGCCGTAGCGCACTTCGAGGTCGATCAGCTCCCGGGCGGCGGGCGGCGACTCGGGCGCCGCGACCGGTGCCAGGTGTGGGAGTGGCAAGGCGGACTTGATCATGGTGATGCATCACCTCTTCGGTTGCTTTCGTCGAGACGGGCCGGCGCGCGCCCTGGGCGGCGGGTCTGGCGGCGCGACGGCGGGAACGGGAACGCCGACAATCCTAGACAGGTCCGCCGATGCGGTCAAGCGGGTGGGAGTGTCCCTGAGACGCCAGCCCCCCCGCGTAGGGGCGGCCCCCAGGGGCGGCCCCGGGTACCCGGAACCGGCAAAAGAACCCCCCGCACGCC
>CAZCJG010000270.1:0-7215 GCA_964498575.1 uncultured Anaerolineales bacterium | reverse complement strand
CGCCCGCTGGCTTGGCGGAGAGGGCGGGATTCGAACCCGCGATCCCTTGCGGGAAACGCGATTTCCAGTCGCGCGCACTAGGCCAGGCTATGCGACCTCTCCGAGCGATGATCGGGCACGATTGTAGCATGGTCGCGCGGCGCGCTCCAAGGATAAAGAAAAAGGGCGCCCCGTCGCGGGGCGCCCTTTCCCATGTGTCGATTGTCACCGCGCCGCTCGCGGGGCGATGTCTCTTCGGCTACGGTGTCGTCGTTGCCGCCGGCGCCCTGGCCGGTGGAATCAGCGCCGGGAAGATGTACCGCGGCGCCGGGCCGACGGGCACGTCGATCGAGCCAAGCTCCGTCGGCGGCGCCTCGATGTCCACGCTGTCGCCGAGGTGGCTTCGGACGGTCACCGCGCCGGTCCACGGCCGCATCAGGCCGGCGTCGACGCGCAGGGTGGCCGTGATCGGCGCGACCCCGCGCTTCCCCAGCCGCTCGCCGGACGTCGTCCACGCGGCGATCAGGGTCGCGCCCTTGCCGCGGAACTGGTAGGCCTCGATGGCATCGCTGCCCGTCTCCTCCGACGTGAGCTGGCGCTCGAAGCTCAGGCCCTGGAACAGCTCGGTCAGCACCCCGAGCGCATCCAGGGCCGGCCGCGGCGTCGCCGGACCCTCGAGCGGGTAGTCGCGGGCCAAGTCGATCCAGGGATGCAGCGGGCAGCGGCCCTGGATTTCGCGCTGGTAGTCGCCCGAGCGCATCAGCCCGAAGGTCAGCCAGTCGTAGTGCGGCGGAGCACAGTCGCCGAAGATGTTGTCGCGCGCGGTGTACCAGATCGCGGCGATCGCGTCGGCCGCCAGCGCGCGGATCATGGTCTGGCCGACGTAGATCGCCTGCAAATCCTCGCCGCGCTCGGTCCACGCGTCCGACGGTGAGCTCGCCAAGCCGGTCTCGCTGACCAGGATGGGCACCTTCCGCAGGTCGAACACGCCCGGCACGGCGAGCTGCTCGGCGCGGAAGCGGGCGATCTTGCCGACCAGCTCGTGCTCCAGGGGACGCTCGGCGCCATCCCAGTAGTGCGCGTTGTCGTTGTAGTTATGTAAACCGATGAAGTCGAAAAACGGCAGGGCGGGATCGCCGACGTGGGCGGCGTAGAGGTGCTCGACGGCGCGTGCGGTGAAGTCGTAGACGAAAGGCCCCGGCGGGGCCGGCCATCCGGGCGGCGCCGAGCCGGCGGTGAAGCGGTCGTAGGCCACCGGCCCGAAGCCGACCTGCGCCCGGGGGTCCGCCGCTTTGGCGGCACGGTAGGCCAGAACGAGCTGCTCGGCATAGGCGGCCGGATCATGCCCGAAGCAGCCGCCGTAGTCGCCTTCATCCGACGCCGCCGTCGGGTCGTAGTCGACCTCGTTGGACACCTGCCAGTACGTGACCACCGCCCCGTTCGGCGCGTCGTCCTGCCCGTCGCCGTCGTAGCGCTCGACCAGCGCGCGCCAGAAGGCCGCGTAGCGCTCGGCCTGCGCCGCCGGCACCGGCAGGCATTCGCGATCGGTGACCCAGGACGGATTGGCGTAGACCACGGCGACGTCGCGGAAGCCGGCGGCGGTGGTGTCGCCCAGCAGCCGATCGGTCATCTCCCAGTTGTAGCGCGCCGGGCTGCGCGGCTCTGGCTCGATGACCTTCCACAGCGCGCGCACCCGCGCCCAGGCCACGCCCGCGCCGCGCAGGTGCTCCAAGGCCGGCGTGTCGACGTCAGTCTCGAAGACCTGCACCCCGAGCGGGAGCTCGGTCCGCCCCAGCGGGTCCAGGGTAGGCAGAGGCTCCGCGGTCGCCGTCGCCGGCGCGACGACCGGCATGAAAGCGGGTCCGGCGCTGGGGACGGCACGGGCCGATCCCGATGGACCGCCCACCCCACCCGTCCTTCCGCACGCCGCCAACACGGCCGCCAGCGCGAAGAGCACGCCAACCCGGCACATCACCTATCAGACTCCGAGCGCGCGCCGCCGTCCACCTCACCGTTCTCCACCTCAAGCGCGCGCAGGGCTCCCCACAGCTTGAACACGACAAGGCCAAGGCTCACCATCACCGCCAGGTAAAACGGCGCGAAGCTCCAGGGACCCGGCCGGTGCGCGGTGAAGCGCTCCACCAGGCCCTGACCCTGCCTCGGCGAGCCGCGCTCGGACCACAGCGCGCGCAGCCGCGGGTCCGCCACCGGCACGCGCACGATGCCGGAAGGTCCGACCTCATCGTCCCGCAGCCCCGAGGCCGCGGGATCCGCCGCCTGCTCCCCATCCCCCGGGCCGGTCCGCGGCTCGTCACCCATCTCGCCGGTCCGGGCTCCCCCGCCGGGACCGGCACCCGCCAAGGCCGCGGCGCCCGCCCCACCAGTCGCTCCATCGGGCAACGAAGGGGGATCGATCGGCAACGGTCCCGGTGGATCCGGCCCCGCGCCGGCATCCCGCGATCCCGGCCCAGTGGTGGACGCCGATTCCCCGGGCGCATCGGTCTCTTCGGGACCAGGCTCGCCGCCCGGGTCGATCGTCCCGACCGGCTCGGCCGACCCGCCCGTCGCTACCGGCTCGGCCGTCTCAACCGGACTGTCCGTGACCGCCGCGCCGATCGTCGGCATGGTGGTCGGCGCGGACCGGGTCGCGGACGGGCGGGCTGTCGGGGTCCGGGTGGGCAGCGTGATGCGCGGTGTGGCGGTGTTGGACGTCGGCTGGCGCGTGCGCTGCGGCAAGGGCGCGGCGGCGACCGTCGCGCTCGGCACCGCGGTCATGCCCCAGCTCGCCAAGAGCACCAGCACCAAGGCCAGGCCCAGCCCGCTGACGACGCCTTCCCGCACCCATCCACCCCGACCCATCCTGACGGGGTCCTCCCCTGTCCTCCGCGCCATCCGTGCTCACCCTGGATCCGCGACGATGTACACCGGCTGGAACGTTACCGGAACATCGATCGATTCCCCGGTCATCGTGCTCGTGTTGCCGAGGTAGTCGATGATCTGCGCGCGACCGGTGTAACCCGGCAGGATGTTGCGGTCGATCCGCAGGGTGCGCGTGACGTCCGGCCAGCCCTTGCGCCCCAGCCGCTCGCCGTGATCGGTGAACGCGGCGATGGCCGGGCGGCCGTCGGCCAGGGTGAACAAGTGGGCTTCGAGGTTGTCGGTGTCGATCTCTTGCTGGGTGAGCTGGCGGCCGTAGGTCGCCCGGCTGAGCAGCACCCCCATCGTCCGGAAGGCCGTCACCGCCGGCTTGGGCTCGAAGGGCTGGACCGCCGCGTAGCCCGGCAGGGGGCTGGGGCTGCACGACTGGAGGCGATCGGCCACGAAGCGCGAGCGCAGGAGGCCGTGGGTCAGCCAGGCATAGGGATCGCCGCACTGGCCGGTCGCGCGGTCCGCCGTGGTGAACCAGATCGCGGCGTGCAGGCGCGCGGCGGCGGAACGGATCATCACCTGGCCGACGTAGGCCGCCTGGTAGGTCTCGTTGCGCCAGGTGAAGGTGTCGTCCGGCCCCGACGCGATACCCATCTCGCTGGCCAGGAGCGGCAGCTGCGACAGGTCGAACTCGCCCGGCACGCGGAGCTGGTCCGCCCGCAGCCGCGCCGCCTTGCCCACGATCTCGGGCTCCATCCCGTCCTCGCCGTCCCAGTTGTTGCGGTAGTCGTTGTAGTTGTGGAAGCCCAGCACGTCGAAGAAGGGCCAGCCGGGCTCGCTGCCATGCGCTTGCTTCAGGGCGGTGATCACGTCGCGCACGAAGCTGAAGCTGAACGGACCGGGCGGGTCAAAGTCCGGGTTGCCGCGGAAGCGATCGTAGGCCACCGCGCCGAACACCACCCGCGCGCCGGGGTCCGCCGCCTTGATCGCCTGGTGGGCCGCCCGGAGCTGCTCGCCGTAGGCCGCCGGATCGTTCCCGTAGCACGAGCCGTAGTCCCGCTCGGCCGTCTCGCCCGGCGCGAAGTCCGGCTCGTTCTCGATCTCCCAGTCGTGCGCGTTGGGCCGGCCCGGCGCGTCGGCGACGCCGTCGCCGTCGTAGCGCTCGACCAGGGCGCCGACGAAGTCCGCGTACTGCCCCAGCGACGCCTTGTCGACCGGCCCGCAGGACGTGGTCGCCGCCCAGGCGGGCTTGGTGTAGACCACGACCAGGGGCTTCATCCGCCCGACCCGGACACCGTCCAGCATCGTGTCCAGCGAACGCCAGTTGTAGGACGGCGGCGTGGTGTCGGCCGGCTCGAGGTCGCGCCAGAAGGCTTCGACCCGCACCCAGCTCACCCCGGCCTCGGTCAGCGTGCCGTCCCACAGGGGCTCGAGGTCGCTCTGGTAGGCCTGCGCGCCGAAGAGCCCGTCCAGCGGCGTCGGCGTCGGGCTGGGCGTGAGGGTGATGGTCGGCGTCCGCGGCGCGGTGGGCGAGCCGGGCGTGCGGGTCAGGCGAACGGTCGCCGTGGCGGAAGCCGGCGTGCCGGTCAGGCGGACCGTCGCGGTGGCGGAGGCCGGCGTGCCGGTCCGCTCGCCGATCGGCGTCCGCGTCGCGGTGACGGACGGCGTGCGATCCGGACAGGGCCCGCCGGGCGTCGCGGGCGGCGGGAGAGGATTCGGATCGGTCTCGACCCCGATGTCGCGTGCGGCGAAGGGCAGGAAGATCGACACCGGGCCGCAGGCGCCGGATTGGGCGGCGATAGGGGGGGTGCCACGGGACGCGAGAGTGACGGCGAGGAGAGCGAGCAGGGCGGCGGGCCACCACACAACGGATTGCCAAGCGGATATGCGGATTGAGCGGATTTGACAGATTGGACCGGGTGGGTGAGTTAGGCCGGGCGGGTGGGCTGGGGATGGGGATGGGGTGTGGGAGGGGGAGATATGGGTCATGGTGCACCTTGGGATCGTTGGGTTCATCGATAGAAATAGGGCACGACGAAGCCGAAGAGCGCGAGGGCGTCGAAGGTGATCATCGCGGCGGTGAAAGCCTTGAGGGCCTGGATGCGCCGGGTGGGCGGGATCCAGGCGCCGAGGCCGGCGGTGAAAAGGAGCGCGACGGGGCCGAGCGCTGCGAAGAGATAACGGCCTTGGGGCGGCGGGGGATACGGTTGATTCAGATAGGCGACGAAGAACAGGGTGGCGCCGGCGGCGGCGAGGCCGACCGCGGCGGCGCAGGTGACCAGCGCGGCGCGTTGAGGGGGTGGGGTGGCGCGGGCCACGAGGAGGCGGGCGAGGCCGGCCAGCGCCGCCAGGGTCGCCAGCCCGAGGCCGAGATAGAGCCAGGCGGGGAAGCGGATGAGCTGCCAGCCGAAGCTGCCCCAGAAGTCGTCGAACAGGCCGGCCTGGTACTCGAGCAGGATCGGGCCGATCTCGGGCGCGCGCAGGTAGGCGAGGATGCGGTCGAGCTGGTCGGGCTCGTTGAAGAGATAGCGCTGGAGGCTCCAGCGCCAGGCCTGGGGGATCGCGCCGGCGCCGCCGGTGCTCCACCATAGCCAGCCGCCCAGCGCGAGGACCGCCAGGCTGCCGAGGGCGGCGGCCACCGCCGTGGCGTGGCGCCGGGCCGAGAGCGCGAGCCAGGCCAGGAGGGCGACCAGGGCGGTGGGGACCAGGAACAGCGCCGTCCGCTTGACCGCCACCGCCGCCCCGACCGCCAGGACGAGCAGCAGCAGCCGGGCCGGGCTGGCGCCGCGCGCCAGGAGGCGGCAGACCAGGAGGAAGGCGAACATCGCCGCGGCGTTGACCAGCGCGTCGTTGCTCACGCCGGCGCCGAGGAAGGCGAACATCGGGTGGAAGGCGACGAAGACCGGCGCGCCGTAGCGGACGAAGGGATCGTCCGGGAACAGCTCGCGCGCCGCCCAGCCGGCGAGGAGCACCGCCACGAAGGTCAAGAGGACCGACAGCAGCCGCGCGGTGTAGAGGCCGGTCAGGCGGTCAGCGGGCTGGACGAGCGATGCCAGCCAGTAGTAGACCGGCGAGGAGCGGTAGAAGGCGGTGTGGCTGCCGCCGAGCCACAGGTCGGCGAAGCGCGGGCTGGGGTGGGCGGGATCGTAGCCCGGCGCGTGGCCGTACCACCAGAAGGCGTGCTCGTCCATCGAGCGCACGATCGCCGCCTGCAGCGCGGGATCGGCGGCCTGGGCCTCGCTGGCGAAGGCGATCAGGCGCTCCCCTTCGGCCAGGAGGCGGACGTACTCGAAGTGCTTCGGCTCGTCCGGCGCCTGCCAGGGCGGCACCAGTGAGAGCCACAAGAGACCGTTGAGAAGCGCCGCCAGGCCCAGCCAGCCGAGCACCAGCGGCGAGCCGGACCTCATCCCTCGCGCCTCGGCCCGGTCCAGCGCGGATCGCGGCGCAGCGGATGGGGTGCGGCCCGCATCCGCGCGGGGCGCGCCAGGCGATTCCGAGCCCGGCGCAACAGGCCCAGGCCCAGGCCGAGGTCCAGCGCCAGCGCTCGCGCCAGGCACAGGACCGGCGCGGCCGCGACCAGATCCCAGCCCTGGGCGCGTACCCGCCGCATGAACGGCAGCGCCGAGACCAGGAACACGATGCCGAGCGCCGCAGCGAGCAAGCCCAGGGCCGGGACGATCAGCGCAGCGACCAGCGCGGCCAGCGCCAGCGGGGCGGCGACGAGCTGGACGCGCATCGTCCAGGGCGTGCGCGAGTCATCCGCCAGGCGGTGGGGATGGGCCAGGTAGACCTCGGCGCCCCACAACCCATAGCGCAGCTTGCGCCGGGCATAGGCCCACAGGCGCTCGGGGTGGCGGTGGTAGACCACGGCGCCCGGCGCGACGACCAGGCGCTGGCCGGCCGCGGCCAGGCGGAAGGCCAGCTCGGTGTCCTCGACCGCCTGCAGATCCGTGCGGAAGCCGCCGGCCGCGCGGAACACGTCGGCGCGGTAGCCGGCGGCGGCGGTGTCGGCGAAGGCCACCTGGCCGCGGCCCAGCATCTGCGCTTCCTTCTCCTCGTACTCCGCCTGGGCCAGGCGCGCGATGCGCGCGGCCTGGTCCGTCCGGAACAGCCCTTTGACCCCCGCGACCCGCGAATCGTCGAAGGCGCGCAGCATCGCCGCCGCCCAGTCCGGCCGCGGCCGGCAGTCCGCGTCGGTGAACAGCAGCAGCGCGCCCTCGGCCGCCGCCGCGCCGCGGTTGCGCGCCGCCGCCGCCCCGCGGTGAGCTTGGGTGACCAGGCGGATCGGCGCGGGATAGCGCCGGACCAGGTCGGCCGTGCCGTCGGTCGAGCCGTCGTCGACGACGATCACCTCGGTGCGGTCCGGCA
>CAZCJG010000269.1:0-7227 GCA_964498575.1 uncultured Anaerolineales bacterium | reverse complement strand
GCCGCCGGCGTGTGGCCGGTGCGCGAGCTGGAGCAGGTGGTTACGACGACCGAGCCCGAGGTCACCGACGCGGGCGCGGCGGTCGCGGCGGCGGAGTCGCTCCTGGCTGCGCCGCTGACGCTGCGGGTCGAGGATCAGGCGCTGGCCTTGGAGCCGGCGGCGCTTGCGCCGATGCTGACCACCAAGGCCGACGGCGAGGCGGTGGCCTTGGACCTGGACCGCGCGCTGCTGCGGGCCTGGCTCGAGCCGGCGACCGCGGTGATCTCGCACACGGCCGAGCTGCCGCGCTTCCATTTCGACGAGGCTACCGGCGCGCTGGAGCTCGTCCGACCCGGGCGCGAAGGCAAGGCGATCGACGTCGATGCGACCGCGGAGGACTTGCTGGCAGCCGGCGCGAGCGGCGAGCGCACGATCCAGGCCAGGGTCCAGCGCGTGTCCCCGCCGGTCGCGGACACCGCGACCGCCGCCGAGCTCGGCATCCGCGAGCTGGTGCGCGCAGAGACCAGCCGCTTCTCCGGCTCCGCCCCGGAGCGCATCCACAACGTCGCGCTGGCGGCATCGCAGTTCGACGGCGTCCTCGTGCCTCCGGACAGCGTCTTCTCGTTCAACCAGTATCTCGGCGACGTGTCGGCCGAGGTCGGCTACCAGAAGGCGCTGATCATCATGGACGGCGCCACCCGCGACGGCATCGGCGGCGGCGTCTGCCAGGTCTCGACCACGCTGTTCCGCACCGCCTTTTGGGCCGGGCTGCCGATCGTCGACCGCACGGCGCACGGCTACCGCGTGCCCTACTACGAGCAGGGCGCGCCGATCGGCTTCGATGCCACGGTCTACAGCCCGGTGGTCGACCTGAAGTTCAAGAACGACACCGGCGCCTGGCTCCTGATCGAGAGCGAGACCAACACGCGCGGCACGACCACCACCTTCCGCATCTACGGCACCAAGCCCCAGCGCGAGGTCGCGCTGGAAGGGCCGGTCACCAGCAAGTCCGTCCCGCCCCCGCCGCCGCGCACCCAGGTCGATCCCACGCTCGCGCCGGGCCGCACCAAGATCGTCGAACACGCCCGCAGCGGCGCCTCGGTCGCGCTGACCCGCGTAATCCGCGTACCGGGCCAGGAGGAGCAGCGCGAGGTGTTCTACAGCCGCTACGTGCCGACCGGGCAGATCACCGCGGTCGGCCCGTCCGCGGGCGAGCCCGCCCCCGCCGGCGACGGCGCCGTGGCGGAAGGCGCACCGCCGGCCGATGCCCCCGCGGCGCCGCCCCCGCCTTGAGACGCCGTCGGCGCGTGATGGCGCATCGCGTCGGCGGGGTGAGCGTCCTGCGGTAGATCACCGAGTCGCGCGAACGAAGTCCCACGGTCCCATGACTTACGGCTGAAGGCGTGCCTGTCACCGTGCCCAAACTCTGCCTCGCGCTCGTCACACCCGCATTTCAGGCCTATCCCGGCGAACCCTTCGTGCCCTACTGGGCCGACCTCGTCGCCGAGCTGACGCGCCACGACGGGGTCGAGGTCACGGTCTTCCCCTTGCGCTTCCCATCCGGCACGGCGCCCTTCGCGCTGCACGGCGCGCGGATCATTCCCTTTCCGCTCGGCCACGTCCGCTTGCGCGCCAGCCCCAAGCTGTGGTCCGCGGCGGTCCGGGCCATTGTCGCGACGCATCGGTCGGACCGCGCGGCGGGGGGCGCCGGCTTCAACCTGATCCACGCGCTGCGCGGCAACGAGGCAGGCTTCGTCGGCGCGCTGGCGGCGCGGGCGATCGGCGTGCCGCTGGCGGTGCACCTCTTCGGCGGCGAGCTTGCGGCATTGCCCGAGATCGGCTACGGCTCGCAGCTCTATCCTTGGGAGCGTAGCCATGTCGCCGTCGCGCTGCGATCGGCACGGCTGGTCACCGTCAGCTCACGGGCGATGGCGGCACGCGCCAGCGCGCACCTCGGCCCGCGCGGCTCCCGCCGCGTCCGCTGGGCGCCGCTGGGCGTCGACACCACTGTCTTCCGGCCACCCCCGTTCGCCGGGTCGACGTCGGCCCAGGCCGTGCCAGACGCAACAGACCCGAGGGTGCTGCCTCGGCTGGTCCACGTGGCCGAGCTCAACCCGGTCAAGGATCAGGCGACGCTGCTGCAAGCGCTGGCGCTGCTGGCCCAGGTGCAGCCCGCCGTCCGGCTCGATCTCGTCGGGGGCGGGCCGCAGCTCGCACAGTTGCGGCGGCTGGCGCGGGACCTCGGCGTGGCGCGGCGCATCCAATGGTGGGGGCAGGTGCCGCCGTCCGCGGTACCGCTGGCCCTCGCTCGGGCCGGCGCGTTCGTGCTTTCCTCGCTCCACGAAGGCCAGGGCATGGTGCTGGCGGAAGCCGCGGCCGCCGGACTGCCGATCGCCAGCACCCAGGTCGGGATGGCGCCGGACCTGCCGGCGGAGGGCGTCCGGCTGGCCCGGCCGGGCGATCCGGTGGCCCTCGCGCGCGCGATGGCCTGGGCACTGGGCGTGGCCGCCGATCCCGAGGCGCGCGACCATGTTCAGGGCGTGCTGCGCCAGGCGGCGCTGCGGGACTACGATGTCCGAGTGTGCGCCGCGCGCTGGCTGGGGCTGTACGCGCAGCTCACGGCGCTGCCGAGGTCGCGCGGGGACGCCATCGCGTGAGCAGCCGCGCGGACGATCCGCTCTGGCAGCGCATCGCCACGCCGCTGCGCTTCGACGGCGCGGCGCTCGGGCTGGGCGTCCGGATCGACACCAACCATCCGGCGGTCATCGCCCTGGCCGGCGCCGCGTTCGGGCGCTTCGCGCGGCCCGCGGATGGCCGGGTCGACCTGCACATGGAGGTCGTCACCGCCGAGGAAGGAAGCGCGGTGGATGGCGTCGACCAGACGGTTGCGGCAGCGGCGCAGGTGGCAGCGGCGCACGCGCTGGCGCCGGCATCGGGCGCGGCCACTCCTCCCGCCGCCCTGTTCCACCGGGAACGCGGGGCGCTCTACACCGCGGGGGATGCTCACGGCAGCGTGGTCGTCGCGAGCCTGGCGGAAGGCCGGGCCGCCGCCTTCGTCCGACCCGAGACGCCGCCGGAGATCCTGCGCACGGTGCTGATCGAGTCGCCGGTGTGGCGGCTGGCCGCCTGGCGCGGGCTGGTGGCGCTGCACGCCGCGGCGATCGTGATCGGGCGGACGACCCTGGTCCTGCGCGGGCCGGGCGGCGCCGGCAAGTCCACCCTGGCCTACGCCGCGGCGCGCGCCGGGCACGCGCTGCTCGCCGAGGAGGTGACGTGGTTCGACCCCACCGGCCCCACGCCCATCCTGCGCGGCGCGCCCTGGACGGTGCATCTCGAGCCGGACGCGCCGGCGCTGTTTCCCGAGCTGGCCGGGCTGCCGCCGGTCCGCCAGGCGAGCGGCAAGTTGAAGCTGGTGGTCGACACCGCCTCCATTCGGGGCGCCGACAATGTCTCCGCAGCGAGCGAACACGACATGGAACATGCCGCGGTCGGCCCGTTGGTGTTCCTGGACCGCCGACCGGGAAGCGCTGGTTACCAACATCTCGATGTCATGCCGGCCCGCGCGCGATTCGACGCCACGTTGCTCGCCGCCGAGCGCACCCAGCGCCAAGCGGGGCTGGACGCCGCCCGCGATGCGCTGGTCGGTTGCGGCGCGTTCGCGCTGTGGTTTGGCCAGCCGTGGGAGGCGTTGGCGGCGCTGGAGGATATCGTGGGGGAGATCGGGTCGAGCTGAGCGTGCGAGCCTCCGGCCTCGTGTTGCGGCACCCGGAAGCGCCTGCTTGACGCGGTCGAGTTCGTGGTCGATAATGCGCCGGCCCCATGACCGCCCAGAACCCCCCAGGATCGCCCTTCCCCCGGCTGGCGCAAGCGGCTTCACCGGCCAAAGTCGGCGCCTTTCGGAGGCGGGATTCCCTGTACGCGCTGATCCTCCTGCTCGGATTGATCGTGTCCGCGACCGTCACGGGCTGCGCGCCCGCGCCCACCTCGACGCCCGTCGCGCCTCGCGCCGCATCCGTGCCGCGCGGCGAGCCGCCCGGTCTCACCGCCGCAGCCGCGGTCCCTTCGAGCGCGGCCGGTGCCCAGCCATGCAGCGAGATCGACAAGGTCACGCTCCAGCTCAAGTGGACCACCAACGCGCAGTTCGCCGGGTATTACGCGGCCGACGAGGGGGGCGACTACCGGGCGGAATGCCTGGATGTGACGATCCTGCCCGGCAGCCCGGACAGTGTGGCCGAACCCGTCGTGGCCCAGGGCACGGCCCAGTTCGGCGTGACTTGGCTGGCAAGCCTGCTCCGATTCCGAGAGCAGGGCCTGCCCATCCAGACCATCGCCCAGGTCTTCCAGTCCAGCGGCATGCGGGAGATCTCATGGAAAAGCGACGGCATTCGGAGTGCGGCCGACCTGCGCGGCAAGAAGGCGGCGGTCTGGCTGGAGGGCGATCAGTATCAGTACGCGCTCTTCGCCACTTTGGCCAAACACCAGCTTGATCCGACGAAAGACCTGACCATCGTCCCACAGTCGTTCGACCTGGACCAGCTCATGGCCCGGCAGGTGGATGCCGCCGCGGCGATGACCTACGAGGAGCTGGCGCAGGTGCTCGAAACCCGCGACCCGGCGACCGGCGAGCTGTACCGGCTCGAAGATATCGACCAGATCGATTTCAATCGGGAGGGTACGGCGATGCTCGAAGACGGGCTCTTCGCCAACGAAGACTGGCTCAAGGAGCCACGGAACCAGGACATCACCGTGCGTTTCCTGCGCGCCTCGCTTCGGGGCTGGATCCGCTGCCGCGAGCGCCCGGACGCCTGCGTGGACCTTGTCATGCGGCTCGGCCCACACTCCGGCCGCGGCCGCCAGGCCTGGCAGATGAACGAGGTCAACAAGCTGATCTGGCCCTCCCCCGCCGGCATCGGCATCATGGACCCGGCGCTGTGGCGGCAGACCGCCGACATCGCCCACGCGCAGGGAATGCTCAAGCGGCCGGCCGACGCCTCGGCCTACACCAACGCCTATGCCCGGCGGGCGCTGGAAGGGCTGGGGGAGCTGGACAGCTCCGGCGCGAGCTGGGTTGCGCCGGTCGTCGAAGCGACCGAGGGTGGCCGGTAGTCCGGCCGGCCGTCAGGCGGGGCTCGCTCGTCCCGTCTCCCCACGCTGTGGGTAGTCCAACCTCGCCTGCGCCTACCGCCACCCCACCGGCAGGAACGCCCGCAGCGCCCGCACGATCGCCGTCGCCGGCCCGTGCGTCGAAGGCGGCCCGTGCGCCTCGACGATCTCCAGCCGATACGCGAAGCTCCCGACGCCCGGCAGGTCCGTGGCGGTGTAGCGCGCCCCGCCCGCGGCGGACCCGCGGGCGGGGGTGAGGCCGCCCACGTCGGTCCAGGCGTCACTGCTCACCGGCGCCCGCATCACCCTGAAGCCCACGACGTCGACCTCGCTGGCGGTCTCCCAGGTGATGCGGACGCGGCCGCTGGGGTCGGGCGCGGCGGCGAAGTGGGTGACTCTCGCGGCGGTCGGGGCGATGGCGGTGGGTGTCGGGGTTGGCGCCGCCGGTAGGAATTCGTAAGCGCCGACGTCGCAGGCGCCTTCCTGGGGCCGGGTGACGCCGCGTTGGTCGGTGGTGATCGTCGTGCCGCAGCCGTTGGTGCTGGGCGGGATGTGGTTCAGCGCAGAGCTGCCCGGGCCCAGGGCATGGGTCTGGGTCGTGCCGGGTGGGTTCGGGGCCAGGGGGCCGAGATTGACCAGGCCGGCTTGGCTTTGCAGGTCCCCCGTGTCTGTGAATCCGCAGCTCGTGGCGCCCTCGATGTTGTAGCCGCCCGAGATGATCGTCCCGCCGCTGCAGTCCGTGCCCGCCGCCTGGCCGGCCAAGATGCTGCTCTGAACGAAGACGCTGGTGTCGTAGACGAAGAGCCCGCCGCCGCTCGATCCCGCGGAGTTGCCGGTAACCGTGACATGCGTCAAGCTCGTGATGGAGAAGGCATTGATGCCGCCGCCGGTGCCGCCCGCCGAGTTGCCACTGACGGTGACATTGACCAGTGTCGCGGAGCCACTGCCGATGCCGATGCCGCCGGCGTCATATTGCGCCGAGTTGCCGCTGATCGTGCTGTTTTCGATGTGGACCGAGTTTCCGAACAGGCGGATGCCGCCGGCGGCATCTTGCGCCGAGTTGCCGCTGATCGTGGAGTTCAGGATGTCGGCCGAGGTCCCGTCGACCAGGTCGAGGCCGCCGGCGTCATCTTGCGCCGAGTTGCCGCTGACCGTGACGTTTCTGAGGTGGACCGTGGAATTCTCGGCGAAGATGCCGCCGCCGTCGTAGGCGGCTTGGTTGCTGCTGATCGTGGCGCTCGTCAGGCTCACCGAGCCGCTGATGACGGCGATGCCTCCCCCGTTGGTGGAGGCCTGGTTGCCGCTGATCGTAGCGCTGGTGACGACAAGCGTGCCGGTGTTGACCAGGATCCCGCCGCCTTCGCCGCTCGCGCTACCCCCCGTGATCGTCGCGTTGGAGAGCAGCAGGCTCCCGCCGCCGATCACGTGGAGCACGCGGAAAGCGCCCTCGGCATCCAGGGTGGTGTTGCCGTTGCCCTGAATCGTGATCGGGGAGTTGATATCGGGAAGCGCCGTTCCATAGGCGGCGTTCAGGAAATAGCTGGTGTTCGGGTTCGCGAAGTTGATCGTATCCGCCCCGAGATCACCGGCCGGGCAGCTCCCCGTCAGCAAGTCGTCGTTGGCCGCGGTGATCGCGTCTTCGAGCGTGCAGCCGCTCCCCCCGGGGTCCACCGTGATCGTCGCCGCGTGGGCCTGGCCGGCCGCGAGGGCCAGAACGAGCGCGCCGATCGGCAGCACCGGGGAAACGCGCCGGAGCCAAGCCCGCGCCCAGCCTCGCCGCATTCGCCGCGGCAAGCGGGCCAGCCAGTCGCGGAGCTCCGTGAGGCGTGTCCGGACAGCGCCAAAGCGGCGCATGAAGAGGCTTGCCAGCCACGGGCTGGTCTGCGCGGCGGCAAGCTCGGCTTGCCAAGCAGCGACCTGAGCGGGGTCCGGCGATTCCGGTGGTGGGAGCGGGCAAGGGGGGTGCATGGCGTCCTCCTGGACGAGCGTGGGGCGACGGCACGCAAAGACTCGAGTCGTCGGGCATGCCGAGGCTTTGCTGAATACATTAACGGGGGGAGATGCGGAAAGATACGGGGCCGCTCCAGGAAGCGCAGCCTGGCGAATGGAATTCGCTGCTACCATTACGAAGCCCGCCTGCGCGGG
>CAZCJG010000268.1:0-7251 GCA_964498575.1 uncultured Anaerolineales bacterium | reverse complement strand
GAGGGCGGCATGTAGCCGGTCAGGATGCGCATCGTCGTGGTCTTGCCCGCCCCGTTCGGGCCGAGGAAGCCCAGGATCTCGCCGCGGTAGGCGCGGAACGAGACGCCGTCGATCGCCGGCACCGGCCCGTAGTAGCGGGTGAGGTCGTCGACCTCGACCATCGGTTCACGCGCACCGTTCCCTTGACGGTCTGTGGATTGCGCCATCAACTCCTCCTTCCAGTCGGACTGGGCATGCTGGGGCGGGATAGGACTCTAAACCAGGGGGCCGGTATTATAGCCAGGTCGGATGGTCTGGCAACCGGCACGCCCGGCGCGAACATTAAGTCTTAAAGTTTCGTGCGAATTCCGTTCGCATCGAACCCATTCTTGCACACCACTAGATGCCGTGCGTCGCGTCGGCCGTCCGCAACGACATATCGCGTCGCACGCATGTTCGATCTTTTCGGGTCCAACCGGCGATTTGCGGCCCGCCCGGCTGTTCGGGTAGAATCCGGACCACGATCGAAAGTTGGGGATGTCGGGGCTGTGCCACGTTCGCCGTGCACCGCTTTCGGCGCACGGTCAGCCGCTTCCTCCACCTCGTAATCATGGATGGCCCACGCCGCTCGATCCCGCCAGGACAGGGTGACGGCTTCGCCACACAGTTGACAACCTGAAGCATTCCTGACGGATGACGGCATCCTTTGCGACCTGCCCCGCGACGGCGCCTGCCACTGCCGCTGCTGTTCCCCCAACTTTCTTGATCGGGCAAGCACAATCGTCTGAATCAGCATAGCTCCGCAGATCTCTCGGCCCGGCCAGGCGTTCGGCGCCCCCAGCGCAGGGCGCCGGCCCGATGGGTTTGGTTTTTTGTACCTTGTTGACGGGCGCGGGTTACATCGCACCGGGAGATAGCGGAGCTCCGGCCGGCCAAGGAGGCTTCCCCAATAATGAGTCCCAACGACCTGTGGCAGACCGCACTCGGTCAGTTGCGCCTGCAAATGACGCGCGCGACCTTCGATACCTGGCTGAAGACCAGCCAGGGCCTGGCCCTGCAGGGGGATACCCTGATCGTCGGCGTGCCTAACGTCTACGCGAAGGATTGGATCGAGCAACGGCTCGAGCCGACCGTCGAACAGACCCTGTCCAGCATCCACGGCGCAACCCTGGGCTGCAGCTTCGTGGTGGCGCCGGTCAACGGCGCCGTGGATGCCCACCGCGATCACGCTGCCGGCGCCGAGATCGTCTTCGAGCAGACCAAGCTCCCCGCCCTCCCCCCCAACGGATCGGCCGCGCCCGTGCTCAAGCTCAACCCGCGTTATACCTTCGAGACCTTCGTGGTGGGCGGCAGCAACCGGATGGCGCACGCGGCGGCGCAGGCGGTGGCCGAGCAGCCGGCCAACCGCTACAACCCGCTCTTCATCTACGGGGGGGTGGGGCTGGGCAAGACCCACCTGCTGCATGCGATCGGCCATGCCGCGCTCGGCCGCGACCTGCGGGTGCTGGTGGTGTCCAGCGAGAAGTTCACCAACGACCTGATCAACGCGATCCGCAGCCACAGCACCGACGACTTCCGCGCGGTCTACCGCGTGGCCGACGTGCTCTTGATCGACGACATCCACTTTATCGCGGGCAAGGAGAGCACCCAGGAGGAGTTCTTCCACACCTTCAACGCGATCTACGGCGCGGACGGCCAGATCGTGATGACCAGCGACCGCCCGCCGCAGGCGATCGCCACGCTCGAGGAACGCCTGCGCTCGCGCTTCCAGTGGGGCCTGCAGGTCGACGTCGAGCCGCCGGACCTCGAGATGCGCATAGCGATCCTGCGCGGCAAGAACGAGCAGTCCAACCAGCCGGTGCCCGACCCGATCATCGAGGTCATCGCCCAGTCGGTGCAGCAAAACGTGCGCGAGCTGGAGGGTGCGCAAAACCGCGTGCTGGCCTATGCCCAGATCAACCAGCTCCCGCTGACGGTCGAGACCGCGCGCAAGGCGCTGGCGGACCTGACGATGCGCCACGCCGCGCCGGCGCTGGACGACATCCTGCGCGTGGTGGCCGCCCATTACGGCCTGGGCGTGCCCGAGATCAGCGGCCGCGGCCGCTCGGCGGGCGTGGCCGAGCCGCGCCAGGTGGCGATGTACCTGATGCGCGAGGAGACCGACGCCAGCTTCCAGGCCATCGGCGCGGCCATCGGCGGACGCGACCATACCACCGTCCTGCACGGCTGGGAAAAGATCAGCCGGCTGACCGAGCAGGATCCCAACCTGCGCCGCGACATCCTGCGCATCCGCGAGCAGCTTTACAACGACTGACCGTGCCACCCCTGCGCGCCTCTGAGGGCCGCTGACCAGGCGCCAGGGGTGGCGCCGGCGACAGTCGAGCCGGCGCCGGGGTCGATTTCGGTGGATAACTCGCGGTTTATTGGGGATAACCGGGCCGAGTTGGGGATAACTCGGCCCGGTCGGTTTGGGGGGGCGAATCGAGTCCCCACACAAGATATGCGCTCCGCGGAGGGCGGCCACCGGCTATCTGCGGTCCACATGGCTCGCGCGACACCTATCCGCAGCCCCGGAGGCGCCGCACCGGCGTCCACAACGTGTCCAGCCCCGGCCGGAACAGCCCCCAACCCGACGTCCCGCCGCTTGGGGCCGCCCATCCCCGGGACCACGACATGGCGGGGGACGCCCGGGCCGTGCCAAGCATTGTCCACAATCCACAGGCCCTACGACGACGATCGATATAATCTGAGCTTTGAACAAGGGATGAACATGGGGATATCCGCACGTGGACCTTGGCGATCCGCCGATGGTTGATCACGAGGATCAGGCGCCGGCCGCACCGCGGCGGCCCAACCGCACCAAGATCGTGGCGACCCTGGGGCCGGCCAGCCAGGACGTGGCAACGCTCCGCGCCTTGATCCGGGCCGGGATGAACGTCGCGCGCCTCAACTTCTCGCATGGCACGCAGGCGGCGCATGCCCACGCCATCGCGCGCCTCCGCGAGGCCGCGCGCCTGGAGGCGGTGCCGATCGCGATCCTGCAAGATCTGCAAGGACCGCGCCTGCGCATCGGGCCGATGCGGGCCGACACGTGGATCGAAGCGGGCCAGGCCTTCGTGTTGGATGGCCGGCGGCTGTCGGGCGACGCCGGCGGGGCGGGGCTGCCCCTGGTACGACAGCTCGCGCGGCAGCTCGCGCCGGGCCACCGCGTGTTGATCGACGACGGCCGCATCGTACTGGAGGTCCGCCGTGTGGCGGCCGGCCGGATCGAGACCGAGGTCGCCCTCGGCGGCGCGCTCGGCTCGCACAAGGGCATCAACCTGCCCGACACGGCGCTGGCCTTGCCCCCGCTGACCGCCAAGGACCGGCGCGACCTGGCCTTCGGCCTGGCGCAGGGGGTGGACTACGTCGCTCTGTCCTTCGTCGCCTCGGAGGGCGA
Organism: uncultured Anaerolineales bacterium; assembly: GCA_964498575.1. Lineage (GTDB taxonomy): Bacteria > Chloroflexota > Anaerolineae > Epilineales > Epilineaceae > CAZCJG01. Next base: position 3,833 of record CAZCJG010000268.1, on the reverse strand, counting down.
GGTCGGGCAGCTTCAAGACCTGATCCGGAGCCAGGGTCACGCGGTGCCGGTGATCGCCAAGATCGAGCGCCGGGCGGCGGTCGCCGCGCTGGAGGCGATCGTGGCGCAGGCGGATGGCGTGATGGTCGCGCGCGGCGACCTGGCGCTGGAGATCGGCGCGGCGCGCGTGCCGGCGGTGCAGAAGGCGCTGATCCGGGCCGCCAACGCCGCCGCCAAGCCGGTGATCACCGCCACCCAGATGCTCGAGTCGATGATCCACCAGCCCCAGCCGACACGCGCCGAAACCTCGGACGTCGCCAACGCCATCCTCGACGGCACCGACGCCGTGATGCTGTCGGGCGAAACCGCCGTCGGCGCCTACCCGGTGCGGGCGGTGGCCGAGATGGCCGCCATCGCCGCCGAAGCCGAGCGCATCATGGACTACGCCCGGCTGGGGCGGCGGGCGCGGCCGGGGCGCCCGGGCGACGTGGTGAGCTTCGCGATCAGCCGGGCGGCGGTGGAGATCGCGCGCCGGGCCGATGTCGCGGCCATCGTCGCGGTCACGTCGAGCGGGCTGACCGCCCGCCACATCGCCCACCACTGCCCCGAGATGCCGCTGGTCGGCGCCACCCGCCACCCGGCGACCTGGCGCCGCATGGCCCTGGTCTGGGGCGTGATCCCGCTCCTGGTGCAGGACTTCGACTCGACCGACGAGATGGTGCGGGTGGTCGGCGAGGCCACCGCGGCCAGCGGCTTCGCCGCGCCCGGCGAGCTGGTCGTGATCACGTCGGGAATGCCGATCGGGCAGCCGGGATCGACCAACATGGTCCAGGTGCGCCGCGTCGGGGACTGGCGGACGCCGATGTTGCACTCAGGCGCGAGCGAGGCCGAGGCGGGGGCGATGTGATGTAAGGGGCGGAGGCGCCCGATCAGCCGCGATCCGATTGCCAGGGTTGCTCGGCGACACCCGCGCGCAGGTTGGCCAGCCTCGCCGCGACGAACAGCCAGTCGCCGAGGCGGTTGAGGTAGACGATGACCTGCGGCGTGATCGTGGGATCGGCCTCGGCCGCCTGAATCGCGCGCCGCTCGGCCCGCCGGCACACGGTGCGGGCGAGGTGGAGCCGGGCGGCCGCGGCCGATCCGCCCGGCAGGATGAACGTGGCCAGCGGGGGCAGCTCGACCTGGATCGCGTCGATATCCGCCTCGAGGTCCCGGACCCAGTCGGCGGCGGCGCGCGGCAGCCAGGCCGCGGCGCGGGTATCGGCCGGCGTCGCCAGATCGGCGCCGAGGTCGAACAGGCGCGCCTGGATCGCGATCAGCCGCGCGCGCAGGTCGGCATCCTCCAGTCCGACCATCGCCAGCCCCAGCACCGCGTTGAGCTCGTCGATCGCCCCGTAGGCCTCCACCCGCGGGTGCGTTTTGGGTACGCGCTGGCCGCCGAAGAGGCCGGTCTGGCCGGCATCGCCGCTGCGGGTGTAGATCTTCATGGCGCGCGGCGGGGCGCCGGGCGGGTGGCGGCGGGCGTGCCGGTCAGCGCCCAGCGCCGGCGCAGCCAAGCCACCGCGACGCCGGCGGCCGTCCCGGCGATCAGGCCGATGATGATCTCGGCCGGCCAGCCGCCGAGCGGGAAGGGGCCGGGCACCATGCCCGGCACCGTGAGATAGGCCGCGGCGGTCGCCCCCAGGCCGATCAGCGCCCCGGCGGTGACCAGCGTGCGCAGGCCGCGGTCCGCCCCGCGGCGCAGCAGCCACAGCTCGGCCGGCGCCGCGGCGACCAGGATCTGGGCCAGGGCGAGCGCGGGCGAGTCGGCCGTCCGCCCGCCGAAGTCGATCAGCTTGGCTACGATCAGGCCCAGCGTCGCCGCCCCCGGCAAGGGAACCCAGGCCGCCGCCAGGAGCGCCGGCAAGATGCGCAGACCCTCCAGGAGCGCGGGGATGCCGGTCTTGTCCAGCGGCGACAGCAGCCCGCCGAACCAGGCCCAGGCCAGCGCGATCACCCCCCCCAGCCCGCCCAGCGCGATGGCCCGCGCCAGCGCCGGCCAGGTCCAACGCTGCCCCTGGGCCTGGCGGCGCCCGATCGCCACCCCCAGCCCGACCACCACCGCCAGCACCACCGGCACCGCCCAGGGCAGCGCCAGCGGGCCGAGCGCCAGCGGGGCGCCGGCCGCCAGGCCGGGGACCTCCCGCCACGCGGCGAGGAGCAGGCCGATCCCCAGGCCGGCGCACAGCGCGGCCGCCAGCACCGGCGGCCGCCCCAGGGTATCGACGACCGGCCGGGGGATGGCCCAGCTCGGGGATCCGGCCGGGATCGCCGGGCCGCCGGCGCCGCTCAGGCCGGGCATGGGCTGTTGGCGGTGCTGGGTCGATCCGGAGCCGGCGCTCCCCCACGTCGATGCAGGGGGCGCGGCGGGCTTGGCGGCGGATCTGGTGCCTTGCGCCGCCGGGGGCGAAGCGCGGGCCGGCGCGGCGGGGTGCGGCCCGGCCTGATGCCCGGCGGTGGCGGGTGGCGCCGCCGTGGCGGGCGGCCCGGCCTGCCGCGACACCGGCTGGCCGCGGCCGGTCAGGCGCACCTGGCGCGTGGTGAAGCCGGCGCCACCGACGCCCGGCACATAGGCCACCAAGCCGCGCTGGATCAGCGCGTCGATGGCGTGCGCGGCCTCGTCGTAGCTGTTGACGCCGGAGCCGCGGATGATCTCGCCGACGGTCGGCGCCAGGCGCTTCTGCTGATGGTACTGCGCGACGAACTCGATGATGAGCTGCTGACTCTGTTGCTGGCTCATGGGTGGCTCCGGACAGCGCTGCCAAGGGTCGAGCCGGAGAACTCAGAACGCCTGTTCTGGCTCGCGCCGAGATTATAGTCCGGTCGGCCTCGCCTTGCAAGCGTGTGGACCCGCGGCGACGGTCGCGAGTGAGCGTGGCAGACCGGCGAGTTGACACCGGCCGCGGTCCATGATGGTGACACACGCCTCGGAGCAGGGTTGGCTGACCGAGTTGATCGCCTCCGCCCTGGACTCCCGCCCGGATCACCCGGGCCTCCTGGCGGTCGCGGAGCGACTGGGACTGGGCCCAGAGATTGACGCGCCAGGGGATGCACCGGCGGCTTCGTCGGCGCTGGCGCCGGACGCGTTCCTGTCCCGGCTTGGTCGGCTCGAACGGCAAGTGTGCTCGGTTGAGCTTCCGGCGGGCAGGCCGCGCGCCACGGGCTTTCTCGTGGGGCCGGATATGCTGATGAGCTCGTACAGCGCCGTGGCCGATTTGATCCGAGATCCGGCCGCTTCGGGCAACTTGGCACTGCGGTTCGACTATCGCAGCCTGAACGACGCGACGATCAACCCCGGCACTGTTTACCGCCTGGCGAAGGACTGGCTGCTCGATTACAGCCCGTACAGCGCGCCCACAGCCGCCGGCGATCCGCCGCAGGATGACGCGCTGGACTTTGCACTGCTCCGCGTCGCCGGCGCGCCGGGTAGCGCGCCCATCGGCGGCGAGCGGGCGGAGGATTCCGCCACGCTACGCGGGTGGATCGCGGTGCCCGTCGAGACACCCCCCATCGCCGGCGGCGCCGCCCTGGTCATCCTGCACCATGCGCTGGGCAAGCCCCTCGCCGTTGCCATCGACACCGGCGGTGTGATCGGCCTCGATGCCGGCGGGTCTCGCCTGCGCTACACCACGGCAACGCAGCCCGGCTCGGCCGGTGCCCCATGCTTCGACGCCGAGCTGCGCCTGATCGCCCTGCACCAGGCCGTCCGCCCCGGCAGCGATGGTGATCCCGACCTCGGTGAAGGCGCGCTGCTCGGCGCCATCCGGCGCTTCCTCGATCGCCGTGGCAAGGCTGACCTGCTCGGGACGAAGCCG
>CAZCJG010000267.1:0-7279 GCA_964498575.1 uncultured Anaerolineales bacterium | reverse complement strand
AGTGGATCCTATTCGGTGCCGTCCGGAGGAACTTCGGGAAGTCCTTCGCTGGCCCGCAATTTCTCCGCCATGGAGGTGAGCAGATTCTGAGATTCTTCGGAGAGGTCGAAAGCCCTGCTCGACAACCGCCGCAGCCCGTACCCCTGCAACTGCGACAGCAGCTCGAGATCGTGATCGATCTTCGCCGCGTAGATGTCGTTGAAGAAGTAGTCGGCCGGGATCACCGGTCGGATCACGTGCTCGACCAGGCCGGCGTGGATCCGATCCTGGTCGACGTCGGGGTCGTGCTGGGTGGAGATCAGCACGGTCGGCACGCGTACCGGCCGGCCGTAGCGGTACTCCACCGTCACCTGGCTCTTGCCGTCGGGCCGCAGGTAGGTCAGCGTGCCGTTCTTGCGCACGTAGGCCAGGCGCCGCACCAGGTTGTGGGCCAGGTAGATCGGCAGCGGCATCAGCTCGTCGGTCTCGCGGCAGGCGAAGCCGATCATCATGCCCTGGTCGCCCGCGCCGACCGCCTCGACCTCGGCGTCGGACATCCGCCCGGCCTTGTGCTCCAGCGCGTCGTCGACGCCCAGCGCGATGTCGGGCGACTGCTTCTTGATCGCGACCAGCACGCTGCAATGGTCGGCATCGATGCCGTACTCGGCCCGCGTGTAGCCGATGCCGCGGATCGCCTCGCGCGCGATGTCGCTGTAGTTGACATGCGCGCTGGTGGTGATCTCGCCGGTGATCACCACCATGCCGGTCGAGGCCATCGTCTCGCAGGCCACCCGCCCGCGCGGGTCCTCGGCGAGGATCGCGTCCAGCACCGCGTCGGAGATCTGGTCGCACAGCTTGTCGGGATGCCCCTCGGTCACCGATTCGCTGGTGAAGAGGTAGCTGGGCGAGGTCATGAAGGAAGTGGTCATCGAAGTGCTCCTGGCTGGGTGAGTGGAAAAGCGACGGATTGGCTTCAGGCGTGCCCATGGGCCCGGCGCAGCGCCGCGTGCAGCGCCTGCGCCAGCTCGGGCGGCGGGGAGCCGAAGTGCTGGGCGTAGCGGTCGAGGAACTCGGTGGCGGTGTAGCGGTGCTCCTGCGTCCCCAGCTTCTCGATCGCGTAGGTCGCCGCCAGCGCGCCGACGCGGCCGGCGACCGGCCAGGGCAGGTTGGAGAGGAAGCCGAAGACCGCCCCGGCGCGGTAGGCGTCGCCCACGCCGGTGGGGTCGACCACCGCGGTCGGCGGGGCGGTGGGGATGACGTGCTGGTCCTCGCCCGCGTAGATCGTCGAGCCGTGCTCGCCCCGGGTGACGATCAGGACGTCGGTCAGCGCGCGGGCGGCGGCGATGTCCAGCCCGGTCTTCTCCTGCACCAAGGCGAACTCGTACTCGTTGGCGATGAAGATGCGGCTGCCGCGGATGCCGGCGACCAGCGCTTCGGCGGAGAGGCGGACGATCTGCTGGCTGGGATCGTAGACGTAGGGGATGTCCAGCACCTGGCACTCCCGCACGTATTTCTCCATCGCGTCCGGCGCGTTGGGGGCGATGATCGCGAGCTGGATGTCCGCGGCGGTCAGCTCCATGAACGACAGCTCGTCGGCGGCGGCCATCGCGCCGACGTAGAAGCTGGCGATCTGGCGGCTCTTGCGGTCGGTCGACACGAAGAAGCTGGCGGTGGTCTCGTCGGGCAGGGTGCGGATCAAGGCGACGTCGACGCCGTGGGAGCGCAGCCGCTCGTGGTCGTAGGCGAAGTCCGCCCCGACGGTCGCCATCACCGTCGGCCGCTCGCCGAGCAGGGCGAGGTTGTAGGCGATGTTGGCGGCGCAGCCGCCCGGCTCGCGCCGCAGGCTCTCGACCAGGAAGCTGACCGAGAGGACGTCGATCTTGTCGGGCAGGATGTGCTCGCTGAAGTCGCCGGGGAAGGACATGATGTAGTCGTAGGCGATCGAGCCGGTGACGATGATGCGCATGGGCTGTGGGCTGCTCCCTTGATAACACGGGCGGGCGACCGGCCCCATCGCCCCGATGGGCACAAAAAACGGCTCCTCGCGCGCGAAGAGCCGGGCAATTCCTTATCTTTCGGAGCGCGTTGGGCACGCCCCGGCGGAATTGGCACCTGGGCCTTCGCCTGGTTGCCGGGGTTTCGTCGGGCCGGTCCCTCCACCCCTCTGGATAAGCGGATGAGCTGTGCGGTTGTCGGCGGCAATTCTACGCGGATCGGCGGCGATGATCAAACTCCCGTCCATCACCGGCCGGACGCTCCTCATCATGGTAGGGGCAGCCCCCTGTGGCTGCCCCTACGACGCGTGGATCACCTCAGGGTGACGTGTCCTCGACCAGCTTCCGCTCGCCGAGCGCCTGCACCGGGCGGTTGTTGCCGTCGACGATCGCGGTGAAGGCGGCGAGCTGGGCCGCGGACATCTGGATCGGCGTGGTCATGACGTTCCACTTGACCCCCTCGCTGCAGGGCGGCGTGGTCAGCGAGCCGTCGTAGCGGTAGGTCGCCTGCTCGGCGGGCAGGAGCTCGGCGGCGTCGACCTCGGCGTCGACGGACTTGACCTCGGCCGGCTCGGCCGGCAGGTTGGCCCAGATCGTGGCGAAGGCCGGGTTCTCGGCGCCCTCTTCGATCAACACCCCGACCACCGCCAGGTCGCCGGCGGCGGACTTGTGGACCAGGTGCAGCTCGGCCTGGGCGAGCTGGCCGCCGATGCTGTGCTCGGACGGCGCGTGGAAGTGGAACTGTGCCAGGTCGTAGCGCATGCCGTCGATCTCGACGAAGCTGCCGGGGTCGTAGTTGACCTGGATGGTGTGACCGTTGTTCAGGATGTTGACCTTGCTCGGCTCGTAGTTGAACACGATGTTCGCCAGGTCCTCGGGGCCGGGCTGGGCGATGTCGATCGGCGACTGGGCCTTGCCGTCGGCGCAGGCCGCGTAGTCCGCGCTGAGCTCGCCCCAGTGCTCCGGGCCCTCTTCGCCTTCGTAGGTCCAGTGTATCGCGGTTGGCGTGGCCGGTGGCCCGGCCTCGGTGGCTTCGGCGACGGGCGGGGCGGTGGCTTCGGGCGGCACGGTCGCTTCGGGTACGGCGGTGCTCGAGGCGTTGCACGCCGTCAGGGCGGCCGGCAGCGCCGCCGCGAGCAGGGCGATGGGGATGATCGATCGGGGGTTCACGCGTTCTCCTCCTCCAAGATTGGCACCAGCGAACCTGATGGGATGGGTCCGGCGAGCCGGGGCCGCGGGGGATCATGACCGGACGGCACCGGGCTCGCGCCAGAGGGTAGCCCCGGCCGGCCCACTTTGTCAAAGTCCATCGGGCCGAGCGTGTCGGAGCCGGCCCGGCGATCGATCGGGGCGCCAGGGCGGCCTTGTCCGCCTTGAGATTGGACTAGGGCAAGCGGGTCCTTGTGGTATACTCCCGCCCTTGTCTGCCGGGGAATCGCCGCCCGAGCGCCGTCGCCCAACCACCGCCTGCCCTGCCACCGATGATCGCAGACAGCTTGACCTGGATCTACACCGCCGGCTTCCTGGCGCTCGGCCTCTACGGCCTCCGCATGTTCGGGCTGACCCTGGCCTGGTGGGTTACGCGCCGCCGCGAGGAATCCGCCGCGCCGCCAAGCGATCCGCCCGTGGTCACCGTCCAGCTCCCGATCTACAACGAGCGCCACGTGGCGGCGCGGGTGATCGATGCCGCCTGCCGCCTGGAATGGCCGCACGAGCGGCTCGAGATCCAGGTGCTCGACGACTCCACCGACGACACCCGCGACATCGTCGATGCTTCCGTCCGTGCCTGGCAGGCGCGGGGGGTCGACATCGACGTGGTCCGCCGGTCCGATCGCTCGGGCTACAAGGCGGGCGCGCTGGCGGCCGGCACCCGGCGCTCGCGCGGCGAAGCGCTGGCGATCTTCGACGCCGACTTCGTGCCGCCGCCGGACTTCCTGGCGCGCACCCTGCCCTATCTCGGTCCGGGGGTAGGGGTGGTCCAGGCCCGCTGGGATCATCTCAACGCCGAGCAATCCTGGCTGACCCGCGCCCAGGCCCTGGCGCTGGACGGCTACTTCATGATCGAGCAGACCGCCCATGCGCGCCTGGGGCTGTTCCTGACCTTCAATGGCACCGCCGGCGTCTGGCGCCGCGCCGCGATCGACGCGGCCGGCGGGTGGCAGGGCGACACCCTGACCGAGGACGTCGACCTGAGCTACCGCGCCCAGCTCGCCGGCTGGCGCATCGTCTTCCTGCCGGGCGTGGTCGCGCCGGCCGAGCTGCCGGCCACCCAGCCCGCCTTCCGGCGCCAGCAGTTCCGCTGGGCCAAGGGCACGGTCCAGGTGCTCCGCAAGCTCGGCCCGCGGCTCCTCGGCGCCGACCGCCCGCTGGTCGCGCGCCTGCTGGCCATCACCACGCTGTCCGGCTATTTCGTCTTCCCGATCTCGCTGGCCTTGCTGCTCGGCGCGCCGCTGCTCCTGGTCTACCCACCGCACTTTCCCCATGCCCTGCAATGGCTCAGCCTGGTGCCGATCGGCTCGCTGGCGATGTTCGCGTCGGCGTCGGCGGCCATCGACCGGACCTGGCCGCGCCGGCTGCTGGCCTACCCCTACCTGGTCGCCTTGACCATCGGCCTGTCCTTGGCCGGAACGCTGGCGGTGCTAGAAGCGCTCGCCGGTCGCAAGAGCGCCTTCGAGCGCACGCCCAAGACCGGCGCGGGCCTGGGGCAGGCGCCGGGCCAGCCGGAGGCAGGCCTCCCCGTGATCGAGGCCGCGCCCGCCGGCCAGCCCCAGCGACCCGGGGCGAGTGGCCCACGGCGGGTAGCGGATCTCGTCGTATGGGCCGAGGCACTGCTGGCACTGTATGCCTGGAGCGGTCTCGCCCTGGCCTGGGCGCGCGGAGCCCAGGGGCTGCTGGTGTTCTTCGGCCTGTACGCCATCGGGTTCTCCCTGGCCGCCGGGCTGGACCTCGGGGGTCAGGCAGGCAGCTCGCCCAAGATGCGGCGCCGCCTCGGGCGCGCCGGGAGCTCCTAGCGCCTAGGCTTCCGGTGTCGCCGGCGCGGGCGCCTGATCGGCCGGGGCGCCGTCCCCGGCCGGCGGGACTTCGGGCTGCGGGGTAACATCGACCAGCACGATGTTGGACACGATCTCGGTCGGCTCGCGGAAGGTGGCCGAGACCGAGCAGTACTTGTCCTCGGACAGCGCCACCGCGCGCTCGACGGCCTGCCGGCGCCGGCCGGCGCCATGCACCTCGTAGGTCACCGTGACGCGGGTGTAGCGGCGCGGGTGATCGGGTGCGCGCTCGCCCTCGACATGGACGACCAGGTCGGTGACCGGCTGGCGCTGCTTTTCGAGGATCGAGATCACGTCGATGGCGGTGCAGCCCGCCAGCGCCGCCAGCGCCAGGTCCATCGGCCCCGGCCCGCGCGCGTGCCGGTCGGCGCGCGCGTTGTCGATCACCAGGCGGTGGGGACCCATCTCGGCGACGAAGGTCCAGTCTCGAAGCCATGTCAGGCTGACTTTCTTGTTTGCCATGCTCTTCTCAAGTGCTGTGCTGTGGTGGGTGGTCCGGTGGATCAAGCGGCCCGGCCGGGCAACCATGATATCATTGCGCGCGATCACAGGGAGGTATTTCGATGACCCAGAGCATTCTCGTCCCCCTCGACGGCTCGGCCCTCGCCGAGCAGGCGCTGCCCCAGGCCGTGATGCTGGCGCGCCTGCTGGACGCGCCGCTGCTCCTCGCCCGCGTGCCCGAGGCCGTCGCGCGCCAGGTGCCCGGCGCCAGCACGTGGACCATCGGCGGCATCGAGTCGCCCGAGGCGCTGGCCGACGCGGAGGACTACTTGACGGAGGTCGCCCGGCGGCCGGAGCTGGCCGGGACCCTGGTGCAGACGATGACGCCCAACCATCCCGTGGCCGAGGGCCTGCTGCGGGCGATCGATCTCACCCATCCGCGGGCGGTGGTGATGACCACGCACGGCCGCTCCGGCCTGGGCCGGGCGGCGCTGGGCAGCGTCGCCGACCAGCTCGTCCATGCCTCGCCCGTGCCGGTGTGCGCGATCCGCGCCGCCGAAGCGGCGCCGGCGACGATCGATCCCCCGCGCCGGCTGCTCGTGCCGCTGGACGGATCCCAGGAGGCCGAAGCCGCGCTGCCCGGCGCCCTGATGCTGGCCCGCGCCGCCCAGGCCGCGCTGGTGCTCTTGCGCATCCCGACCGTGCCCGGCTACACCACGGTGCTGCCCGAAACCGCGGCCTGGGCGGCGGACCTGCTGCGCGACAAGGCGATCGAGGCGACGGGCTACCTCGAGACCCTGGCCGGCTCACTGGACGACAGCGGCCTGGACATCGGCACCGACGTCGAGATCGTGGCCGCCGGCAGCATCGCCACCGGCATCCTGGCCTCGGCCGACGAGCACGCCGCCGACCTGATCGTGATGGCGACGCACGGGCGCACCGGCTTCCGGCGCTGGATGCTGGGCAGCGTGACCGGCGACCTGTTGCGGCGGACCGAGCGGCCGGTGTGGCTGGTGCGAGCGCGGGAGGTCACGGCCTGACCCGCGAGCCGGGCATGGCACCGGTCACCGACCCGGCGCGCCGTCCTCGTCTTGCTCCCCACCCTTGTCCCGCGCCTCCCTCCGCCGGCCGGAGCGCGACCGGCCCCCCCGCCATTGCAGGCCCAGCCAGGCCCCCAGCGCGGCGAGGCCGACCAGGATCAGCGTCCAGCCCGATCGGAGCGCTGCCGGCAGCTCGGAGGCCACGGTCCCGGCCGGCTCGGCGGTCGGCAGCGCGGATTCCAGCTCGGCCGCCGGCCGCCCACCGCCGGCGGCCTCGTCCCGGGCGGGGCTCAGGTCGAAGCGCGCGCAGTGCTCGAGCGGCGCTCCCGCGGAGAGCAAGGTCACGCAGAGCTCCGTCCCGGCGGTGCTGGTCAGGGCCATCTCGCCGCCCAGGCGCAAGCTTGTCTCGGCGCCTGGATCCAGGGACGGGATGTACCAGCGCAGCAGGTCGCCGGCGCGCGCGGTCTGGCCGGGCGCGCCGGTGACGGGATCGAGGCTCAGGCCCGGCGGGATGACGATGTCCAGGGTCAGGTCCTGCGCCGCCGCCTCGCCCTGGTTGATCACGCTGACCCGGAATGCGGCCGCCGCGCCGGCGCCGGCCTCGCTGGCCAGGGTCAGCCGCAGCGCGCCCGCGACGAAGGGTGTCGGCGTCAGCGTCGCCGTCGTGCGCGGCGTGCGCGTAGGACGCAGGGTGCGCACGGGTGGCGCGAAGGTGGCGGCGGCCGGCTCGGTGACCGCCGGCGCCGGCGCGGGCCGATCCTGCTCATCGTCGTCA
>CAZCJG010000266.1:0-7282 GCA_964498575.1 uncultured Anaerolineales bacterium | reverse complement strand
CGGCCTCTACCGCAACGAGGCGACGCTCGAGCCGGTGATCTACTACAACCGCCTGGCCCCCGGCGCGCTGGCCGACACCACGGTGGTGGTGCTGGACCCGATGCTGGCGACGGCCGGCTCGGCCATCGCCGCGGCGGGCCTGCTCAAAGCGGTCGGGGCGGCGGACATCCGCTTCGTCGGGCTGGTCGGCGCGCCCGAGGGCGTGCATGCGCTGGCCGCCGCCCACCCGGATGTGCATGTCCATCTCGCCGCGCTCGACGAGCGCCTGACCGGCGCGGGCGACACCTGGCCGGCCGGCTACATCCTGCCCGGCCTCGGCGACGCCGGCGATCGCCAGTTCGGCACCTGATACCGGGGAGACCCTGCGCATGAACGAATCATCATCGACGCCCAGCGGCCCCATCCCCAGCTTCCAGGTGGCCATCCGCCTGGAATGGGACGAGGGCGAGGATGTGCCGATCGTCTACGCCAACCAGCTCCAGGTCTCGCACGGCGGGCCGGAGTTCTTCCTGGTCTTCGGCGTGATCGTGCCGCCGGCCAATCCCGCCGAGCTGCCCGACGTGCTGAAGATCAAGCCCCAGGCGCGCATCGTCATCGCCCGCGATGCCATGCCCGCCCTGGTCCAGGCGCTCAATGACAACCTGCAGCGCTACCGCGAGGCGCAGGAACGGCGCTGACCCACCGTCACCATCACCACCCGAAACGATTCACCTCAGGAGTCTGGCAACGCAATGGGCATCTTGAACGACGAGATCGCGAAGGTCATCCACCGCAAGCGGCGGGCGTTCCGGTTCACCCAGTCCGACCTCGGCCAGCGCATCGGCGTGTCGGGCAGCTACATCTCCAGCCTGGAGAGCGGCAAGTCCAGCCCGCGCATCGCCGAGCTGGAGGACCTGGCCACGCACTTCCGCACCACCGCGTCGGAGATGATCGACGAGGCGATGAGCGCCGGCGAGCGCTTCGTCCCGATCGTCGAGACCCCCGGCGCCGAGGGCCTGGACGCGATCGCGGCCGACCTGGGCCTGGAGCATCGGCGCCTGGCGCGCGAGTTCCTGCTCTTCCTGCGCGAGCGCGAGCGGGTCGACAAGGCGTTGGCGGCGGAAGAGGACTGAAGCAGGCGCAGGGTGGCGGCGCGAGGAGGTCCCGAGCCATGCGCGTGATCGCCGGGCGGGCGCGCGGGCGCCGGCTCGCCGCGGTGCCCGGCACCGGCACGCGGCCGATCACCGATCGCGCCAAGGAGGCGCTGTTTTCGATCCTCGGCCGCGCGGTGCAGGGCGCCTGGGTGCTGGACCTGTTCGCCGGGACGGGCGGCGTCGGGATCGAGGCGCTCAGCCGCGGCGCGGCCGGCTGCGACTTCGTCGAATGGGCGCCCAAGGCCATCGCGACCATCCACGCCAACCTCGAGCGCACCGGCCTGGCCGGCCCGCAGGCCCGCGTGCTGCGGCGGGACGTGCTGGCGCTGTTGCAGCGGCCGCCGGCCCAGCCCTACCACATCATCTACGTCGCCCCGCCGCAGTACCAGGGCCTGTGGCTGCGGACGCTGCGCCTGCTGGACGCGACGCCCGAGTGGCTGGCTTCGGACGGCGTGATCGTGGCCCAGATCGACCCGCGCGAGGACGAGCCGGTCGCCTTCCGGCACTTCGGCGAGGTCGACCGCCGGACCTATGCCGGCGTGCGCCTCCAGTTCTACGCCCCCTTCGACGTCGAGGAACCCGAGGAGACCGCGGAGATCGACGAAGGGACCGAGGCGGAGAGCGCCCCGGACGAGGCCGGCGTGCCGGATCAGGCGATCGCACCGGCTGGAGCAGGCGATTGACGCCATGCGCACGTCGCCCCGCCTGACCCCCGCGCGCGTCGCCGGGCTGCTGATCGTCGCCGCCGGCATCTTGGCGGTCCAGGTGGCCATCGACCTGCTGACGGACGCGGTGGCGGGGGGCCGGATCGACCGGACCGGCTTCCGCGCCCTGCTGCTCCTCGTCCTGGCGCTCGTCCTGCCGGTCATGGCCGGTGGCATCTACCTGGTGCACAAGGGGCGGATCGAAGCGCCGCCGGAGGATCGTTGAGCGCGCCCGATCGCGCCGCGGCGTCCCCCGATCCGACCGACCGCCGCGCCGCCGCGCTGGCCCGGCTGGTCGCGGGATACGACGGCTACCGCGATCCCAAGCGGCGGCGCGACACGGAGCGCGCGCTGCGCCAAGCGGTGGCACGGCAACTGCGCCAGGCGCAGGGCCCGATCACGGCGGCCCAGCGCCAGCTCCGCGCCGCCGGCCGCTTCGACGCGCTGCCGCCACTGGAGGCACTGTTCGGCCGCTTGGACCGGCTGATCGACCGCCTGCTCGCGGGCAGCGCGGGCTACGCCGACTGGCTCGGCGATCGGCGGCTGCCCGACGCCGCGCGCGCCGCGCTGGTGGCGTTGGATCACGCGCTGTGGTCGCGGGCGCTGGACTTCGAGGTCGCCGCGCGAGCCCTGGATGCGACGGATCCGGCCCTCGCCGCGTCGGTCGGCTGTCTCCAGCAATTGGCCGATGCGCTTTTCGCCGCCTTCGACGCCCGCGCCGCGGCCCTGGTCGCGCCGTCGCCGCCTTCGCCGGTGGCCCCCAGGTCGCCGCTGGACGAGCGGATGATCGGCGACACGCTGCGCGTGGTCGGCGAGGCGCGCACCGTGGTCGGGCGCGCGGAATGGGACCGCGGGGACCAGGCGCTCGTGCTGGGGGATCGGGCACCATTGGCGGGGGACCAGGCGGCGCAGGCGGGCGGTCCAGCGGTGTCGCTGGGCGGTCCGCTGGTGTCGCCCGGTGGTCAGACGGTGTCACCCGGTGGTCCGCCGGGCGAGCTGCGCCTGTGGCAGGACCTGGCGGGCCGGCTGGTGCTGTTCGAGGCGCAGCCGATCGCGATCACGCTGCCCCCGCCCGGCGAGGTGCCGCTGGAGGGCGAGCGCTTCCGGCTGGCCTGGGCGGACGAGGGGCGCGCGCTGGTGCGCGATACCGCCGGTGGCCGGCGCGTGGCGACGCCGCGCTGGCTGTACACCGGCGACGCGGGCGGTTGGTTGTGGGTGGAGGCGGAGGCCGGGGGCGCGCGGACCTGGCTGGGGTTGCCGGTAGACGCAACCGAAGTAACGGTGATATAGTAGACAGCGGCAACGCCGGCAGGACCCACCCGGACGATCCCGCTCTAGCGCGATCCTGCCACTTCGTCCTAACAGCGAAACAAGGAGCCTAGCACATGGCCATTCTCGACCTGGTCGAATGGGCGGACCCAGCCCCGACCGAGATCGTCCATCGCATCCCCGAGCAGGGCTCGGGCGAGTTCCGCCTGGGCTCGCAGCTCGTCGTGCGCGAGAACCAGACCGCGGTCTTCTACCACAACGGACGGGCGGCCGATACTTTCGGTCCAGGTCGCTTCACCTTGCACACCGAGAACATCCCGATCCTGGCCAGCCTGATCGGCATCCCCTTCGGTGGCAAGACGCCGTTCCGGACCGAGATGTACTTCGTCAACCTGCGCGCCTTCCTGGACCTGAAGTGGGGCACCGCCCAGCCGATCGCCCTGCGCGACCCCGACCTCGGCCTGGCCCGGCTGCGCGCCTTCGGCACCTTCGCGATGGCGGTCGACGACGCGCCGCTGTTCGTCAACAAGATCGTCGGCGGGCAGGGGCTGTACGGCACGGACGACATCGTCGGCTACCTGCGCGGGATGATCATGTCGCGCTTCTCGGACATCCTCGGCTCGCTGGGCCTGGGCCTGTTCGACCTGCCCTCGAACTACGACGAGATCGGCGCGGCGCTGGCGGCGGGCCTGCGCGACGAGTTCCAGGCGCTGGGCCTGGCGCTGAAGGCGATCTACGTCACCAACATCTCGACCACCGAGGAAACCCAGAAGGCGATCGACGAGCGCGCCTCGATGGGCGCGATCGGCAACATGGACGCCTACATGAAGTTCAAAGCGGCGCGCGCCATCGAAAGCGGCGCGGCGGCCGGCGGCGGGGCCGGCGGTGCGGCGGCGATGGGCATGGGCCTGGGCGCCGGCGCCGGCCTGGGCGCGATGATGGCCCAGATGATGGGCCAGGCGATGCAGCCAGGCCAGGGCGCGGCGGCCGGCGGTGCGAGCAGGACCGCGGCGGGCGACGCGGCCCAGGCGACGCTGGATCAGGTCTTCGCCGCGCTCAAGGCCCTGGTCGACCGTCAGCTCTCGGTGCCGGCGGAGGAGCGTGCGGAGATCGCGACCAGCCTGGGCGGCCTGCACCAGGCGCTGGCCGCGCCCGCGCCGAGCCTGGACGACATCAAGCAGAAGCGCGCGGCGATCACCACGCGCTGGCCCTGGCTGGCGCCCGAGATCGAGGCCGCCTTCCGCGAGCCGGCGGTGGCGGCCTCGCTGGCCCGCGCGGCCAGCGCGTTCACTGGCGGCTGAGAGGCGGGCGCGGGGAGAATCGGCGCGGCCAAGGCAGGTCGGTTTGTGCTCCCCAAACGGCGGGTGAACCACGGCTGGCTGGGGAGCGCAAGCTGGTATGCCGCCAAGGTGTGCTTGAGGTCCAATCTGTAGGGTAAGAAGGGAGCGTCAATCCGATTGTCCTAATGAACCACGCCGTGGCATAATGGTCGTGTCATGATTCCCGCCACAATCGAGCTTCCTGCGGACGTCGTCCGATTCTCCTTGCCCGATGCCCTGCATGATCGGCTGCAAAGCCTCTTGGATCGCCAGGATGCGGGTGAGGTGTTGACGGCCGAGGAGCATGGGGAAGCCGAGGGGCTGGTCGAGATGGCCGAGTTCCTCTCCCTTCTCCAGTTGCGCGCGGACCGCGCCGCCCGTCCGCCACTTTAGATGCCGGCGATCCCGGTCGATCTGCGCCGGCGCGTGATCGAGCGAGCAGACAACCGCTGCGAATACTGCGGTCTCTCACAGCTCGGACAGGTGGCCACCTTCCACATCGACCATGTCATTCCGCGATCCGCCGACGGCGAGACGTCGCTGGATAACTTGGCCCTGGCCTGCGTTTCATGTTCGCTCCGCAAGGGGCCCCGCCAGATCGTGACCGAGGTCGAGACCGGCCGGATGGTCCCGATCTTCAACCCGAGAACAGATCGATGGCACGAGCACTTTCGCTGGGAAGGCGTGCTCCTGATCGGCCTGACCGCCAGCGGTCGCGCCACGACCGCAGCGCTGGCGCTGAATCGGCCGCTGATGCTCGAGATCCGCCGGGAAGAGGTGTTACTCGGCCGCCATCCGCAGCGCTGACCCGGTCGTCCTGGCTTTCGCGCCGGCTAGCATGTCCGAACTCCCCCTTGATCTCGGCACCGGCCTTCGCCTTGCCTTGCCTGCCGCTTGACGATACCATACCTCGCATGGCCAACGCCGCACCGCGCCGCTACTCCAGCCGGGTGATTCGGGCCGGCGCGCTGCTGCCGGACACGCGGGCATTGCTGGGGCGCTGGGATTTAGAGCAGACCGAAGCCGAGAATCTGAACGCGATTCGCCGGGGCAACCTGATCGCGTCGAGCTCGCGGACTCGGTTGGAAGCGATCCTCCAAATCTTTCAGCAGCGATATATGGGTTCGCTGGACCTATTGTACGGGCTAGCCGTCCTGGCGAAGGCAAATGTGCCAGCCCCGGCGTTGGAGCGCGTGCTCTACTTCCAGACAATGCAGGTGGACGCGCTGCTGCATGATGTCGTCCTGGATGTGTTGCGTCCCAAGCTGCGTCGGGGCGATGTAGAGGTGCGTCCGTGGGAGCTTGCTGCCTGGGTCGAGGCCCAAGTGGCGGCCGCTCGCACAGTGGAGCCGTGGAACGAGACGACGGTGAGCCGGGTGGTCCGTAACACCTTGGCCGCCTTGCGGGATTTCGGCATCCTGGAAGGGGCGGTGAACAAGCGGGTAGTGGTGCCACAGATACCGATCCTCGCCTTTGCATTCATCGCCCGTTTGCGCCACGGGTGGCTGCGGTCGGGAGAGGCGCTGGTGCAGGATCCGGAATGGCAGCTCTTCTTTCTGCCGGCGCTGGCGGTGGAACGCTTGTTTGCTGAAGCTCACCAGGAAGGATTGTTGACGTATCAGGCTGCCGATCCTGTAAAGCGGATCCGGTTCCCGGCGGATTCACTTGAGGCTTATGCTCATGTCCTTGTCGACCAATCTGAAAAGCGCTATCGAACAGCTTGAGACGGATTTGCTGGCCGTGCCGATGCGCATTGCCTACTATAACGACCTGCCGTTCGCGATCCTGCGTTATGAGCCTACCGACGAGTGGACCCTCCGCGCCGAGCTGGCCCGTCTCGCGCCGCGGCTGGCGAATGCGGGACGCGTAATGCACCAGGTTTCGCTGGCGGAGCTACTATGGGAGGCGATTGACCAAGCCGAGGGGATGGACGCGCTGGTCGAGGTGGAGCGGTCGCGAGGCTTCGCGGTCGCGCAAGCGCAGGTAACGACCTATCTCACGCGGCCTGAGTGGGTGCCGCTGCCAGAGCTGGTCCTTGGCCGGCTGGCGGGGTTGGACGCCCGGCAGGATGTGGCGTTCTTGACGCGCGCGGCGGCACTGGCGCCGGCGATCTACCATATGTCGAGCTTGCTGGACGCATTGGCGGGCAGAACAGCGGTGCCGGTGGTGTTGTGCTATCCCGGCCGGTTGGAGGGCGCAACGGGGTTGCACTTCATGAACCTGGCCAAGCGTGAGGCCACCGGCAATTATCGCGTGAAGATCTATGGATGAGCAGACGCGCGATCGGCTGCGAAGCACGACTCTGGAAGCGCGCGCTCTCCTGACCGATGAGGCGCGCGCGCTTCTCGCGGGCGTCTACGGGCTGGCAGACGATGGTTGCCTGGCCGCCTTGGACGACTTGCCGGCGATCCAGGCGCTGCCCGAGGCTGCCGAGACGCGCGCGCGACTGGAGGTTCACCTACGGGACGAGCGCGCGGCAGGTCGGGAAGGCCGCGGTGCGGTGGCGCGGCTGGTGAAGGAGATCGCGTTCACGCATTTGAACCGCCTGGTGGCCTTCAAGCTGCTGGAAGCGCGCAAGCTGATCAAGGGAACGATTGACAGAGGGAACGATGACAGAGTTCGCCATGCGCAAGAAAGCGCACCACAGGGGATGAAAAGGGTATCCTTGGGTACGGCCAGCACGAAGGTCGGCGACCGCCTGGTGCTGCGAGCCCGTTACAGAGTTCCCCATGAGCTATCGCTCACCACAACGAATGAAAACGATTGGGCGGGGCGTATCCCATCGGAAATCGTTTTCACAAGAGACCTGGGTGACCCGAGGCACCACTGCCTGTCGCTCCCGTCGGTTGGGAAGCAC
>CAZCJG010000265.1:0-7300 GCA_964498575.1 uncultured Anaerolineales bacterium | reverse complement strand
ATGGACGACCAAACCTCGGTCGAACCGGGCGGCGCGGCGATCCCGGACGACGCGTCGGGCGAGCAGAGGGATCGACGATCCCCGATCCCGGGCACGGGCCTGACCATCGAGCCGATGCCGCGCTACCGCGGCGACCTGCCGAGAGTCAAGGGGAACGCGGTCGTCGTCAACGGCGAGCCGGCGTGGCTCATCCGCGGGGCGGCCGCGGACATCGACCGCGCCGCGGCGGCGCTGGCCGGCCTGTGCACGCGGCTCGACGAGCGGCTCTTGCAGGTCGGGTTCGGCAACGCCGTCGGGCGCTTTCCCCTGGCCGGCGGCGCCATCGAGGTCGCCAGCGGCAAGTGGACCGCCGCGCACTTCGATCGGATGCTCGACGAGCTGACCGCGATCGCCGCCGGCTTGCCGTTCGACGCCGGGAGGGGCGGGGCCTTGCCCTACCACCGAGACCACGCCGCCAGGCACGACGTGCTGTACCACGCCTTCGTCTACCTCCGGCACATCACGCTCGGCGATCGGGCGGATGCGGATGTCGGGGGCTCGGGCCGCGCGGGTCGCGACGGCATTCCCGGCGCGCGACGTCCGCCCCTGCCCGCCGCCCTCGCCGTCATCCTGGCGGACCCGCACCGCCTCTGGGTCCGCGACGACCACCCGGTGCCGATCGAGCGCGCCGGAGACGTCGACCCCCGCGCCTTGTTCGACGCCGTGCTCGGCCAGGCTCCGCTGCTCAAGCCGCCGCCCGGCGTGCTGGCCGCGATGCCGGTGGCGCGCGCCCTGGGCGGCCACCTGCCGGCGCACGTGGCGGAGACGCGCATCCACCCCGACGCCGACACGCCGGAGAACCGCTTCGTCAAGGCCTTCCTGGATCTCGCCGTCGAGGTGATCGACGATATGCGCGACGCCGTCGATACGCAGGCAAAGCGCCGGCCGAGAGGCGCAACCGCGTTCGAGCAGCGCATCCTCCGCGACTGCGACGCGATGGTCCATGCCCTCACGCCGGCGATCCGGCACCCGCTGTGGCGAGAGGTCGGCCGGATGGTCCACCTGCCCTTGGCTTCCACCGTCCTCCAGCGCCGCCGCGGCTACCGCGACGTGCTGAGCCACTTCACGCGATTGCGTTTGGCCACACGCCTGCCGCTGGACGCGCGCGACACCCGCGCGCTGCTGGAAGTCAAGGACATCGCCCTGCTGTACGAGCTGTGGTGCTACTTCACCGTGGTGGACTGCGTCTCGACCCACCTTGGACGACCGGCAAAGGCCGACCTGTGGGAAGCCGGCGACTTCGCGGTCACGGTTCCCCATGAAAAGGCCGTCGTCGCCTGGCGCGACGGCACGCGGCTGATCTACAACCCGCTTTTCTCGCCCGGACCCCCGAACTTGCGCCGGTCCTATTCGGTCCCGCTGCGGCCGGATATCGCGCTGGAGGTGCCGGCGGGGCCGAACCACGGCCTGCACCTGCTCGACGCGAAGTTCCGACTGGACTGGATCGCCGAGATCGCGCCGCTGCGCGTACCTGGCCCGGGCGGGTTGAGCACGTTGACATCCAACCCGGATGAGAACGGCGAGATTGTTGAAAACGCCTTCGGCGATGAAGTCCGCGAACGGGCGGCTGACGCCAAGCGGGCCGATCTCTACAAGATGCACACCTACCGCGACGCGATCCGCGGTGTGCGTTCGGTCTGGATCCTCTACCCTGGCACCCGAGCGCGCTACTTCCCGTTGGATGGGCAGGTGCCCGGTGATCCGTTCACGACCGATAGCCGTCCACTCGAAGGAGTCGGAGCCATCCCGCTGCGACCGGAAGAGGACGGCAGGGACGCCCTCGGGCGCTGGGTGTCGGCGATCTTGGGCGTCGACGCGCGGGCGGAAGCGGATGGCGCTTAGGCTAGGCACCCATCGGGCTCAGCGCCCGCCGCTTCACGCCACGAACGGATTCTCGATCCGTATCCCCTCGATCACCTGCCCATGCGACAAATCGTCCGTCGACAGCACCGTCGCGCCCCCTTCGCGGGCGGCCACGAGGATCATGGCATCCCAGAACGAAAGCTGGTGCCGCTCCTCCAACGCGCTCGCCTCGGCCACCTCGACCGGTCCGGGCGCGACCACATGCCAAACCGCGTAGTTGCGGATGATCTCGCGGGCCGTGGAGCGGGCGAGCGGGTGCGCGATCTTGCGCGTGACGTTGACATAGAACTCCTGGAACACCTGGGTGCTGAGCACGCCTTGACCGGAGGCCCAGAGATCTGCGAGCAACCGGCGTGCCTGCTCGCGCTTGTCGCCGGCGTCCAGGTCGTGCGCGTAGATCAGCACGTTGGTGTCAACGAAGACCCGGTCGGTCGTGCCAATCATCCCGCTTGCTCCGAATCTCGCCCCCCAGTCGAAAACCCTCGTCCAGCACGGCCAGCGCCCGCCTGCGCGCCGCCGCGTACGCTTCCTCTTGACCGAGCAAGCGCTCGATGTAGTCCGCCAAGAGCCGGCTCAGCGAGGTGCCCTCCTGCGCCGCCAGCACCTTCGCCCGGCGAATCGTCTCCCGATCCAGAGAGAGGGTCAGGTTTTGCTTCGTGACCATCGACGATATGCCTCCATCTCGTGTGACCTCGACCATCGATACACGTGGCTAGCGTGAGGCACGTGATTCGCGTGCAATGTTAGCGGCAAGCCAGGAAGCACGCAAGACCATGCTCCTTGCGGCCCGGCGCCCCGACCCGGGCGCGTCTCACCCTGCCCGCCTTTGCGATATCCGCCCGGCTTGCACTATTGTTTAAGCTTCGTCTGAGAGGTTTGCCCCTGATCCCCACCCGCCCCACGGCCGCGAGGCTTGCGCCGATGCAGGCATTGCTCGACCCCGCGCGCGGGACTTCAGCACACCGAGGAACTCACCCGTGACCAAACTTGTCATCGTCGAATCGCCGACCAAGGCGCGCACCATCCGCGGCTACCTGCCACAGGACTACGTGGTGATGGCCAGCATGGGCCATGTGCGCGATCTGCCCTCCTCCGCCGCCGAGATCCCCAAGGCCGTGCAGGGCGAGCCCTGGAGCCGGCTGGGGGTCAACGTCGACGACGGCTTCACACCGCTTTACATCGTCTCGGCCAAGCGGCGCGATACAATCAAGGAGTTGAAGGCCACGCTGGCCAAGGCCGACGAGCTGATCATCGCGACCGACGAGGATCGCGAGGGCGAGAGCATCGGCTGGCACCTGGTCGAGGTCCTGAAGCCCAAGGTGCCGGTGCGGCGGATGGTCTTCCACGAGATCACCCGCGACGCGATCCAGGCCGCGCTGCGGCAGACGCGCACCATCGACAACGACCTGGTGCGCGCCCAGGAGACGCGCCGGATCATGGACCGGCTGGTCGGCTACACGCTGTCGCCCCTGCTCTGGAAGAAGATCGCCCCCAAGCTCTCCGCCGGCCGCGTGCAGTCGGTCGCGGTGCGGCTGCTGGTCGAGCGCGAGCGCGAGCGGCATTCGTTTATGAAGAGCACGTATTGGGACCTCGTCGCCGACCTCGCCAAGCGGCCGGACCAGCCGGACCATCGCTTCAAGGCGACCCTGCTGGAGGTCGGCGGGCGGCGCGTGGCGACCGGCAAGGACTTCGACGCCGACACCGGCGCGGTCGCCGGCGGGCGCGACGTGCTGGTGCTGGGCGAGGCCGAGGCGACGGCGCTGCGCGCGCGGCTGCAGAGCGCCGACTGGCAGGTCACCGCGGTCGAGTCCAAGGAGGCGGTCCGCCGGCCCTATCCGCCCTTTACCACCAGCACCCTGCAGCAGGAGGCCGGCCGCAAGCTGCGCCTGGAGGCGGGCGAGACGATGCGCGTCGCCCAGTCGCTCTACGAAAACGGCTACATCACCTACCACCGGACGGACTCGTTCAACCTGTCGGACGAGGCGATCGACGGCGCCCGCAAGCGCGTCGCCCAGCAGTACGGCAAGGAGTACCTCAGCCCCGAGCCGCGCCGCTTCAAGACCAAGAGCCGCACCGCCCAGGAGGCGCACGAGGCGATCCGCCCGGCCGGCGGCCAGATGCGGCCGGTGGCCGAGCTGCCGCTGACCGGCCGCGAGGCGCAGGTGTACGACCTGATCTGGAAGCGCACGATGGCGACCCAGATGGCCGACGCGCGCCTGGAGCTGATGACGGTGCACATCGCCGCCGCCGACACGGTCTTCCGCGCCAGCGGCCGGCGCGTGCTCTTCCCGGGCTTCTTCCGCGCTTACGTCGAGGGATCGGACGATCCCGAGGCGGCGATCGAGGACCGCGACGCGCCGCTGCCGGCGCTGGCCGAAGGCGAGGCGCTGGACCTGCGCGATCTTGCGGCCCAGGGGCACGAGACCAAGCCGCCGGCGCGCTACACCGAGGCCTCGCTGGTCAAGACGCTGGAGGCGGGCGGCGTCGGCCGGCCGAGCACCTATGCGACGATCATCAGCACGATCCAGGACCGCGGCTACGCGCGCAAGGCCGGCAGCGCCCTGGTGCCGACCTTTACCGCCTTCGCCGTCACCGGGCTGCTCGAGTCGGACTTCGAGCAGTTCGTCGACATCGGCTTCACCGCGAGCATGGAGGAGGACCTGGACCGCATCGCCGAGGGCGAGGTCGACTGGCAGGCCTACCTGACGCGCTTCTACCTCGGCGAGGAGGGCTTGGCGAGCCAGGTCGATGTCGCGACCACCGTGGTCGATCCGCGCCGGGCCAGCACGGTCGACCTGGGCGACGTGGCCGTGCGCATCGGGCGCTACGGCCCCTTCATCGAGCTCGGCGCGGGCGAGGCGCGCACGACGATCGGCCTGCCCGAGGATCTGGCGCCGGCGGACCTGACGCCCGACGTGCTGGCCGAGCTGGCCAGCCGCGGCAAGGAAGGCCCGGCCGCGCTGGGCGCGGATCCCGCGACCGGCAAGCCGATCTACCTCAAGGAAGGTCCCTACGGACCCTACGTCCAGCTCGGTGACGAAGCCGACGGCGAGCCGAAGCCGGCGCGGGTGTCGCTGCCCAAGAACCTGCGGCCCGAGGATTTGACGCTCGAGACCGCGCTGGCGCTGCTGTCGCTGCCGCGCACGCTCGGGGCGCACCCCGACGACGGCGAGCCGGTCAAGGCCGGCCTCGGCCGCTTCGGCCCCTACGTGGTGCATGGCAAGACCTTTGCCAGCCTGAAGAAGGACGACGACGTGCTGACCGTCGACTTCGACCGCGCGCTGGAGCTGATCGCCGAGAAGGCCGGCCGCGGGGCGGGCGGGCGCCCGCGGCGGGTGGCCAACGCGCTGAAGGACCTCGGCCCGCACCCCGATGACGGCGAGCCGGTGGCGATCCTCGACGGCCGCTACGGCCCCTACGTCAAGCATGGCAAGAGCAACGCGTCCCTGCCCAAGGGCGCGGACTGGGAGTCGTTCACGCTGGACGAGGCGGTGAAGCTCCTGAAGGCCAAGGCCGGGCGCGGCGGGCCGATCAAGCGCACGAAGATGGCGGGGTGATGCCCGGGCCCGCCCGGCGCCTCGCCCGGGATCCGCGCCGCGGCCACGTCACCCTCCCGACCGCAATCCAAGGAGAGAGAAAACAAGATGAGCACGATAACGATTTCCCGGCGCCTGGCCGGCCTGTCGCTGGCCGCCCTTGTTCTGGCCGCCTGCACGCCCGTTGCACCGCCCACCGATTCGGAGCAGCCCGCGGCCGGCGAGACCGCGGCGGCCCCCACCTCGGCCGCGGGCGCCGACGCCTCGCCTGAGGCAGCGACCGAGGAAGGTGCGGCGGACGATCAGGCGACGTCCGCCAGCGGTGATCAAACGACGTCCGCCGCCGGCGGCGCGGCGACCGAGGCAGCGCCGTCGGGCGCGACGGAGTCGTCATCGGGCGGCGCCGGCACGCCTTCCGGCGATGCGGGCGCGAAGCTGGCGTTGACCGAGATCTTCACCAACACCATGCACGGCTACGCCATCGACTATCCCACGGGCTGGTTCATCGACGACGGTGGGCAGACCGTGATCCTCAGCTCTTTCGACCCGTCGGCCGGGGCGGGACAGGACGGCGTGCCGGCCAACCTGACCAAGATCGACATCCTCGCGCTGGAGGGCTTCCCGCTCGACCTCGACGCGCGGGTCGCGCAAATCGAGGCGGAGGCCCAGTCGTCCCAGACCAGCCTTGAAAAAGAGTCGTTCACGCTGGCCGGCGGCGAGCCAGCGGTCTGGCTCAAGCTGTCGGGCGGCATGGCCGGCGACAGCGGCGTGGTGGTGACCATCCTCGGCGACGAGCTCTACCAATTGCAGGCCTACGGCAACGCGATGCCGCTGCCGGCGATTGCGCGGACGATGCGGGCGGTGAGCGCGGGAGAGTAGGCGTTCAGTCCCGCAAGCGCAGGGCTGGCAAGTGCAGCGACACCTGCGGCGGCGCCGATCCGCCGCAGCCGATCCGGCGCGTGCTGACGACCACGTCGTCGAACCACACCTGGTTGCTCTGGTTGGCGTCGCCGGCCGCGATGTAGTGCTGGAGCCAGGCCTTGTTGAGCTGTAGGGTCGGGTCGTCGCGCCAATGCATGCCGGGCTGGTCGAGCGCGAGCCGGTCGTCGACCCAGAAGGCCATCGAGCCGTCCGCCTGGCCCGGCGTGTTCAGGCGCAGTTGCAGCTCGAGGCAGACCCAGCGCCCGCGCGGCATGATCACCGGCGGCTCCGGCGCGAAGCGGTTGCCCCAGCAGCACTCCGGCCCGCGCGCGCAGGGCATGTCCTTGGTCGCGCACTGCCGGCAGAGGTTCTGGACGTAATCGCCGCTGCAATAGCCGCCGCTGTCGCAGCGCATCTCCGGGAAGTAGGTGTAGAAGAACAGCTCGCGGTCGCGGTCGAAGTCCAGCGTCGTGCCGGCCCAGCGCGTCCCGGTTGGCCGGCAGCCGGCGTTGCCGTCGGAGTCCCAGTAGCGGTCCGGCCGCGAGCCGGAGATGTCCAGGAAGTGGTGGACAAGCTGGTGATCCTCGGCCAGCTTGACCCAGGCGCGGAAGAACAGCTCCTCGTAACCCTTCAGCCGGCAGCCCTCGCGCTTCGCCCCCTCGCAGGAGCGGTAGGTCAGCGAAGCCCCTTGGTAACCCGCCCCGGCCGCGGCGGGCAGGTGCAGCGCCCAGGCGCCGCCGTGCGCCGCGCCCGGGCTGTCGTCCAGCCGGATCCGATCGGGATTGTTCGCCCCGCCCGCGCAGCCCAGGCACTCGGTGAAAGGCGACTCGGCGAACCAGGCCGCCCAGCCCCGCCCGCCGGCCTCGAAGTCCTCGCAGGCCAGCCAGCCCGGCTGGGGGTCGGCGCAGGTCCCGGCGCGGGCGCGGCCGGTGATGGCCAGG
>CAZCJG010000264.1:5419-7305 GCA_964498575.1 uncultured Anaerolineales bacterium | reverse complement strand
GGCGCGCCAATGTGTGACCACGATCACGTCCGGACCGTAGCGCAGCACGTGATTGTCCAGGTCCTTGTCCTCCCAGGCGAAGCGCCGGAGCTGGGTAGGGAGCGTGCCGGCATGGCGCTCGACAAGGTGGCGCGGCAGGCAGGTGAGGACGGTGTGCCCCAGCGCCTCCAGCCCGCGGCCGAGCGCCTCGGCGCGCCGGCCCTCGGGCGAGTCCGGGAAACCCAGGGAGGGCAGGCCGGCGGTGGTCAGGATCAGCACGCGCGTCTTGACCCGGCGGAAGACGCGGTCGATGCCCAGCGCGCGGATGATCTGGTTGTGGTCGTCGCAGTAGGCCTGGATGATCAGGTGCGCCATCGGGTAGACCCGCAGCGGCTGGCCGAAGAGGGGGAGGATCTCGTCGTCCGATCGCTTGCGGCGCGCCTGCACGGCGGCGCGCTTGGCCACCAGCTCCGGCATCCGCGCGCTGACGTCGCGCATCGCGACCAGCGGCGCCAGGTCGCCGTAGGAGATCCGCCGCATCAGCCCCGGCGCGTCCAGCGCGTTCCAGCGCTCCGGCGACAGGTCGTCCTCGCCCTCGGCCGAGCGCTGCAGGTAGTCCGTGGTCCGATGCACGGCCAGGAGCAAGGCCGCCGGCAGGATGCGGTCGAGGTTGGCCTGGTCGTAGTTCTTGATGATCGTCCACAGCCCGTTGCGCTCGTACAGGAAGTTGCGCCGGTCGCTGGTCAGCTTGCCGGCCGAGCCGTGGTGGCGGTGGTAGATCACCGCGTCCGGCGCGAAGACCACCCGGTAACCGCACAGCCACAGCCGCCAGCCCAGGTCGACGTCCTCGAAGAACATGAAATAGTCCTCGTCGAAGCCGCCGACCTCGAGGAAGACGTCGCGCCGGATCAGCATCGCCCCGCCGCAGGCGAAGAGCAGCGGCCGCGCCTGGTCGTAGCGGCCCGGCTCGACCTTGGCGCGCCAGTGCGCCTGGCGGGCGAAGCCGTGGAAGTTGAGGTGGCCTTCGACGAAGTCGACCGTCTCGCCCTCCCAGTCCAGGATCTTGGCCGCGGCGCAGACCGTCTCGGCGTCGCCGTGGATCGCCCGGACCAGCGCCGCGAGCCAGCCGGGATCGACCCGCGCGTCGTTGTTGACGAAGGCGATGTACTCGGCCTCCGCCGCGCGCGCGCCGAGATTGCAGCCGCCGGCGAAACCGAGGTTGGCGCCCGACTCGATCAGCCGGACGTCCGGGAACGCCCCGCGGATGTAGTCCGCCGATCCATCCTCGGACGCGTTGTCTACGCAGATGATCTCGAACCTGTCGCGCGGGTAGTCCAGCGCGCGCAGCGACGCGAAGCAGTCCGCGAGGTGCTCCTTGCCGTTGTAGTTCAGCGTGACGATGGCGATGGTCGGCGGGGACTGGGGGGGATCAGACGACATGGGGCTCGACAACGGCTTGGCAGGATCAAACGACCTGTGACTCGGCAACGGCTTCGGGCAGATGAGTGAATGCGGCGGGGGCCGCGGCGAGCGCGCGGGCTCGCGCCGCCATCGCCCGGGCACGCCCCGGCGCGTCGCCGACGTGGGCCCCGGGTTGGCCGAGCAGTTGGCGCACGGCGTCCGCGTCCAGCCAGCGCGTGATCTCGAGGTCGGCGGCGACATGTTCGGCCAGCGGGTTCGGCTCGCCGCGCTCCAGCGCCGCCCAGGCCGCCAGGCTGTGCTCGCGGATGCGCGCGTGCAGGCTCTGGCGATCGCCGCCCGCGCCGGCCGCGGCCAGCAGCACGCGCTCGGTGGCGGCGAAGGGGCCGAAGCGGTCCAGGGTCGCCTGCACCGCGTGGGGGTCGACCTCCAGCCGGCGCGCCAGGCGCTCGGCGCGGATCAGGATCTCGTCGGTGGCCAGGAAGGCG
>CAZCJG010000264.1:0-5319 GCA_964498575.1 uncultured Anaerolineales bacterium | reverse complement strand
GTTGAAGGCGAAGGTCGACGCGCTGGCGGCGATCCCGGCCAGGACGCACAGCACCTGCCAGTCGGTCTTGCGCGGGTAGACCTGGGTGCTGATCTCCGCCGGCGCCAGCCCCAGTCGCGCCATCGCGTCCGCCTCCAACGCGGCCGGCGACACGCCGGTGTACTCCAGCAGCGCTGCGTAGCTCGCCGCCGTGCCCACCGCGCCCTTGAAGCCCTTGCCGCGCAGCATCGCGGCGGCGACGTCCAACAGCGCGAGATCGTTCGCGAAGTCCTGCAAGGCGCCGGCCAGGCGATAGCCGATCGTCGTCGGCGCGGCCGGCTGGAGGTGAGTCCAGCCCAGCGTCACCACATCAGCCGTCTCGTTCACCCGCTCCGCCAGCGCCGCGATGACCGCGCACAACTGCTGGCGGATCAACGCCAGGCCATCGCGCAGCCGCAGCGCGTCGGCGTTGTCGGTGATGTCGGCGCTGGTCGCGCCGAGGTGGATCACCCCGCCGCCCACCGGCGCCTGCTCGGCCCAGGTCAGGATCTCGGCCATCACGTCGTGCTGGGTGGTTTGCTCGATCTCCTGGGCCCGCCGGATGTCGATCCGCTCGGCGGTCCGCCGGAGGTCCTCAAGCTGCGCGCCGGAGACCAGGCCCGCCGCGTGCTCGGCTTCCGCCAGCGCCAGCCACACCCGGCGCATCCGCCGGCGGCGCTCCGCCTCGCTCCACAGCCGGCGCATCGCGTCGGAGCCGTAGCGCCACGAGAGCGGGCTGAGGTAGACCTCGTGGTCCATGCGGGCGATCAGGGCCTGAGCTGGCCCAAAGCCAGCATCGCCGCGACCAGCGTGCAAAAGAGCGCGAGCGTGCCGACCATCCAGCGGGTCTGCACCGTGATCTGATGCTGGAGCCGGTCGAAGCGATCGTTGGTCTGGTTGATCAAGACGTCGATCCGGGCGTTGATTTGCCCGCCGAAGCGCTCGAAGCGCTCGTTGACCTGATCGAAGCGCTGGTTCATCTCTCGCCGCAGCTCGCGCACTTCGGTGTTGAGCTCGCTGAGATCGTGCTCGACGATGGTGAGGCGGGTTTCAGCCTGTACGGCCCGTGCCTGCGCCGCGTCCCATTCGCTCTGGGGAATGCCTTGCTCGGACATCCAGTCCTCCATAGGTAATTAGGATAGCGTGGACCGTGGGGAGTGGTCAAAGGCGGCCAGGGCCGTTCTCACATACCGTTAATGTCGGCGTGGTAGTGTTCGCCCAGGCCAGCTTTGGCGATCCCGAGAGGTGCAACGTGATGAACCGCCGTCGACGTCGTTTGCTCGTAGCCGCCGCGGCCTTTCTTGCGGCTGGTGGGTTGGGCGCGTGGAGCTTGATCCGCGGCGATGCCTTCCCCCGCACGCCGGCGCAAGTCTCACAACTATCCGACCTTTCGGACACCGGCGCACCGACCCGTATCCGGCCGAGCCCGACGCCGCCGCCCTGGCATGGCAGTCTGCTCGCGGTGGCCGAGTCCCGGGCGGACGGCCACGTGATCGCCCTGCACGAGGTCGGCGCGAACGCGGCGCCGCGCGCCCTGGTCGCGGGCTTCGACGAGATCGCCGGGCTGAGCTGGAGTGTCGATGGCGGCGCGCTGGCCTTCGCGGGGCGGCGCGAGGGCAATTGGGACGTCTACCGGATCGACCGCGATGGCGCGGGACTCGCGCGCCTGACCGCCCACCCGGCCTATGATGCCTGGCCGACCTGGTCCCCGGACGGGCGCGAGCTGGTCTTCGTGTCGTACCGCGATGGCAACCTCGATCTGTACCGGATGTCCAGTGGCGTGGTGGACGAGAACATCGCCGCCCCCGAAGCCACGATCACCCGCATCACCCAGGGTGAGAGCCCGTCGATCGAGCCGTCATGGTCGCCCGACGGACGGTGGATCGCGTTTTCCGCCTGGCATGACGGCGCCTACCGAGTGGAAGCTGTGTCGCTCGCGGACCAGACCCGCCAGGTCGTCGCCATAGCCCCCGCCGGCGGCGACCTGCGCCAGCCGGCCTGGTCGCCCGACGGCCGGCAGGTGGCCTATCTCGATCAGCGCTACGGGCTGGGCCAGCTCTTGGTGCAAACTTGGCCAGGAAGTGTGGCCACCCCGGCGGGTGAGCCGAGCGGCGTGGTGGGGGCCGCCACCTCGGCGGGCGAGTCAAGCGGCGCGGTGGGACTTGCCGTCCGGCCCATCGCCGACCGTGCCCTCGGCTTCGCCTGGTTCCCCGGCGGGCAAGCGCTTGCCATCATCGCCGCCGACCGCGGGGCGCGCGAGATCGCGATTCGCGGGCCGACGGGCGCTGGGTTTGGGCAGGTCGCGCGTTGGGAGGGTGGGCCGGCGCAGCTTGCCTGGACCGCGGGCGCGCTGCCGGCCGGCCTGCCCGTCCTGGCCGAGCCTGTCCGCCCGCGGCCCGCTTCGGCCGATCCCGAGGCGCGGGCGGGCCTGGAGCGGGTCGATGTGGCGGTGTCAGGCGACCGCATTCATGCCGATCTGGCCGAGGACTTTGCCGCGCTCAGAGCGGACGTCCGGGCGGCGGTGGGGCAGGACTTCCTCGGCCGCCTTTCGGACCTGTGGCGCCCGCTCGGTTTCTACAGCTCCGGCTCGGCGTTCTTCAGTTGGCACAAGACCGGGCGCGCCTTCGACACCCAGATGGAGCTGCGCGGACCCGGCGGGCGGCGCGACATGGTGCTGGTGCGCGACGAGCAGGGCGGGCGCACGATGTGGCGCATGTTTCTGCGCGCCGCGGCGCAGGACGGCAGCGTCGGCCGGCCGCTGACCGAGCCGGGCTGGACCTTCGCCGCCGGCAGCGGTGATCCCGGGCTGGCGGCCGAGGGCGGCCGGCGCGCCGGCGCCGTCCCCAGCGGCTACTGGATCGACTTCACCGCGCTGGCCGAGGCCTATGGCTGGCGCCGCATCCCCTCGCTGACCCAGTCGCGACTGGACTGGCACCGCGACTGGGAGGCGATCGAGTACTGGCACTACGAGCGGCGCGACGGCTTGCGCTGGTTCGAGGCGGCGCGCCAGGTCTACGACGACGCCGAGCTGGCGACCCAGCTCCATCCCGACCGTCTCGGCGCGCTCAACATCCCGTTCCAACGCCTCGCGCGCCTCGGCTTCCCGGCGATCTGGCCGCCGGAGGGCTAGCCGGTCAGGTGAAGCGTACCTCGGCCTGACCAGGTGCGCCGGATAGGCTACAATCCCGCCCATCGATGAAATTCCCCGCGTGCCGCTATCCCGGCACATCCATCCTCAACCCAAGCCCACGACCGTTCTCGGCACCCCAAGGAGGCTCAGCCATGCAGAACAAACCCGTGCAGGATCACCCGACAGCCGCGCAGCCCGCGCCCGAGCTCGACCGCTACGAGCGCTACCTGATCGAGGAGTTTTACGACGACTACCGTGAGGGTCTGATCAACCGCCGCACCTTCATCCGCCGCGTCGCCTTCATCACCGGCAGCATCGCGGCGACGATCTCGGCGATGTCGCTGGTCGGCTGCACCACCGAGGAGCTGCCGAGCCCGACCGCGGCGATGCCCGAGCCGGAGACGCCGACCACCGCGGCCACCGCCGGCGCCGCGGCCACCGCCGCCACCGCGGCCGCCTCGCCCGCGCCGACCACCGGCCCGCGCAGCCCGCTGTCGGTGGCGGAGGACGATCCCGCCGTCCAGGGCAGCCACGTCACCTTCCCCAGCCAGGGTGACGAGATCAGCGGCTACCTGGCACGCCCGGCCGCGGACGGCGTCTACCCGGCGATCCTGATCAGTCATGAGAATCGCGGCCTGACGCCGCACATCGAGGACGTCGCGCGGCGCTTCGCCAAGGCCGGCTACGTCGCGCTGGCGATCGACCTGCTCAGCCGCGAAGGCGGCACCGCCTCGCGCGACCGCGACGAGGTGCCGGGCCTCTTAACCGACGCCGGCCCCGAGCGCCACGTCGAGGACTTCCGGTCGGGCATGGTCTACCTGCAGGGGCTGGACTACGTCGACCCGGCGCGCATCGGCATGACCGGCTACTGCTTCGGCGGCGGCATGACCTGGCGTGCCGCGACGGCGATCCCCGAGCTGAAGGCCGCTGTTCCGTTCTACGGCCCGGCGCCGGACCTGGCGGCCGTGCCCAACATCAAGGCGGCGGTGCTCGGCGTCTACGCGGAACAGGACGAGCGCATCAACGCCGGCATCGCGGACCTGGAGGCGGCGCTCAAGGCCGCCGGCATCACCTACAAGATCAATATCTACCCCGGCGTCAACCACGCCTTCCACAACGACACCGGCGAGCGCTACGACGAGACGCAGGCGACGCAGGCGTGGGAGGATACCTTGGCGTGGTTCCAGCAGTACTTGTGACCGGAACGTGGTTAGGTCATGACTGCAAGGGACAGTAACTTGACCTAAACAACCGAAGACAATGCGGTTGTGGGGAAGTGGAGTTAGGGGCTGCCTCAAGACAGCTCTCGATAGGGGTGCGGTAACTTTGAGAAGCCGCAATTCTCGAAGCTATCCACGCCAGGTATGTGACTCCGGCCGCCCTTCTCCGAGGTGTCTGGGTATTGCCCGAGAACGATGAGGTGTCGGATCACTTCACAAGCGAATTCGCACAGACCCGCCGCCGATCGCAGAGCAGCCGACGACAAATCGGTGGTCGCCGGTTGTCTAAATTCGACCACTTCAAGCGTTATAATATCCGACACGACCCCTGTGTGCCGCAATCGCATCAACAACGTTCAGAGGGCTTAAGGGAGGGAACAGCACTACCGCTCGTGCGAAGGCACGGCGAGGAGGACTGTCCCATGAATCGAGAGAGTGCTGCTGGTGCCGAGCGGCCCACAAACGGGCACGCTCAATCAGACGGCGTGTCGGGATGGGTAGACGACGAACTTCTGAGAGCATGGACTCGCCGTATCACCCTGATTGTGGTTCGGCGGGTGCCGTCCGGTGACGTGGAGGACGTGGTTCAGGAGACGTTGCTGGCGATCGTGAGAGCGCTGCCTGGGTTGCGAGATCGCGATCGGGCCGCGGCGTGGGTCGAGACCATCGCTCGACGGACGGTGGCTGACTTTCTCGCCTCGTGCAACCGAGCAGGGTCAAGCGAGCTGATTGAGAACGACGAAGATCACCAGGAGCACCAGGACGAGCTTGAGGAGGTCGATAGCTGGGAGGTAGTCAGGGTAATGCTCGACGGGCTGTCCGACCGGCAGCGGGCTGCCCTTGTTCTACACGGGGTGCTGGGGATGCCGTTTGCAGAGGTAGGGCGGCTTCTCGGTATCACCAGGAAGGGGGTTGAATCGCTGTACCGGCGCGGAAAGCTTAAAATTTTGG
>CAZCJG010000263.1:0-7312 GCA_964498575.1 uncultured Anaerolineales bacterium | reverse complement strand
CCCCCCCCCCCCCCCCCCCCCCCAATCGTCACAGGGGGCAACTGTCCAGATCGAGGCCATTGTGACGGCCGCACCGGGACTACGATGCCGAGGATGGCGGTTCCTGGCAGACGCCCGCAGTTAGCAAGGAGCGGACAATGCCCTCAAGCTCTGGCAGCCGATTCTCGACGATACCCCAGACGGTGTCCACGTTGACACCGAAGTACTGGTGAATCAGGACATCTCGGAGTCCTGCGATTCGCTGCCACGGAATCTCGGAATGCGCCAAGCGCAGCTCGGATGACAAGTTCTTGACCGCCTCGCCGATGATCTCAAGGTTGCGGATCACCGCATCCTGAATCATGCGCTCGCCGAGGAAGGTGGACTGCCCACCTCGCGTGTAGGTGCGAATCCAGGTGATGGCATCGAGGATGTGGAGCAGGTAGGTGCAATCACGATCGCTGATCACAGTTCCGTGGCCTCAGAAAGGATTCGATCGCGGAGGAAGGGACTCAGGCCATCCTCCTCGATGACATCAACGGGCCGATCCAGCAGTGCCTCAAGGTCCTGTTTGAGCCCGATGAGATCGAGCAAGTCGCGATCGGGCGCCAATCTGACAAGCAGGTCTACATCACTTGCTTCACCCGCCGAGCCACGTCCTTGCGAGCCGAACACGCGCAGCCTCACAACGCCGTGACGACTGGCCAGGGCATGAATGGCCTGGTGGTGTGTGAGAAGCAGAGGCGACAGCATGACGTGATCTTAGCACAGCCCCAGGGAGCCGGCGACTCTTCAACGCGCCGTGTTGTCCGTCCGGTCGTCTTGTGGTATCTGTGCTGGTGGAGGCTGATGCCCGGCGGTTGACGCGACATCGACACCCCTCTCCCCCGCCTCAAACGCCCGCACCGCCGCCTCCACCGACAGGAACACCCGCTCCTCGCCGATCACGTCCATCACCCCGGTCCGCCGCAGCCGGTCGCGGGCCGGGCCGCGGATCTGGGCGAAGAGGGTGTCGATGCCCCGCGCGCGCAGGTCCTCGACCAGCACGCGCAAGGTGTCCAGGCTCATCACGTCCAGGTCCGCGCTCGCGCCCAGGTCGATCACGATCGCCCGCGGCGGCGGGTCCGCGGCGGCGACGTGGTCGCGGATCACGGTCTGGGCGATGTTGGTGTTGGCGAAGAACATCTGCGCGTCGACGCGGAAGATCACCAGGCCGGGCACTTGCGGGTACTCGGGATGCCGCGCGATGTCCTCGTAGGCGCCGCTCTGGCCCGGCACCGTGCCGAGGACGACGATGTCGGGCCAGCTCGCGCGCCGCAGCACCATCACCAGCGAAAGCACGATCGCGATCGCCAGGCCGGTCAGCACGTCCGAGCTGATCACGCCGAACAGCGCGACCAGCGCCAGCGTGAAGTCGCTGCGGCGCCAGGCCCAGTAGCGGCGC
Organism: uncultured Anaerolineales bacterium; assembly: GCA_964498575.1. Classification (GTDB taxonomy): domain Bacteria; phylum Chloroflexota; class Anaerolineae; order Epilineales; family Epilineaceae; genus CAZCJG01. Next base: position 5,889 of record CAZCJG010000263.1, on the reverse strand, counting down.
AGCTCGCCGACGTCCATCAGCGAGGTCACCGCCGCGATGACGATCGCCCCGAGCACCGCGTTGGGCAAAGGACGGAAGAGCGGCGCGAGGAAGACCGCCGTCGCCAGCACCAGGCCGGAGGCGACCAGGCTGGTGAGCTGGCTCCGCGTGCCGGCCGCGTCCGCCGTGGCCGAGGCCGACAGGCTGACGTCGACGGTCATGCCCTGGCTCAGGCCGCTGCCCAGGTTGGCCGCGCCGATAGCCACCAGCTCCTGGTCCGCGTCGATGTCGTAGCGGTATAGGCTGGCGAAGGCGCGCGCGCTGCCCAGCGACTCGCCGACGGCCAGGAAGACGATGCCGGCGGCGCCGGCCAGGAGCACTGGCAAGTCGGACAGGCCCACCGCCGGCACGCCGAAAGCCGGCAGGCCTATCGGGATCGCGCCGACGACGCTGACCCCGTGCTCGGCGAGGTCGAAGAGCATCGACACGGCGATGCCGGCGACGAGCGCGACCAGCCCGGCCGGAACGCCCGGCACGAAGCGCCTCACCGCCAGGATCACCCCGAGCGCGCCCAGGCCGACCGCCAGGGTGTACAGGTTGGTCTCCGGGAGCGCGCGGATCAGTTGGGCCGCCTGCTGGAAGACGTTGCCGCTGCCGCCGGGCAGCCCGAACAGCTTGGGGAGCTGCCCGACGGTGACCACGATCGCCAGGCCGAAGACGAAGCCGGTGACGACCGGCTTGGACAGGAAGTCCGCGATGAAGCCAAGGTGCAGGATGCCGGCGGCGACCAGGCAGATGCCGACGGTGATCGCGAGCGCGGCGGTCAGCGCCCAGTAGCGTTCGGCGTCCCCCGCCGCCAGCGGGGCGATCACCGCCGCCGACATCACCGCCATCGTCGAGCTGGCGGTGACCTTGACGTGGCGACTGGTAGCGAAGAGGCTGTAGAGCAAGAGCGCGGCGAAGGCGCTGTACAGCCCGGCCTGGGCCGGCACGCCCGCGAGCTGGGCGTAGGCCATCGCGGTGGGGATGCCGACGCCCCAGACGGTGACGCCGGCGATCAGGTCGAAGCGCAGGTTGTCGCGGGGATAGGCCGGCAGCCAGGCGACGATCGGGACATGCTCCGGCAGCGCGGCGGCGGCACGGGCACGGAGCGCCGCCCAGGTAGCGCGATCGCGCAGGTGGGCGGCCCAGGCAGGGCGCGCGGGGTCTTCCGCGTCGGGCGGATCGGGCGGGCTGGTTGTGGGAAGATCAGAGGTCATCGGCCGAGCGGCGCGGTCACATCTCCAGGGCCACAGTCACGTCTCGAAGGCCACGCTCACGTTCGACGGCCACGGTCACATCTCCAGAACCATCTGCCGCTTGCGCATCTCGGCCTGCTCCTTGATCGTGCGCAGGCGCTCGATCTCCTCGGCCAGCACTTCCAGGTCGGTGAAGTGGCGGTAGACGCTGGCGAAGCGGACGTAGGCGACGTCGTCGAGCTCGCGGAGCTGGTCCATCACCAGCTCGCCGATGACGCTGCTGGGCACCTCGCTCTTGCCCAGGCGGTAGACCTGGCTCTCGATCTCGGCGGCGATCTCCTCAATGGTGTCGGCCGAGATCGGGCGCTTGGCGCAGGCGGCCTGGATGCCGTAGACCAGCTTGTCGCGGTTGAAGTCCTCGCGCCGGTTGTCGGACTTGACCACCTTGAGGTTGGCCGCCGCGATGCGCTCGTAGGTGGTGAAGCGCTGCCGGCAGTCGCCGCACTCGCGCCGCCGGCGGATCGTGGAGGCGACCTCGCGCGTGTCGACGACGTGGCTGGCGCCTTGGCAGTAGGGGCACTTCATGGGGCGGAATAGTATCGCGATGGAGGCGGATGGTCAACCGCCGGCGGGGTCGACCGGCGGGTCACCGGGTACGGGTAGCGTCAGACCTCCACCTGATCGACGTAGCACCAGCGCCAGTCTTCACCCGGCTCGAAGGATTGGATGATGGGGTGCCCGGTCGACCTGAAATGCGCGGTGGCGTGGCGGCCCGGCGAGTTGTCGCAGCAGCCCACATGGCCACAGATCAAGCACAGGCGCAGGTGCACCCACCAGCCCCCCGTCCGGAGGCAGTCCTCGCAGCCCTCGGCGCTGGGCGTGACCGGCCGGATCTGGTCTAGATGCCCACAAGGTTTCATGCGCTAGCGACCGTGGCCGGATTGGCGCCCGAACATCGCCAGCGGCAGGAAGGCCCGGAGCGCCCGCACGATCGCGGTCGCCGGGCCGTGGACCGCTGGCGGCCCGTCCGCGCTCAGCACGAGCAGCCGGTAGCTGAAGGACCCGATCCCGGGCGCATCCGCGACGACATAGCGCGAGCCGCCCGCCGCGCCGCCGCGTGCTGGGACCAGATCGCCCACGGCCGCCCAGGCGCCACCCGCGGCCGCCCGCTCGACCCGGAAGCCGGCGACGTCGACCTCGCTCGCGGTCTCCCACGCGACGCGGATGCGCCCGGTCGGGTCCGGAGCGGCGCCGAAGCCGACAACCTCGGCGGCGGTCGGGGGCCTGGTGGAAGGGGGGTTGAGATCCTCCGGGGCGAGCTCGTAGGCCCCGACGTCGCAACTCCCGAATTGTGGGCGCGCCACGCCGCGCTGGTCGGCGGTGATCGTCGTGCCGCAGCCGTTCGTGCTCGCCGGGATCTGGTCCAGCGCCGCGCTGCCTTTGCCGAGGGCGTGTGTCCGGGTGCCGCCCGGTGGGTTGGGCGCGAGCGGACCGAGGTTGAGCGCCGCGTTCGACACGTTCTGCTGGTCGCCCGTGCTCGTGAACCCGCAGCTCGTGGCGCTCTCGATGTTGTAGCCCTCGCTGATGAGCGCGCCTCCCGCACTGCTGCAATCCGTCCCCGCGGACTGGCCGGCCACGATGCTGTTTTGGATGTACATCGAGCTGTTGAGGACGCGTAGCCCCGCGCCCGCCCCGCCCGCCGAGTTGCCGGTGACCGACGCATGGGTGATGTGGGCACTGCTTTCGTATTCGAAGACGCCACCCCCCTCGCCGCCGGCCGAGTTGCCGCTGATCGTGGCGTTGGTCACGGTCAGCACGTTGTGGCGGATGTAGATGCCGCCGCCTCGCGGACCCGCCGAGTTGCCGCTGATCGCGGAATGGGTCACGATCACCGCGCTTGCAAGCGCCATGATGCCGCCGCCGTTGCGCTGTGCGGTGTTGCTGCTGATGGTGGTGCGGGTCACCCCCAGGACCGAGTAGCGAGCAGCGATGCCGCCGCCGCCGTACGCCGAGTTGCCGCTGACCGTGGCGTCCCGCAGGTGCACCGAGCCATTCTTGGTGTTGATACCGCCGCCATCTACGGAGGCGGCGTTGCCGGTGATCATGGAGCCGTCGGTCACGTACACCGCGCTGCCGTTGTCCGCGTAGATGCCCCCGCCAAACGTGGCCGCCGTGTTGCCGCTGACCGTGGTGCGTGTCAGGGTGACCAGCCCGTTGTAGACCCGGATACCCCCGCCGTACACGCTCGCCGTGTTGCCGCTGACCGTGGCGTCGACGACGCTGAGCGTGCTCTGGCGGACGTAGATACCCCCGCCGGCGGTCGTGCTCCCGCCCGTGATCGTCGCGTTCGAGAGCGCCAGGCTTCCGCCGCCGGTAACACGCAGCACTCCGAAGTCGCCTTCCGCGTCCAGCGTCGTGTTCCCGTTGCCTTGAATCGTGACAGCCGTGGTGATGTCCGGCAACGGGACACCGGCGTAGTTCGTGCTCAGCGAATAGGTGCCGTTCGCGCTGGCGAAGCCGATCGAATCCGGCCCACTGCCCGCCGGGCAAGACCCGGTCGCCGTATCGGTGTTCGCCGCTGTGATCGCGTCCGCGAGCGTGCAGCCGCTGCCGCCGAGGTCCACCGTGATCGTCGCCGCCCGCGCCTGACCGATCGCCAGCGCCAGGAGCAGCGCCGCGGACGGAGCGGCCAGCACCCAGCGCCGCGCCAGCGACCGCCGCATCCGCCGCGGGGCGCTCGCGAGCCATTCCCTCAGCTCAGCCAGCCGGCCCCGGAGCGCGCCCAGGCGGCGCATGAACAGGCTGGCCAGCCACGGATCGCGCTCGGCGGCCGCGAGCGCGGCGCGCAAAATGGCAGGATCCTCCCGGCGCGGCGTGGCGAAGTCCGGATCGGATGGGGCGGGAAGTGGCAGGGTCACGAAGCGCTCCTCGTGCAAAGCGGCGGGACGGGTCCGAGACAGTGGCTGGACTGGGCCGAGCCAAGCGCGCGGCCGCGCATTTGTCAGACCTTAATAACGGGAAATCGCCGCTGTAGATACGGGGGGGACGCTTCTGTGAGCGATTCTTTACATCGTCGAACGGCCTGTCGGCGCGCCCGGCCGTCCGATGTGGCGCAGGCCGTCGACCTGCTCGGCGCAAGCCTGCTCGTCCGACCGGTCGCGCCGCAACCGACACCCGCCCTACACGTCGAGGTTCCGCACGTCCTGCGCGTGCGTCATGATGAAGCGCTTGCGCGGAGGCACGTCGGCGCCCATCAGCATCTCGAAGGTGCGGTCGGCGGTCGCGGCGTCCTCGATCGACACGCGCAGGAGCTGGCGGTTCGCCGGATTCATCGTGGTTTCCCAAAGCTGATCCGCGTTCATCTCGCCGAGGCCCTTGTAGCGCTGGATGCCGAATTTCACGCCTTCGCCGAGATCGGCCACCACCCGATCCTTCTCGGCGTCGCTGTAGGTGTAGATCGCGCGCTTGCCACTCTTGATCAGGTACAAGGGCGGCTGGGCGATGTAGAGGTGGCCGGCTTCGATGAGTTTGGGCATGAAACGGTAGAAAAAAGTCAACAACAATGTTCTGATGTGGCTCCCGTCGACATCCGCGTCCGTCATAATCACCGCCCGGTGATAGCGCAAGTTGGAGAGATCCACCTCATCCCCGATCCCCACCCCCACCGCCTGGATCAAGGCCCGCACCTCGTTGTTGTGCAGGATCTTGTCCAGCCGGCTCTTCTCGACGTTGAGGATCTTGCCGCGAAGGGGCAGGATCGCCTGGAACTGGCGGTCGCGGCCCTGCTTGGCGGTGCCGCCGGCGCTGTCGCCCTCGACGATGTAGAGCTCGGCCTCCTCGGGGTTGCGGGTGGAGCAGTCCGCCAGCTTGCCGGGCAGCGAGCCGCTCTCCAGTGCGCTTTTGCGGATCACCAGCTCGCGCGCCTGGCGCGCGGCGCGCCGGGCACGGGCGGCGGTCAGGCATTTCTCGACGATCGCGCGGCCCTCGCGCGGGTTCTCGTCCAGCCACTGGGCGAAGGTGTCGGCGACCGCGCTCTCGACGTGGAAGCGCACCTCGACGTTGAGCAGCTTGACCTTGGTCTGGCTCTCAAATTGCGGGTCCGGCACCTTGACGCTGACCACCGCCGTGATGCCCTCGCGCGTGTCGTCGCCGCTGAAGTTGTTGTCGTTCTCCTTGAGCATGCCCTGCTTGCGGGCGTAGTCGTTGACGACGCGGGTGATGGCCGCCCGAAAGCCGGTCAGGTGCACGCCGCCGTCCGGCGTGACGATGGTGTTGGCGAAGGCATAGGTGTTGTCGACGAAGGCGTCGGTGTACTGGAAGGCGGCCTCGACCTGGGTACCCTCGACCTCCTTGAGCACATGCACCACCGGGTGGATCACCGTCCGCCCGCGGTTGAGGTAGGCGACGAAGCTCGCCACGCCGCCCTCGAAATGGAAGGTCAGCTCGTGCGCCGGCGTCACCCGCTCGTCGGTCAGGCTCACCGTCACGCCGCGGGTGAGGAAGGCCATCTCGCGCAGGCGCTGCTGCAGCATCGCGAAGCGGTAGTCGTTCTCCTCGAAGATCGTGTCGTCGCGCAGGAAGGTCACCGTCGTGCCGTTGGTCTCACCCGGCAGCATCGGTCGCACCGCCTCGACGTCGCCCTGCGGCACGCCGCGCTCGAAGCGCTGGCGGT
>CAZCJG010000262.1:0-7318 GCA_964498575.1 uncultured Anaerolineales bacterium | reverse complement strand
AACGACTCGGGCGGCGCGCGCATCCAGGAGGGCGTGGTCAGCCTGGGCGGCTACGCCGACATCTTCCTGCAGAACACCCTGGCCAGCGGCGTCGTCCCGCAGCTTTCGGCCATCCTCGGCCCTTGCGCGGGCGGCGCGGTCTACTCGCCCGCGATCACCGATTTCATCGTGATGGTGCAGCAGACCTCGCACATGTTCGTCACCGGGCCGGACGTCGTCAAGACGGTGACGCACGAGGACGTGAGCTTCGACGAGCTGGGCGGGGCGGGCGTGCACAGCCGCAAGAGCGGCGTGGCGCACTTCGCGGCGGCGAGCGAAGGCGAGGCGCTGGCGATCCTGCGCACGCTCCTCTCCTACCTGCCGCAGAACAACATGGACGACCCGCCGACGCTGCCCTGCCACGACGATCCCCTGCGCACCGACCCGGCGCTGGACAGCTTGATCCCCGACGAGCCCAACCGCCCCTACGACATGCACGAGGTGCTGCGGCGGGTGGTCGACGACGGGGTCTTCTTCGAGGTGCACGCGGGCTTCGCGCAGAACATCCTGGTCGGCTTCGCGCGGCTCAACGGGCGCCCGGTGGGCATCGTCGCGCAGCAGCCGATGGTGCTGGCGGGGGTGCTGGACATTGACGCATCGATCAAGGCGGCGCGCTTCGTGCGCTTCTGCGACTGCTTCAACATCCCGATCATCACCTTCGAGGACGTGCCGGGCTTCATGCCCGGGCTGGTGCAGGAGCACGGCGGCATCATCCGCAACGGCGCCAAGCTGCTCTACGCCTACTGCGAGGCGACGGTGCCCAAGATCACCGTGATCACGCGCAAGGCCTACGGCGGCGCCTACGACGTGATGAGCTCGAAGCACATCCGCGGCGACATCAACTACGCCTGGCCGACCGCCGAGATCGCGGTGATGGGCCCCGACGGCGCGGTGAACATCATCTTCCGCCGCGAGCTGGCCGAGGCCGAGGACCCCGCCGAGCGCAAGGCCGAGCTGGTGGAGGACTACCGCGAGCGCTTCGCCAACCCCTACGTCGCGGCGAGCTGGGGCTACGTCGACGACGTGATCGAGCCGCACGACACCCGCCCGCGCCTGATCAGCGCGCTGGAGATGCTGCAGAACAAGCGCGACACCAATCCGCCGAAGAAGCACGGGAACATTCCGCTGTAGGGCGCACGGCCGCGTTTGACGTGCGCAACGGGTGGGTCGCGGGCGCGGGATTTATCGGTATTCGCACACCTGTGCTAGGATTCTCCGGCCACCCACCTCGCTTTCCCGACAAGCCGGAGGTGAATCGATGACCGTGCCAAGCTCCTTGAGGGCGCCCATCGTCGACGACCGCGACTTCTACCCCGACGAGATCCCAGGCCTCGGGGTTGCCGAGTCGACGCGCCATCACTTGGCGGCGCACGACCTGTTCTACATGTTGGATGAGCGCTACCGCGACACGCTCGATGTGTTCGTGGCGAGCAACCTCTACATCTATTACGAGGAAGGCAACCCGCGGGCGATGGTGGCGCCGGACATCCTCGTCGCCTTCGATGTGCCGAGGCATGACCGTCTGGTCTACAAGCTGTGGGAGGAGCCGGCCGGTCCGACGGTGGTGTTCGAGGTGACCTCTCCGACCACGCGTGCCAGGGACATGGTGCTCAAGAAGGAGGTCTATGCGCGCCTCGGCGTAGCCGAGTACTTCCTGACCGATCCGCTGTGGGAGTACTTGAGGCCGCCGCTGCGGGGCTTCCGCCTTGTCCGGGGCGCCTACCGGCCGATCAAACCGGATGCGGATGGCGCGATCCTGAGCGAGCGGCTGGGCCTGCGTGTCTTCCTGGACGGCTGGAAGGTGGGCCTGGCGGATGCGCGGACGGGTGAGACGCTCGTCCGCCCGAACGAGGAGGCGGTGGTGCGGAGGGTCGTCGAACGCCGCGCGGCGGCCATTGATGCCGAGAACGCCCGCCTGCGCGCGGAGATTGACCGGCTACGCCGGGGCGAGGGCTGAACCGGCGGACGCCCGGCGCGACATGCTGCGGGAGGGTAGCCGCTCAACGATCGGCGTTGGCGGAGGTGGGGCTTCCCATCGTCGCGACGGCCGCCGCGCTGGCCTGAGCTGCAGCCACCCGATCTCGAGCGGTTTCAGCCAGGCGCAAGAGACCCTCCGGATCGTCGGTCCGCGTGGTCCCGACGAAGGATACGACCCCGCCTTGCCGGAAAGAGATCGCGTGGTAGCGCGAGGACGTCCACGACCGCGCATCATCGACGCCATCGATCGCGATCTCCGCGCTGTCGAGCTGGAAGGTCGACGAGAGGAGTGGCGCGATCGCTGCGCCCAGCCCGGTCGCTTGCTCCGGGTCGTCGTAGAGCAAGGCGACGCTGGTCACCTCCTCGCCGGTCTGGTGGCGACGGTACGTGGCGACCTGGCGGGCGTCGGGCAAGCTGAAACGGCCCAGCGATGCGCCCTGGGCGGCCCGCTCGGCCAGGCCGACGTCGACCGGCGGGTTGGTGCGGCCGAACGCGTCCGGCGCGCTGCCGGCGGCGGTGGCCAGATCGTCGACGGTCAACACGAAAGGCGCCGCGCGTTCGACCTTCGGATCTTCGGACTGGCCGTTGAGCAGCCACGCCAGACCCATCATCCCGAGCGCGATGGCAACGACGATCAGCCAACGGCGCTCCATCTGGCGGCGCGGCCGGGTGGCGGTGGGTGGCGGGGATGCCGTAGGCGAGGGGGATTCGGCGCTCATTGGCGTGGATGACGTGTATTATATCGAAAGGGAGAAAGGAAGCCCCCTGATCCGCCTGATTGCCGTCGATCCCCACTTCCCCGACCCGGCCCTGATCGCCGAGGCCGCCGCGGTGCTGCGCGGCGGCGGCCTGGTCGCCTTCCCCACCGAGACCGTATATGGGCTGGGGGCGGATGCGATGAATCCCACGGCGGTCGCCCGCATCTTCACGGCCAAGGGGCGGCCGGCGGAGGACCCGATCATCGTCCACGTGCTCGGTTTCGAGGCGCTCGCCGAGCTCGCGGCCAGCGTCCCCCCGGTCGCCGCGCGCCTGGCGTCGGAGTTCTGGCCCGGCCCCTTGACCCTGGTGGTCCCACGCGACCCGCGCGTGCCGGCGATCGTCACGGCGGGGCTGGACAGCGTGGCGGTGCGGGCGCCGGCGCACCCGGTGGCGCGGGCGCTCCTGGCCGCGGTCGGCGGACCGATCGCCGCGCCCAGCGCCAACCCCTTCGGCCGCACCAGCCCGACCACGGCAGCGCACGTCGTCGCCGACCTCGGCGAGCGGATCGACCTGGTGCTCGACGGAGGCCCGGCCGAGGTCGGGGTGGAGTCCACGGTGGTCGACTGCTGCACCGACCCGCCGGTGTTGCTGCGGCCCGGCGGCGTGACGATCGAGGCGCTGCGTGCGGTCGTCCCCAACCTGCGCCGCGACTCTGCACGGGTAGAAGTCGGCGGTCCGGTCGAGCCGGAGCCTCCAATCCCATCCAAGGGCGAGACCCGGCCCACCACGGCGCAGCGCTCGCCGGGGCTTCTCGATCGCCACTATGCGCCGCGGGCGACGTTGGTCCTGATCGCTGGACCACCGGAGGACGTGCGCGCTGTGCTCCGTCTGGCCACGATGCGCTTGGTTGAAGGCGGACGGCATGTTGGCGTGCTGGTGGCGGAGGAGGATGCCGCGGCAATCGGGGAGTCCTACCCGGGCCGCGTGGAGGTGCTGGTTCTGGGATCTCTGCGCGATCCGGCCGAGCCGGCCCGGCATCTCTTCGGCGCGCTGCGCGAGCTGGACGCGGCGGGGGTGGAGGTCATCCTGGCGCGCGACTTCGGCGACAAGGGCCTGGGGCTCGCCATCCGCGACCGGCTGACGCGCGCGGCGGAGGGGCGGGTGGTGCGGGTGGCGGCGGGGGGAGCGGAGGAGGCGCTTGAAGCAGTGGTGGCCTGGCTGGTCGAGCGGTCGTGATCGCAGCGCTGTCGAGCCAGGACACGCACGGCTACCCGTCGAGATCCGGCGGACGCGGTGGGAGGCGAAAGGCCAAGATGGTATAATCCGGACCCCGATGGTCCGCGGTCCCCGCGACCAGCGATCTAGTCGCCACCCGCCATCCGCCGTCAACCACCGAGAGGCCAGCCAGCGTGATCTCCACTCCAGCCAAGCCACGCCGAACACGGCAGTCCACGCCGCCCGCCACCGCCACCGCCGCTCCCACCGATTCATCCAGCGCCGCCGGCCCCGCGCCCGCCGTCGACTGGCTCGCGGTCGCGCGCCTGATGCTGGTGTCGCGCGAGCTCGACCGGGTGGAGCTGGACGAGCTGGTGCCGGCCAAGCTGGTGAAGTACCAGTTCTCGGCCGGCGGGCACGAGCTCGCGCAGATACTCCTGGGGCTGGCGCTGGACCACCCGCGCGACGCCGCCGGGGTGTACTACCGCTCGCGGCCGTTCATGCTGACCAACGGGTTGACGCCGGAAGAGGCGTTGGCGGCGACGATGGCGCGGATCGGGGCGCCGAACGGCGGGCGCGATATCGGGGTGGTGTTCTCGCTGCCGCGGCGCCATCGCGCGACCATCCTGCCGATGTCCGGCGACGTCGGCGCGCAGTACACGCCGGCGCTGGGCTGGGCGCACGCGATCCGGTACCGCACGGAAGCGATGGGTGAGGCGGACTGGGGCGGTGCGCTGGCGGTGGCGCTCGGCGGCGACGGCTCCTGCGCCACGCCGGGCTTCTGGGCGGCGCTGAACATGGCGACGACCGGCCGGCTGCCCTACCTCTTCTTCGTCGAGGACAACGGCTACGCGATCTCGGTCGAGTCGACCTTCCAGACCCCCGGCGCCAACATCGCCGCCACCCTCGCGGCCTTCAGCGACCTACTCGTGCTCGATGGGGACGGGACGGAGCCGCTGGGGACCGCTGCTCTGGTCGACCAGGCAGTGCGCCACATCCGCGGCGGCGCCGGTCCCGCCCTCCTCCGCCTCTCGGTCCCGCGCCTCTTCGGCCATTCCGCGCAGGACAACCAGGCCTACAAGCCGGAGGCGCTGCGCATGGAGGAGGCGGCGCGCGATCCCCTGCCCAAGCTGCGCGACCTGCTGCTCGAACAGGGCATGACGGCGGAGACCTGGGGCGAGATGGAAGCCGCGGCGGTCGCCGAGGCCGCCGCCGCGCGCGAGGGGGCGCTGGCCCAGCCGGAGGACACGCCGGAATCGACCGCGCGCTTCGTCTTCTCGGCGCCGATGCTGTCGCAGCTCGTCGGCGGCACGCGGCCGGAGGGGGCGGGGCTGCGGGTGGACTTCGCCAATCGCCCGAACCCGCCTGAGCCGGTGCGGCTGAACATGGTCGATTCGGTTCGGCTGACGCTGGAAGCCGAGTTGGCGCGCAGCCCGCGGGTGCTGGTCTTCGGCGAGGATGTCGGGGCCAAGGGCGGGGTGCACGGCGTGACGCGCGACATGCAGCTCCGCTTCGGAGCCGAGCGGGTTTTCGACACGGCGCTGACCGAGGAAGGGATCATCGGCCGGGCGGTCGGGCTGGCGCTGGCGGGGCTGGTGCCGGTGCCGGAGATCCAGTTCCGCAAGTACGCCGATCCGGCGACCGAGCAACTCAACGACTGCGGGACCCTGCGCTGGCGCACCAACGGCCGCTTCGCCGCGCCGATCGTCGTGCGCATCCCGGTCGGCTTCGCGCCGGCGACCGGCGACCCCTGGCACAGCGTCTGTGACGAGTCGGTCTTCGCCCACAGCGTCGGCTGGCACGTGGTCTTCCCCTCGGACGCCGAGGACGCGGCGGGGCTGCTGCGGACCGCGCTGCGCGGCGACGATCCGGTCTACTTCCTCGAGCACCGCGCGCTCTACTTCGGCGAGGTCGCCCGCCGGCCCTATCCCGGCGACGACTATGCGATCCCCTTCGGCCAGGCGGCGATCCGCCGGCCCGGCACGGACCTGACGGTCGTCACGTGGGGTGCGATGGTCCACCGCGTTCTGGAAGCGGCGGCGGAGCTCGGCGAGGCGGTGGAGGTGATCGACCTGCGCACGATCGTGCCCTGGGACGCCGAGACGGTCCTGGCCAGCGTCCGCCGCACCGGCCGCTGCCTGGTGGTACACGAGGACCACCTGACGGCGGGCTTCGGCGGCGAGATCGTGGCGACGGTGGCCGCCGAAGCCTTCGAGCAGCTCGACGCGCCGGTGCTGCGCATCGGCGGGGCGGACTGCCCGGTGCCCTACAGCGCGCGGATGATGGACGGTGTGGTGCCGACGGTGGCGCGGATGCGGGCGGCGATGGGGGAGTTGCTCGCCTATTGACCAGCTTGGCTGCATTCTGCTACCTCCGGTCGCATCCTGCGCGCCCGGCTACAACCGCGGGTCCACCGGCTCACTCTCCAGCGCCAGGACGCCGAAAACGCACTCGTGCACCCGGCGCAGCGGCTCGCCGCGCCCGAAGCGGTGCAGCGCTTCCAGGCCGAGCGCGAACTCGCGCAGGGCCAGCGAGCGCTTGCGGCCGACGCTGCGGGCGCGCAGGCGGTCGAGGTGGGCCGGCGCGTCGTACTCCGGGCCGTAGATGATGCGCAGGTACTCCCGGCCGCGGCACTTGAGCGCCGGTTGGAGGACGCCGTCCCTGCCCTGGGCCACGAAGTCCAGCGGCTTGACGACCATGCCCTCGCCGCCACCCGCGGTCAGCGCTTCCCACCAGGTTGCCGCCTCGGTTTCGGCGCCGGGCTCCGCGAGGTCGACCACCCGGTAGGGCGTTGCCTGCAAGAGCTCGGGATCGGCGGCGCATAGCTCGGCCAGCGTCTGCATGTGCCAGACATGGTCGCGGTCGGTATGGACCGCGCCTTCGCTGGCCAGGAGGTGGAAGGGAGCGAGCTTGAGATCGGTCAGCCCGCCGACCGGCCAGCAGTAGCGGCGGTAAGCTTCGACATAGGCATCGACCATCGTCAGGCGTTCCCTGAACCGATCGCGCAGCGCGCTGGCATCCGGGACGCGTTCGGCCGCCTGTCCCAGGACATCGACCGCGAGGCCCAGCGCCGCCCGGCCCGCGCTGCCGACCGGGGCGTACTGCGCCTGGAGCAAGCCTTGCGCCTTGGCGGACCAGGGCATCAGCTCGGCGTCCAGGCAGACCCAGTCGGTCGATAGGTGCTCCCACAGGCCGCTGCAGTCGAGCGCGGTGCGCAGGCGGTCGATGAAGGCGGCGGCTAGCGCGGCGTCGTCGAAGAAGGGCCGGCCGGTGCGGGTGTAGCAGACCCCTGCTTCGCCGCCGACCACCCCGAAGCGCCGCCGCGCCGCGTCCGCATCCCGGCAAACGATGACCACCGCCCGCGAGCCCATGTGTTTCTCCTCGCATA
>CAZCJG010000261.1:0-7326 GCA_964498575.1 uncultured Anaerolineales bacterium | reverse complement strand
AAGTAGATGCCGTCGGCGAAGAAGGACTCGACGCCGATGGTGACCGTCTCGGGCACGACGTCGAAGATCGTGCTGATCTCGCAGCCGCGGCCGATGCGCATGCCCGCGATGCGCAGCCACCAGGGCCACAGGAGCGCGCCGCTGAGCCAGCGGCCGGCGGCCTCAACCGCGCCGGTCTTGGCCCAGATCCGCACCGCCTCCAGGCTCCAGCGGCTGACCACGCCGGGCCGGACCCGGCCCATCGCGCGCAGCGCCAGCGCCTGGGCCAGGAGGGTAACCGGCAGCGTGACCAGCGCCAGGATCAGGGTCGCCGCGATCAGCTCGGCCGAGAGATGGGGTGCCGCGAGCCAGCCGAGCAGCACGTCGGCCGCGCCCGGATTCCGCCAGGCCAGCGCCCAGCCCACCAGCGCCAGCGGCAGCATGGCCAGCGCCCGCCGCGCCGCGCCGGCGCCAAGCATCGCCAGGCCGTGCGCTTCGGGTGACAGCGCCGCGCCCCGGCCGGGTCGCCCGGCCGAAGCCGCGGACAACGGCGGCGCGTCCTCCGCCAGCCCTTGCCGCGCCGCCGGTACGCCGTCCCAGCGCTCGCCGTCGGGGATGCGCGCGCCGCCGGGGAGCCAGGAGAGTGGCGTCAGGTGCGCGCCGCGGCCGACCGCCGTGCCCGGGTCCAGCCCGGCCCGCACGTCGATCGTCGCGTCGGGGCCGATCGTCACCAAACCGAACACCACATGCCCGTCGTCGAGCTGCGCGGTGCGCGCGGCGGCGTTCTGGCACAGCGTCGCGCCGTCGCCGATGTCCAGCAGGTCCCAGCCCCCGTCGGTGAGATCGACCCCGCGGTGGATCGACACGCCGCGGCCGATGCGCGCGCCGAGCGCCCGCAGCACCACGCCCGTGAAGACCGTGCCTTCCAGCGTAGCCCAGGGGATCAGGCGGGCGGTCTGGACGACCATCCAGTGTCGCGCATAGAAGCCGCTCCAAACCGGGACGCGCGCCGGCGCGTAGCGGCCGATCAGCGCGCGCTTGGCCAACAGCGTCATACCGACGGCGATGGGCGCGAAGACCAGCGGCCAGACCGCGGCCAGGAGCGGCAACAGGAGCAGGCTGCCGGTCAGGCCCAGTCCGCCGATCAGGCCCGGCGCGATCCCGAACGCGGCCCAATAGCCCAGCGCGGCGCCAAGCACCAGCCCCAGGAAGAGCCAGGCGCCCTGGGCGACGGTGACGGCGCGGGCGCGGCGAGCCAGATTTTGCGGCTGCCGATCGGCACGATCGTCGGGTACAGGCGCGGGTTCGGACGCGCTGGCCGCAGGCTCCGACCTGCCGGACGGAACCTCCGGATCAGCGATCCCGGCCCCACGCTCCCGCCACTGCGCCGCCAGCGCCGCGGCGGTGCGTGCTTCGTACAGCTCGCGGAAGGTCGGGGTGGGCACGCTGCTCACTCGCAGTGCGCTGATCACCCCGACCGCGCTCAGCGAGTCGCCGCCGAGGTCCATGAAGAAGTCGTCGGTCACCGAGATGCTGTCCGGCAGATCCAGCGCCGCGGCGAAGGCCGCCGCGACACGCAGCTCCAGGGGATCGCGCGGCGGCACGAATGGGCGCGCGGAGCGGTTCGACCCGATGATGTCCGGCAGCGCGGCACGGTCCAGCTTGCCGCCGGCGGTCGTCGGCAGGGCCGCGCACAGGGCGAAGCGGGCCGGGACCATGTAGTCCGGCAGCGCGCCGCGCAGCTCCCGCTTGATCGCATCGAAATCCGGCGGTGCCGCGGGGTCGGCGGGCAGAATGTGGGCCGCGAGCACGGGATGGCCGTCGCGACCCTGCACCTTGCACGCCGCGGCGCGCACGCCGGGGCAGGCCGCGAGCCGCGCTTCGATGGCGCCGAGCTCGACCCGGTAGCCGCGCAGCTTGACCTGCGCGTCGAGACGCCCGAGGTACTCGAAGTCGCCGGCGCTATTGACCCGCGCCCGATCGCCGGTGCGATAGATCCGGCCCAGGTGCGGATGGATCGGGAAGCGCGAGGCGGTCAACGCCTCGCGCCCCAGATAGCCGCGCGCCAGGCCGACGCCGCCGATGCACAGCTCGCCCGCCGTTCCGTCGGGCACCGGCTCGAGCGCTTCGTCCAGCACCCACGCGCTGTTCCCGGGCACCGGCCGGCCGATCGTCACCAGCTCGCCGGGCCGCACCGGGCCGCGCAGCACGGTGACGCTGCACTCGGTCGGGCCGTAGCCGTTGACCATCCGACAACTGGCCGCCCAGCGATCCGCCAGGTCCCGCGGCAGCGCCTCGCCGCCGACGTAGAGCAGGCGCAGCTCGGGCAGGGCGGTGCGCGGGTCCTCGCAGCCGGTCGAGCGCAACAGGGTCGGCGGCGGGCAGAGCACCGTGATCCGCTCCCGCCGCAGCCAGTCGACCAGGTCCGGCCCCAGCCGCACCGTTTCGTCGTCCAGCGGCAGCAGCGTCGCGCCGGCGGCGAAGGCCAGCCAGGCCTCCTCGATCGACGAGTCGTAGGCCGGCGAGGAGACCTGCGCCACGCGATCCCCCGGCCCGAGGCCGAACGCTTCCACGTCCGAGCGGACCAGGTTGACGATGCCGCGGTGCTCGATCATCACGCCCTTCGGCTCGCCGGTGGTGCCGGAGGTGTAGATCACGTAGGCGAGGCGGCCGGGATCGCGGGGTGGTTCAGCGGGAATTTCCCGCCCCGCGGCGCCCCAGTCCAGCGCCGAGACCTCGATCACGGACCCGTGCGGCGCGGCAAGCGCTTCTACCTGCGATCGGCCGCGTGTGTCGGTCACCAGGACGATCGGCGCCGCGTCCGCGATCACCGCTCGCAGGTGCCTGTCGGGCGCGCGCGGGTCCAGGCAGACGAAGGCCGCTCCCGCCCGCAGCGCCGCGAGCTGGGCCGCGTAGAGGTCGGGCGCCTCGCGCGGCAGGAGGATCAGCACCAGCGATTCGGGCGGGCTTGCCGACGCGCCGGTCGTGCCTGCCGCGGATCGTTCCGCCCGACCCGACGCCGCGAGCTCCGCCGCGAGCCGCCCGGCGCGCGCCCACAGCGCCGCGTAGCTCACCTGGACACGCTGGGGACGCCCGGTGCCCGGCGGGATCTCGATGGCGATCCCGCCGGGGTAGCGGTGCCGGGCGGCCTGGAAGATCTGGTGTAGTAGCGCGGGGTGGCCGGACCCGACCTGTTCGATTGTTCGCGACGGCGGTGGGGTTGCCATTGCGGACCGATGGGTGGGCGGCCGCCCTACTCGACGGTGAAAGCCTGGGCCATGCCCTTCGCGAAGTGCGGGGCACCACTCGCGGGATCCGGGATGAAGCAGATGAACATGTACTCGCCCGGCTCGAAGTCCATCTCGAGGTAGCTCGTCGTGCCGACATCGATCGGCGTCATGCCGCCCGCGCTGGCGAAGGGCGGCGGGCCGGGCGGGGCGCCCTCCCCCGCTTCGCCTTCGCCGGACGAGTCCTTGTCCTCGTTATCGGCCGGCGTGCCTTCCTTGGCCGCGCCTTCCTCGTCATCGGCCTCTTCTTCTCCCTGCGCTTCGGCCGCCGCGCCCTCGGGCGGTGCCGCGTTGAACTGGGTGAGCATCTCGATAACGTCGGCCCCCGTCGTACCTTCCTCCAAGCGCATGATCAGCGCCTCGTGGGCTTGCTCGCCGTCGTTCTCGAAGCGGATCACCTGCCGGCCGGCCTCGATCGGGCGGATCGGGATGAAGGAGAAGTCGACGAGCGCGATCGTGGTGTCGGGCTGCGGGGGCGTCGCCTGCTCGTCGGCGAGGTCCGTCACCTCGATCGCCTGCAACATGCCCTTGGCCGCGTCCGGTGTGTCGTCGCCCGCCGACGACTCGAACGAGAAGATCGCGTACTGGCCAGGTTGGAGGTCCAGGAAGGCCGTCGCGCTCTGGCCGGGGTCGATCCCGCCGATGCCGCCGGGGAAGGACATCCAATCGGGGATCTCCAGGTTCTCCGCCGTCAACACCTCCAGCACGTCGTCGGTCGTCTTGCTCTCGCCGAGCCGGGCGAAGACCAGGGCGTGGGCGAACTCGCCCGCGTTGACGAAGGTGATCTCGGTCATCCCGCCCAGGATGCGCGCCGGCGCGTCGTACTGGAACTCGGTAGCGGTGATCGTCAGCGGCCCGGGCACCGCTTCGGCCTCCGCCTCGGGCTCGGTGGCTTCGGTCTCGGTGATGTCCTCGGTCGCGCCGGCCTCGGCCGCTGGCATCTCGTCAGTCTCGGCCGCGGTCGCCTCGGGCTCGGCGGCCGCGGATTCCGCCGTCGCATCGGTGGCCGGTGTCTCCGTTGCGGCCGACGGCAGGCAGGCCGCCAGGCCGAACAGCAGCGACACCGCGGCGCCAAACGTGATCACCCGGCGTGCGAACAGGGGGTGACTTGTCATGCTCATCCTCATCTCCTTATGCGTTGCGCGGCGAATCTGGCTCGCGGTTTCCGCCCGCGGGTGGCCGCGCGTGCAAGATATTATGCTGAAAATAACGCCAAGCGTGCAACTGTCTGTGCAAAGCGTGCCGGGGCGGAGGCGGACAGCGGGTGCGGACGGCTGGCATTGTTTGCGCCGGTTGCTACAATCAAGCGCGAACAGGAGGCATAGCATGATCGCCACCCAGGCCCCGAGCGTGGAGACTCCCGGCTTACCAATGCGCGACGACCTCCCCCCCATCCTGTGGCGACTGCGCCGCAGGTTTACGGTGGAGGACTACTACTGTTTGGCCGAAGTTGGGTTGATTGGACCGGACGAGCGGACCGAGCTCTTGGATGGAGAGGTGGTGTTTCAGATGCCCATCAACAGCCCGCACGCCGGCTGTGTCAATCGCCTGACGCGCAGCCTGAGCCGGCAGTTGTCGGACCGTGCCATCATTGCCGTTCAAAACCCGATCCGCCTTGGTCGCATCTCCCTGCCCCAGCCCGACCTCTCGATCCTCCGCCTGCGCGCCGACAGCTACGGTGACTCCCACCCTGAGCCGGGCGATGCCTTCGCCCTGATCGAGGTGGCCGACAGCTCGCTCGACCTCGACCGGCAGTTGAAGGTACCGCTTTACGCCGAGGCCGGCATCGCCGAGGTCTGGTTGGTCGATCTGATCCACGGCGCTATCGAGGTCTACCGCGACCCGGACGCGCGCGGCTTTCGCAGCATGGTGCGCCACGAACGCGGCACGACGCTCGGCCTCGCAGGCTTCCCGGATGTGGTGTTGACCGTCGACGACGTCCTGGGGTCGCCCGGCTGAGGCGCCCACTACCGCGCGCCCAGGGCCAGGATCCCTCCGCGATTCCTCTGGCTGAAACGAGGGCATGAGGGTGAGATTGCGGAGAGGGTGGGATTCCTGACATGGCAAGACGTCGGCCCGTCGAGACGGGCGCGCTGAGGCGGGCGCTGCTCGCCGGCGTGTGCGGCGCGGCCGTCGCGACTGTCGCGGCGGGCTGCATCGCCGAGCGAGCAGGCGGATCGGGGCTGGGCACAGCCGATCGGACCGGGCACGCACAGCCCGACGGCCGGGGCGGTCAGGGCGTCGACCAGTTCGCCACGGGTACGCCGCGCGGGATCCCGCCACTGGCGACGCCGGATGGCGCGACGCAAACCGCCCTCGCACCGACCTTGACCGCCGGTGCCCCGGCACGCGCGGCGCTGGCCACGGCGGCCGCGACCCTGGCCACGGTGCCGGCGCCGACGACGACCGCCGCGGCTTGGGCGCTTGGGCGCGTTCAAGCATCGTGCGACAGCGACAATCCTTATCTCGCGATCACGCGCTTCGCGCCGGACCCGGATTGGACCGGCAACCGCTATCCGCGGGAAGCGTACGACGAGGTCGCGTCGATTGTCGCCTTCAACCACTCGGCCGGCCCGGTGAGCTCACGCCACCTGCCGCTGGCCTTGGCGCCGCAGACGGGCGCGGTCTACGGCCTGGCGTACGATTGGCGCCGCGGGCACCTGTATGCCGCGGCCTATCTCAAACGCCTCGCCGCGTTCGGGCCGTCGGGACCCGGAGCGATTTACCGCGTTGACCTGGGGACGGGGGCTGTTCGGCCCTGGGCATGGTTGGACGCCGGCGGCGACCCGCACGACATGCGCCAAGGCAACGACGAGGCCAGCGTGGCGTCGGTCGGCCACCTGGCCTTCGGCGACATCGAGATGGACGAGGCCGGCGGCGTGCTGTTCGCCTTGAACCTGCATGATCGGATGATCTACCGCCTGTCCGTGCCGGATGGCATCATCCTCGGCGCGTTCGGGCATGGCGGTGCGGGCGAAGCCTGGGCGGGTGACGCGCACCCGTTCGGCCTCGGGTTCCGCGATGGCCACCTCTACCACGGGGTGGTCGAGAGCCCGGCCCGCGGCTTGCCGGCGGATCATCCCGGCATCGGCCACGTCTACCGCGCGCTGCCGGATGGCCGCGAGATGGTCGAAGTGGCGCGGTTCAGCCTGGACTATGCTCGCCAGCCGAGGTGGGCCGCGTGGTCGCCCGCCCCTCTGCCCGAAGAAGCCGAGACCTCGGGAGCGATGCTGACCGACATCGAGTTCCAGCGCTACGGCCGGCTCATCATGGGCCTGCGCGATCGCATCAACGACGTCACGATCGAGATCGGCGAGGGCGACATTCTGCCGACCTTTGGGGTCGATGGTCTGTTGTGGAACGTGTGGACGGAAAGCGAGCACTACCAGGATAGGACGATTCATCAGGAGGCCGTCTGGGGATCGCTGGCCGCGCTGCCCGGCGCGGACGTCGTCGTGGCCTCGGCGGTCGCCCCGCAGCGGACCTGGAGCGGGGGTGCCATCTGGCTGGACAATTTTGTCGGCCGCATCCTCCACTCCGAGACCCTCTACACCCGCAGCGCCACCGTCCCGTCCTTCCTGAAAGCGGGCGGCCTGGGCGATGTGGAGGTGCTCTGTCCCCCGGACCGAATCCCCGCGCCCACCGAAACGCCGACAAGCAGCCCCACACCGACCGACACCGCCACGCCGACGCCCACTCCAACCTCGACGCCGACCCCGACCCCGACCCTGACCGCAACGTCCACGCGGACGTCCACCCCGACCCCCACCCCATCCCCCACCCCCACCGCCACCCCGACCCCCAGCCCGATCTACCTGCCGCTGCTGCTCCACGAGACCTGCGTGCCGGAGCAGGCGCGCGCCGACGTCGTCCTGGTGATCGACGCATCGACCAGCATGGAGCGCATGAGCAGCGCCGGGCGCAGCAAGCTCGCCGCGGTCCAGTCCGCCGCTCAATCCTTCGCCGGGCGGATGACCACCGCCGGGGTGAACCAGGTCGCGGTGGTCGGCTTCAACGACACAGCCTGGATCGAGCAGCCGCTGACGGTGGACGGCGCGCT
>CAZCJG010000260.1:0-7334 GCA_964498575.1 uncultured Anaerolineales bacterium | reverse complement strand
TGATCCGCCTGGACATGAGCGAGTACCACGAGCGGCACACGGTCAGCCGCCTGATCGGCGCCCCGCCCGGCTACGTCGGCTTCGACCAGGGCGGCCAGCTCACCGAGCCGGTGCGCCGCAAGCCTTACGTCCTCGTCCTCTTCGACGAGCTGGAAAAGGCGCACCCGGACGTTCACACCATCCTCCTCCAGATCATGGACGACGGGCGCCTGACCGACTCGCGCGGGCGGAGGGTCGACTTCCGCAACACGGTGGTGATCATGACCGGCAACGTCGGCTCGGAGTACTACCGGGTCGAGGCCGAGATGGGGCGCGACAAAGTGGTCGAAGCGGTGCGCGAGGAGGCGCGCGAGGTCTTCCGGCCGGAATTCCTCGGCCGCGTCGACGAGTTCCTGATCTTCAACAGCCTCGGCCGGGCCGAGATGCGCCTGATCGTCGACATCCAGGAGCGCAAGCTGAACCGCAAGCTGGGCGAGCAGGGCATGGCCATCACCTTCTCGGATGCGCTGAAGGACTTCCTCTCCCAGGCCGGCTACGCCCCCGAGCTCGGCGCGCGGCCGCTCAACGGCGCCATCGCCCGCCTGATCGAGCGCCCGCTCTCGCGCCTGATCATCGAGGGACGCTTCAAGGCGGGGGCGAAGATCGCGGCGGATGTGGGCGAGGGGGGGGTGGTGGTGTTTGGGGGCGCGACAGACTGAACCGCACCGCCCGGCGCACTTTGGGCGCCTGGCGCTGGCACTCGTTATGAGAGCGTAGTCCAGCATTGAGCCGGATAACCAACCTCCCGGCGGAGGTGGGGTATCCTACCGCAGCGCTCACGGATGCGCCAGCGGGTTATCCGCCGACAGCCCCTCCGCGCTCGCGGCCAGAACCAGGTCGGCGTCCGCTGACACGAAAACCAGGCCGGCTTGTCCTTGAGCAAGAAGCGCGTCGTTCGCGGTCAGCGCCGAGCTGAGCTGGATCGCATCATAGCCGCGAAGCCGATGGTTCTGAGTCAGCGTCACTGCTCGATCCAACACCGCCGCGTTGATCGCGACGAGCTGGTACTCGGCCCCACAATGGCGCAGGAGGAGAGCCACCGCAGCATTTCGCTGACCTTCACTGATGCCCTGGGGAGCGCGGTGCTTGGCTGCGAGCGCCGCCGCCACCTCGACCCGCGAGACCTCGGACACGAGGATCGCGTTGCCCGCGGCTGGGTCAATGAGCTGCCTGGTCCAACTCGCGCCTACCTCGTGGACGTAGCGCTTGACCAGCGCGCTGGAGTCCATGAAGTAGCAGGTCATGCCTTCGGGCCGCGCATCTCGATGATCAGCTCGCTTAGATCAGGGCCGCCCGCACCTTCCAGCGCCGCGCTGACCTCGTCCAAGGAGATACTCGCCTCCGCCCCGCGACGCACCTCGGAAGGCGTCAGCTCGGCTAGCAAGCCCGCATCGCGCAGGATGTCCCAGACCACCTCTCGCTCGGCGCCAGGTTCGGGAAGTGGCTGCGCCATCTGCTCGACCAGAAGCTCGCTCGCAACGATCTCGACCGACTTCCCCGCGCCCGCCGCCCGCTGCTTCAGTCGGGCGAGCACGTCTGTTGGCAGCTCAAGGGTCAACGTGGTCATGGTTCCTGCTCTCAGGTGGTGGTGTCGGCGCGATCAACTCCGGCCGGTCCAGGCGCTGCTGAACGCCGAACCACATGGCTTGCCGATGTCTCCGCAACGATACCACCCGCTCACACGGCGGTCAACAAGACTGCCCGGTCCCCTGCCGACAGCGACGACGACATCCGAGCGCTGAATAGGATGGCGCCGGAGGCATCTGTCATAACACGCGCAGCCGGGCGCCCCCTGAACCGCGCGGGCCTCCACACCTCGCATCTCACCCTTGCGGGGGAAATGCGGGCCGGAGGCCCGCGCACCCAGGTCTCGCTCAAATCAGCACGGAAACCCCTACGGCACCACCACCTCCGCCCCGTTGTGGATCGCCGGCAGGAACACCGTCGCCAGCTCGCTCTCCGGGAGCGACGCGGCGGTGCCGACGTACTCGCGGAAGAACTCGAGCTGGAGCTGGAAGGCGTAACGCTGGCCGCTCAGGTTGCTGCCCGCGATCGGGTTGCCGTTCGCGTCGGTCGCCGTGCCCAGGCCGTGGCCGTAGCCGGCGGCGCGCAGGAAGCGGACGTCGACGCCGTTGGCCTCGATCTGGTCGTGGACGTTGTTGATCAGCGGCACCGGCAGGAAGTCCTTGGTGCCGTGGAAGATCAGGGTCGGCGTCGTGATGTCCTTGGTGCCGTACATCGGCGAGTCCTTGACGTACTCGGCCGGGTCGGCCATCGGCGCGCGGCCCATCAGGTAGGCGATGAAGGGCGTGTAGCCGAAGGTGAACTCCTCGGTCAGGTCCGCCAGCGTGCACTGCGTGTTGCCGGCGGCGTAGAAGCCGGGGAAGCTGCGCAGGCTCTGCAGGGTGAAGTAGCCGCCGTAGGAGCAGCCGGTGATGCCCACCGCCTCGGGATCGGCGATGCCCTGCCGGACCAGCGTATCGACCCCGTCCTTGATCTGCCGAATGTCGAGCTGCCCGAAGTTGCGCCCCTCGGCCATGTCGGCGTAGAACTTCGGGCTCTGCACGTTGCGCCCGGCCGCGTTGGCGACGAAGACCGGGATGCCGAAGTTGGCCAACATGCTGTAGGGCGACTCGACCGAGGCGCCGAAGTCGTTGGTCATCTGCCCGCCCGGCCCGCCCTGCTGCCAGACGACCATCGGCGCGGGCTCGGTCGGCGGGTAGCGCATTGTCTCGGGGTAGACGTAGATGCCGGAGAGCGTCTGGCCGCCCGAATTCCACGAGACGGGCGCCCACTGCACCCGGCTGGCCAGGCGCAGCGCCGTGTTGAAGAACGTCACCTGGCGCACGGCGGGCAGGTCCGCGCCGCTGCCCCAGCCCTGGGTCATCCACAGCTCGATCGGCTCGTCGACCGTCTGATGGGTGAAGACCACGCCCGCGGCGCTGGGTAGGGCCTGGAAAATCCCACCGGGCTTGTCCCAGATCGTGCGGGTCGAACCGGCTGTCACGTCATGCAGCAGCACGTGGTTGTCGAGCTCGTCGGCGATGGTGAAGACGATGTGGTCGTCGTCCGCGAAGTCCGCCGCGGTGGCGAGCGAGTCGATGCCCGGCAGCTCGATCTTGCGGATCGGTTGCAGGTTGGCGTCGAGCAGGTGCCATTCTACGCCGCGGGGAAAGGCATAGGTCGGGTTCGGGCGGTCGCCCAGCGCGCTGCGGGTGGCGATCGACAGCAGCGCGTGCTTGCCGGTCGGCGAGAAGACGATCTGGTTGAGCATGCCCTGCTGGAAGTCGACATTTTGGAAGGCGCGCAGCGGGCCGCCCGTCGTGGCGAAGGCCTCTATGCGCGTCCCGGTCACCAGCGGGTTGTCCGCCGGCGCCACCCGCCCCAGCGCCTCCTGCACGTTGATGCTGCCGAGGTTGGGCAGGCCGGCGGGCGGCGGGTCGTTGTCACGCCGCCGGTCGCCGTCCCAGCCCGGCATCGTGCTCATGCCGATGGCCACGCGCCGGCTGTCCGGGCTCCAGCTCACGCCGGCCAGCGCGGTCTCCGCGGTCGCCGAGCTCAAGGGCCGGCGGTTCGAGCCGTCGAGGTTCTGCAGCAGCAGGTTGAAGCCGGCCTGCTGCACCTCCAGCGTCCGCTGCGGCTGGCGGTTGACCACGCCCGGCAGCTCGTCGAGCGACTCGATGCCCGGCGGCGGCTCGCGCTCCGGCCCGTCGTAGCGCGGGCCGAGGGTGACCTTCTTGGCCGGGGGCGGGTTGTCCGCCTGATACTCCATCACCAGCAGGGTGGAAAGATCCGGGCTGACGCTGATGACTTGTCCGTCGGCCTTGACTTCGACCGGGGTGACCATCACCGCGCCGGTGAGGCCGTTGCGCTCGACGCGGTAGTACTTGGCCGACCCGTCTTGCTGGGGCTCGATGTTCAGCGAAACCAGGTTGTCGCCCATCCAGGTCGGTTGGGCGAGCTCGAAGCCCGGGATCGGCGGGTCGGCGGCGATCGGGACGATCGCGCCGGTGCGCAGGTTGACGAAGTCCACTCCCTGGCCGTGATAGGCCAGCACCGAGGTCCCGCCGGGGTTCGGGCTGGTGTACATGTAGATGAAACGGTCGCCCGACAGCGCCTCGTAGCGCGCGAGCTCGGCGGGCTCGAGGATCTCCGGGACCTCGTCGGTCGCCGGGTTGAAGTCGATGATCTCGGCGTGGGCCGCGGTCGGGGCGGCCAGGACGGGCGCCAAGAGCGCCAGAGCGATCAACGCCGGTCCGAACCTAGCCATCAGCGCACCTCCCGGGGATCGACCGGCTGCGGCAGGAGCGGCTCGGGCAGGAGCGGCTGGATCCAGACCGGCGGCGCGGCGTCGCTGCGCAGCGCCAGCCCGAGGTGCTGGCGGAACCAGGTGAGCTGGAGCTGGAAGGCGTAGCGCTGGCCGTTGGCGCCGCTGTTCGGGAGGATCCGCGGCATGTCGGGCGGCGCGGTGGGGTCCAGGATGTTGCCGATGCCGTGGCCATAGTACCGGCCGCGGAAGAAGGTCGAGGGCACGCCGTTCGCCATCACCTGGTCGTGGATGTTGGTGATGTGCTCGAAAGGCAGGAAGTCGTCGGTGCCGTGGAACTGCAGGAGCGGCGTCTTGATCTTGTAGGCGTTGTAGGTCGGCGCGTCCTTGATGTACTCGTCGATGTCGCCGGTGGTCGAGTTGCCGACCAGGTAGGCCAGGAAGGGCGACCAGCCGAAGTTGTACTCCCAGATCACGTCGTTGAGCGAGCACTGCGAGTTGGCGGCGGCGTAGTAGTCCGGATAGGTCGTCACGCTCTGCAGCGTGAAGTAGCCGCCGTAGGAGCAGCCGGTGACGCCGACCGCCTTGGCGTCGACGACGTTCATCTCGACCAGGTAGTCGACGGCTTCCTTGACGTCCTGGATGTCGCGCTGGCCGTAGTTGCGGCCGTCGGCCATGTCGGAGTAGAACTTGGCGCCGTTGGAGGTCCGCCCCGCGCCGTTGACGACGATCACCGGGATGCCGAAGTTCGGCAGGAGCGAGTAGGGGCTCTCGACGCTGGTGCCCCAGGTGTTGGTCATCTGCCCGCCCGGCCCGCCGGCCTGCCAGACCACCGCCGGCATCGGCCGCGGCGGCGGGAAGGGCCAGTCGCTGGGGTAGACATAGGTGCCCTTCAGTGTGTAACCGTGAGAGGTCTGATAGCTGAAGGTGTGGTATGCGATCGTGCTCACCCCGTCGAGCTGGGCGTTGCTTTCGCTCAGCTTCTCGCGGCTGGTATCGACCTGGTCGGCCGAGCCGAGATACAGCTCGCCGGGATCGGTGACGCTGCCGAAGACGCCGACGAACTTGCCGCCGTTCATCGCGTAGCTGAACAGGTAGTCGTCACCGGCGTACACCGCCTGGGTCGGCGCCGTCCGGTCGGCGATGTCGACGATGTATAGGTGGCGCGCGGTGTTGACGCCGGCGCTGGCGATCATGCGCGTGCCGTCCAGCGGCGTCAGGCCGGTGCTGCCCGCGTCCAGCGGCGGGTTCAGCTCGCCCAGCTTCACCGGGCTGATGCTGTCCGGTGCCGGCTGGCCGTCCGGGGTGAAGAGCTTCAGGTCGATGCCGGCCGAGTACTCGTAGATCGGGTTCTCGCGACCCTCGAGCACCGACGGCGTGTCCACCACCACCGCCAGCCACTGGCCGTCCGCGGTCCACAGCGGCGTGCGGAACTTGCCCGGGGTGTGGTCGCCGTTCGGGATCGCCTTGCGCTCGCCGGTCTCCAGGTTCGAGATGTGCAGCGAGGTGCCGGTGATGTGCAGGTTGATCTCCTCGGGGATCAGGCCGAGGTTCTCCTGGGTGTTGTAGAAGCTGGTCGGCATCGCGCCGCCGCGGCCGGTCCGCCCGCCGATGATGACGCCTTGCGCCCAGGGAATCGGCGTCCGCGCGACGTAGGCGACGGTGTAGGTCCCCGGCCGCTGCGACACCGTCCCGGCCGCGCCAGTGATGCTGGTGCCGGGCGGGACCTCGCCGATCGGGGTCACCGACTGATCGTCCAGGTCGACGGCGACGATCTGCGCCGTGGTCTGAAGGATGGTATCGACCGGTTCGGCCTGGCCGATCGCTTCCAGCTCTTCGCGCGAGCGCGAGTCGTAGGTCGGGTGCTGCTCGATCACTTCGGGCTGGGCCCTGCGCGGCGCCGTATAGCCGATGAAATGCAGGCGACCGTCAGGCGTCTGGAGCAAGGGCCGGCCGAAGACGGGCGTGAAGCTCTGACCGGGGATGGTCGGCAGCTCGAACTTCGCGGGAGTCGCGGTGCGCGCCTCGAAGTCGATCGTCGTCTTGGCATGATCGTATACGCGGATGATCTGGCCCTGCGCGTTGCGCTCGACCCGGTAGGTGAGGGCCAGGGCGGTGCTCGGGCCGGTCCACAGCAGGGGCGAGCCCATCTGGGTGTCGGACTCGATGGTCAGCGGGTTGCTTTCCTTGGTCGTCGTGTCCAGCACGCGCAATCCATTGCTCAGGCGGAGCATCGTGACCAGCACGTAGCGGCCGTCCGGGCCGAGGGTCGAGGAAACCGAGGGCCGCGAGATTTGGCCGACCAGGGTGTTGTAACGGGTGAGCTCGTCGGGGCCGAGGATGTCGGGGACGGTGTCGGTCACCGGATCGAAGTCGATGATCTCGGCGCTCGCCGCCAACGGCGAGGCGAGCGCCAGGGTCAGCGCCAGGCCAAGGGCAAGGCGCAGGGGTCTGGGCATGCGCATACCTCCTATGGGTAGGGGAGTGGGGGCCGCGAATCGGGCAGGGACCGAATATACCACAACGTCCGCCGGAAGGCGGGTGTGACACGAGATCGGCGCCTGGGTCAGGTCAAGGCAGAAAGCATAGGCTGGACGGCCGCAGGGGCTGGGCGGCTGGGCGTGGTCCTTGCAGGGGCTGGCATCTCCGTGGCTGTTTCCCAGACAGCACGCCTGAGCAGTCGCCGAATGGCCGAACAGGTCGGAACCGCCGTTGCGGCTTTGATCTCGACCCGCTATACTCTGCGCATGCTGTGCGAGTGGGATGACGCCAAGGCCATGACCAACGAGGCCAAGCACGGCGTCACCTTCGAGGAAGCTGAGACCGTATTCACCGATCCACTTGCGGCAATCTTTGACGACGCGTGGCATTCCGGCAGCGAAGAGCGCGAGATCATCGTCGGACACTCCGACGCCGGTCGATTGTTGGTGGTCTCTTTCGTCGAGCGTGCGGAGGTCATTCGCATTATCAGCGCTGGCCACGGTCATTAGTTCGGCCACCAGCCAGGCGGTTGGAAACCGCGGCTAAG
>CAZCJG010000259.1:0-7378 GCA_964498575.1 uncultured Anaerolineales bacterium | reverse complement strand
CCCGCATTTGGTAGATAGCACCCGGGCCGCCCGGGCCGTACCAGACCAGCCGCTTGGCGAAGCTCGCCGCGTAGAGCATGCCGGTCTTGCCCGAATGCGCCAGCCCCCACACCGCGCCGACCTGGCTGGCCAGCGCCAGCGGGTAGGTCGGCGTATCGCCGGCGGTGTCGCGGAAGGTGACGATGGTGGCCGCGTCCAGGTTGATCTGCTGCAGGTTCTGGGGCGCGTAACACACCGTCGCGACGAAGGGATTGGTGGTCTGGCAGGCGGCGGTGATCTCGGCGTCGAAGTGCTCCGGCGTGCTGATCACGCCCCCCGGCCAAGGCGTCGGCAGCAGGGCGAACGCCGTGGCGGTCGCCGCCGCCTCGCCCGTCGCGGTCGCCGCCGCCGCCGTCGCGGTGGGCTCGATCTCGGGCTGGAGCGTGGTCGACGCCGGGCAGAGCGCCTCGACGTCGCCGAGGCCGTTCGACCCGACCGCCACGCTGTCGGACGCGATCGTGCCCAGCGGCTCGCGGTAGGCGATGCCGCCGTCCGAGTTCCAGCTCCAGAAGGCGCCTACGGAATCGGTGGTGCCCGCAAGCAGCGGCGCGCGGGCCGGCGAGACCACGAGGTCGGCGCCCGGAAAGCTCGCCAGCGCGCCGAAGCTGGCCTCGTCGCCGAGGCGGCCGGCGTCCTGGTAGGGCTCGGGATCGGTGGCCAGGGTCCACGCGCCGCCCACCTGGTGCAGCACGAGGATGTCGCCGACGCCGGGTTCGGTCGACCCGGGCGCGATGGGGGTGCCGGCCGGATTCCGCTGCAGGACGGCGGCGATGCGCCGGCCGAGCACCGGCAGCGTGTCGGCCGAGCGGTCGCGGATGCCCAGGATGAGGTCGCCGCCGGCAGTGAACGCGAGGTCGGCGATGATCGGCTCCGCGCTCACGTAGAGGTAGCCGCCGAGGCCACCGCTCGAGGCGAAGTCCTTCCACGCCATCCATTGCGCCAGCCGCGGATATTTGAAGTCGAAGCGCGCGAGCTCGGCCATCTCGCTGCCGTCCGGCCGCGAGCGGTAGACGAAGCCGCGCAGCGCGCCGGGCGTGCCGGTGAACTCCTGGGAATCGACCACGCCGTGGTATAGCCAGCCATCCCGGTAGCCCAGCCCGAAGGGCCGCGCGTTGCGCCCCCAATCCTCGCCCGCCGCGCCGTGCCGGAACGAGCCGAGCACCGCCCCGCCCGGCAGCGCGATGCGGTAGATCCGGCCGTCGGTCAGGTTCATCGCGAACAGGGTGGAGCCGGTCTCGTCGATCTCGAGGTCGCCCAGCCCCGCCCGGCCGACGAACGGCGCCGCGTCCTCGTCGCGGTTGCGGCGGAAGTCGTGGCGGTCCGGGCCGACATAGAGATCCGCCAGGGGCGTGACCCGGCCGGTCGTGAGGTCGATGGTGTAGATCCGGCCGGGTCCGCCGGGACCGAAGGCCGCGCTGCGCTTGTGATAGGCCGCCGCGTAGACCCGGCCGCGCGCGTCATCGTAGGCCAGCCCGTAGACCGTGCCGATCTGGTCCTGCGTGGCGAGGACGAAGTGGGCGTTGGAATCGCCCGGCGCGGTGCGGTTGAAGGCGACCAGCGCCGGCGCGCCCGCCGGAAGCCCGTCGTCATCCGCAAACACCTGGTTGGCGACCACGAAGTAGGGATTGAACGAACCGCACGCGCCGCGCACGGCGTCCAGCACTCCCGGCACCGGCGTCGCCTCGGGATCGGCGGGCCGGGCGGACGCCGTGCCTCCGGCCGGGCGGTGGGTCAGCGCGGGCGAGAGCGCGATCGCGAGCACGGCGGCGCAGGCGGTCAGAGCCGCCACGGGAGCCCAGGACATCCTATCCAGCACGGCGCACCTCCATGCCGCGCCGGCGGGCGGGAAGAGTGGAGGGCCGGCGGGGCAGCGAGATTATAGCACGGGCGGGGGGCGGCTGATTTGACAGACCGGCGGCGGCTGGGTCATCATGTTCGGCCGGGCTGTGCGCCGGCACGGGCGCGGCTCCGACGACGGTATCGCTCGCCCGAACCCTGCGATAACTGCATGACGCGCAGATCCCCGCGACACTTGACACGCCTGACACACAAAGGATGATCACCATGAACCACCATGCCCTCGAGACCACCGCCCGTGCCCTGGTCGCCCCCGGCAAGGGCATCCTCGCCGCCGACGAGAGCACCGGCACGATGAAGAAGCGCCTGGACGGCATAGGGGTCGAGTCGACCGAGGCCAACCGGCGCGACTACCGCGCGCTGATGTTCACCACGCCCGGCGTGGAAGCCTTCATCAGCGGGGTGATCCTCTACGACGAGACCCTCCGCCAGTCCACCGCCGACGGCACGCCGCTGCCCGAGGTCCTGGCGCTCAAGGACATTATCCCCGGCATCAAGGTGGACACCGGCGCCAAGCCGCTCGCGATTTGCCCGGGGGAAGTGGTGACCGAGGGACTGGACGGGCTGCGCGAGCGGCTCGCCGAGTACTACGGCCTCGGCGCCCGCTTCGCCAAGTGGCGCGCGGTCATCACGATCGGGCCGGGCCTGCCCTCGACCGCGTGCATCGACGCCAACGCGCATGCCCTCGCCCGCTATGCCGCGCTGTGCCAGGAAGCCGGCCTGGTGCCGATCGTCGAGCCCGAGGTTCTGATGGACGGCGACCACAGCCTCGAACGCTGCGAGGCGGTGACCGAGGCCACGCTCGCCGCGGTCTTCGCCGCCCTGCACGGGCAGCGCGTGCACCTGGAGGGCACCCTGCTCAAGCCGAACATGGTCATCGCCGGCAGCGGTTGCCCGGCCCAGGCCAGCGCCCAGGAAGTTGCTGAAGCGACCGTCCGCTGCCTGAAGCGCACCGTCCCCGCCGCCGTGCCCGGCATCGTCTTCCTCTCCGGCGGGCAGACCGCCGAGCAGGCGACCGAGAACCTCGACGCGATGAACCGGCTCGGCCCGCACCCCTGGGAGCTGAGCTTCTCCTACGGCCGCGCGCTGCAGCAGCCCGTGCTCGCCGCCTGGCGCGGCCAGGCCGCCAACACCGACACCGCCCAGCGCGCCTTCTTCCACCGTTCCGAATGCAACGGCGCGGCGCGCTACGGGCGGTATTCGGCGGAGATGGAGCGGGTGGCGTAGCCTACGGCCCCCACCCCGTCGCGCAGGTCCAGAACCGCCACGCGATCAGCCCGCGCCGGCCTTCGCCGGGCCGGCTGTGAGAGATGCGATCGAAGTCGCGTTGCTCGATGACCTGCGAGGCGTAGGTGCCGGGACAGAGCGTGTAGTGCTCCGGGTTGGTGGTCAGCAGCGTCACCCGGTAGGGGGGTGGGTCGCAGAGCAGGACCGGGCTGCGGATCTCGTACACGCTGCCCCGATCGCGCTGGATGAAGCCGTGCCACAGCACCTTGCGGATGCCGGTCGCGCCGTCGGAGATCACCACTTCGAGCGGCTCGATCGGGCACAGCGTCGACAGGAAGCGGTCGGCGCTGCTCTGGAAGCCGTCGCAGCCGGGGCAGGTGTAGCCGCCCGCGCCGGACATGTCGGGCTGGCCGACCAGCACCAGCTGCCAGGGCTGGCCGCAGGCCGGCGCCCCGGGCGTCGAGGTCCCGAAGGCCGGTTGCGATAGGGGGGTGGCGGTGGGCGACGCGGCGGTCGGCGCCGGTGGGGAAGAGGTCGTAACCGGCGGAACGGCGGTCGACACGGGCGTACCGGGCGACACCGGTGTGCCGGGCGTCCACGGCGGGGGGACGCTTGACGGCCGGGCGGTCGAAACCGGTGGGCCGGGTGCGTTCCCGCCGGGGTCCAGCGCCAGCGCGGCGCCGGCGTCGACGCGCCCGGCGCCGAAGTAGGGATCCCGGCCCGCCGCGCCGAGGTCGATCGCGGACACGCGCAGCATCTCCGCGATCAAGTCGGGGTGGCGCGCCGGCTGCTGGCTCTTGAGGAGCGCCGCGACGCCCGCCACCACCGCGGCGGCGAGATCGGCGCCGTCCGCCGCGCCATAGCCCCCGTCGGCCGTCGTCGAATAGATGCCGACGCCCGGCGCGGCGAGGTCCACGGTATCGCCGTAATGGTTGTTCGGCGCCCGGTCGTCGGCCTGGTCGGTGGCGGCGACGCCGATGACGCCGGGGTAGGCCGCCGGGAACAAGCGGTCGTTGCTGTCCCCCGTGCCCACGCTGGCGACCAGAGTCACGCCGCGCCCGACGGCGTCGGCCAGCGCCGCGTCGAGCCCCGGGCTGTCGAAGCGGGCGGCCAGGCCGACCAGGATCACGCCCGCGCCATGGTCCGCCGCCCACGTGATCGCCGCCGCCAGTTGGTCGAGGTCGCCGCCGCCGTCCGTGTCGAGCACACGCAGCGGCATGATGCGCGCCTCGGGCGCCACGCCGGCGACGCCGAGGCCGTTGCCGGCGCGCGCGGCGACCACCCCGGCCAGGCGCGTGCCGCTGCCATGCGGATCATCGGGCAGGGCGTCGCCATCCACGAAGTCCCAACCCGCCACGCACTGGCCGGCGAGGTCCGGATGGCCGCAGCGCACGCCGCTGTCGATCACCGCCACCGTCACCCCGGCGCCGCGCGCCCGATCCCAGGCCGCCGGCGTGCGGATGGTGGCGTGATGCCATTGCAGGGGGAAGGCCGGGTCGTTCGGCTCCCAGTCCAGCGCCGCGCGTGGCGCGGAGCCGGGATGGCGGACGGGGCGCTCGCGCGCTTCGGCGCGCGCGATGCCAAGGATGATGGCGAGACAGGTCAGGACGGGTAGCGCGGCCACCGCCGCCCGCGAGCGTAGGACCTTCGGCATGATGTTCCTCCAAGTGCACCGGCATGGGTTGTCTCGGTTACCGTGGCCGAAGGTGGGGAGTGACACGGCGTGGAGCGATGGGCCCGCATGTTCCGTCCGATGCCGGCGGGGCAGGTCTGGGGGTTATCCGGCGCTTAAGCTAGCGCAGCCGGCCGGCGGAGTCAACTCGCGGCACGGCGGTCGGTCGCGCCTGTGCGGACCCCGCCATGCCGTGACCGCGGCGCGGTGTCCGGAGAATTATCGGTGAGTTTACAGAGGAAGGGAACCCTGAGGCGAATCACGCGCCAGGTCCGCGCCAGGACAGGCGTGTGGTGAGCGTCGGCCGGGCGACGGCCGGGCGTGTGGTGAGCGCGGATCGGGCGTAGGGCTGGCGGGGCGGGTGCGGTCGGCGGGCACCGCCTACAGCGCCATCTCCGCCTCGTCCACGGGCGTGCCTGCCGGTGCCGTCTGCCGCCGCAGCGCGGCCAGCAGGGCGGACAGCGCCTTGTCGGGCGGCACGCCGGCCAGCTTGCGGCGGACCGACTGCATTTGCTGGAGCGTTTGGGGCGAGAGCAGCAGCTCCTCGCGGCGGGTGCCGGAGCGGTTGATGTTGATCGCCGGGAAGAGCCGCAGCTCGGCCAGCTTGCGGTCCAGGTGCACTTCCATGTTGCCGGTGCCCTTGAACTCCTCGTAGACCAGGTCGTCGAGCTTGCTGCCGGTATCCACGAGGCAGGTGGCGAGGATGGTCAGGCTGCCGGCCTCCTCGGTCATGCGCGCCGCGCCGAAGATCTTGCGCACCGGCTGGAGCGCGCCGGCGTCCATCCCGCCGGAGAGCGTGCGCCCGCCGCCGTGGATGCTGAGGTTGTAGGCGCGCGCCAGGCGCGTCAGGCTGTCCATCAGCACCACGACGTGCCGGCCCTCCTCGGCCAGGCGCTTGGCATGTTCGACACCCAGTGCCGCGACGCGGATGTGGTCCGCCACCGGCATGTCCAGGTCCGCCGCCAGCACTACCCCGGGGATCGCCCGGCGCAGCTCGGTCACCTCTTCGGGCCGCTCGCCGACCAGGCAGGTGATCAGGGTGATGTCGGGATCGTGCCCCACGCCGATCGCGATGTCGCGCAAGATGGTGGTCTTGCCGGCCTTGGGCGGCGCGACGATCAACCCGCGCTGGCCGCGCCCGACCGGGGCGATCAGGTCGAGCAGGCGCCCGGT
Organism: uncultured Anaerolineales bacterium; assembly: GCA_964498575.1. Classification (GTDB taxonomy): domain Bacteria; phylum Chloroflexota; class Anaerolineae; order Epilineales; family Epilineaceae; genus CAZCJG01. The sequence continues at coordinate 1,410 of CAZCJG010000259.1, read as the reverse complement.
GATCGCCTCCGGCGTGGGGCCCAGCACCAGCGCCGTGTCCGGGTGGATGGCGGTCAGCCGGTCGAAGTCCGGCCGCCGCGCCAGCTCCTCGGGCGCATGGCCGTTGACCGCGATCAGGCGCTCCACCGAACGGCCGCGCGCTTCGGCCTCGACCAGGTCGCCCGCGCGCAGGCCCCAGCTCCGGATCTGGCCGGGGCCGATGGTGGAATCGTCCGCCCGCGCCAGCGCGCCCTCGCGCAAATGCCCGCCGCCGTTCCGGCCGATATCCAGCAGGCCGGCGACGGTTACCAGGGGTTGTGACGGCGAGGCTTGATCGCTGCGCGGGGGCCGATCCTGGCGGTGCTGGCGATGGTTGCGCGACTGTTGATCCGAACGGGGCGCGCCACCGCGCGGCTGCGTCGCGGCCGGGTTCGGCGCGTGGCCGTTGCTCGACGCTTGTGGTTGCGTCTCGGCGCCCGGGACTCTGCGCCGCCGGCGGCGACGGCGGGGTGGGCGCGTTTCAGGTTGTGTGGACATGCAGGCTCACTTGCTGTCAATCAACATGCGTTGGCCGCAAGGCAGCGCGGCCGGAACTGGGGCGACGGGTGTACAACGCGAGAGGGGAAAATGGGATATCGTGGCGATATCGGCCCAAAGTTTAGCATGGCGGGATTCGGATTGCCAAAGCTGACCACCTATTATTGTCTCCCGATGACTGCCCAACGAGCGCCCATGGCCACCGCGGCACGCGCGCGCCGAGCGCTGCGAAATCCCCGAGAGCGGGCTTGCCGCCTGTGCGCGCAGCTCCGCCTGGCCTTGCTGGTCCTCTGCCTCGTGCCCTTGGCGCTCGCGCTGGGGGCTTGCGACGGCACCGCGTCCGGCGCGGACCGCCGGACGGAGCGCGGCAGCCTGGCCTTCGATCCCTGTCACCTCGTCGTGTCGGGCATGTCCGACCGACTGGCGGCCGAATGCGGCACGCTGAGCGTGCCTGAAGACCCTGCCCGACCCGCTGGGCGGACGATCGACCTGCGCATCGCGGTGCTGCCCGCGATCAGCCGGCGGCCCGAGCTCGACCCGGTCTTCTTCGTCGCCGGTGGCCCGGGCCAGGCGGCGACCGAAGCTTACCCCGCCATGGCCGGTGCTTTCGGTCGCCTGAACCAGCACCGCGACATCGTCCTGGTCGACCAGCGCGGCACCGGCGGCTCCCATCCGCTGGCCTGCCCGACGCCGGCGGATCAGGCCACCGAGGATGGTGAACTTAGCGCCGAGCCGGACGCCGACATCGGAGCCGAGCCTGGTGGCCCAGCCGGGGCCGAGCCGGGCAGCGAGGCCGCTGCCGCGCCGGGCGGCGACTTCGATCCAGAGCAGGTCCGGACCCACGCGCAAGGGTGCCTGGACCGGCTCGACGGCGACCTGCGCCAGTACACCACG
>CAZCJG010000258.1:0-7383 GCA_964498575.1 uncultured Anaerolineales bacterium | reverse complement strand
AAAGCATCAAGTTGTTTTGAAGTCAGCATGAAAATAAAATTGTGTGATTAAATCCATTTTTCCCTTACTTCCATATCCACCGGGGCATAATTGATATATTGTACAAACCTTGGTAATAATGATGTGTTTGGGCTGCTGCCATGCGGCAGCGCCTGGTGCCAGATAATAAAATCACCTGCATTAGCGGCAACGGGCATTGCCCCGAGTGCATGCATGTCTTCATTTCTTGGGTTGGTGCCAGGCGAAAGACTATTCAACCATTGAGCAATCCTGTTTTGAAAACCCGGCACCAGCGTAAAGGCTCCCTGGTTAGCAGCGGTGTCGCTTAAATATAGTATGCCCTGCAATCCAAAGGGTACCGGAAGCTGTAAGCTTACATCCCAATGCAGACCCGGACCGGGAAATTTCCATGTTGCTGTTTCGGGAGGGTTAAAACCAACCCGGTCAGTATTCAGCCATATATCTTTTCTTCCCCAGAGTTGTTCATAGGCCAGTTTTATTTTTTCTGATTGTCGGTTCTTATCCAGCAGCGGGTGCTGAAATAACTGGACCATAATGCCCTGCCTGTGCGGATGGGTATTGTACCAGGTGGCTGGTTCGTTCCGTTTGATTTGTAAAAAATTACAAATCAGCTCAACGGTGTTTTCACAATCTTCCGCCGGCACTGCATTGCGGATAATAAAGTACCCATTCTCATTCCAGAAGCGCATATCATCATCAGAAAGTATTTTTTCAATCTCACTGTCGTTGATTATTTCATCCTGCTTTAGTATGAGTCGGTTAAATCCGGCTATCTTTTCTTTTATTGCCTGTAGATCGGTAACAGACGCAACCCAGTTTTCAAACGATTCAAAACTGCCGCCGCTACTGTAAATATGTTTTAAAGTTTGCTCCAGCCCCAGTCCCAAAGCTGCCAGCAGGGTATTATCGGTATTCCATTCATCGGCAATGGCATCAGCCGGCAGTTGCCCTTTCTTTACCAATTGATGCTTTTCCCAATAGCGCTTCAGGTGCAGCACACCGGTGGCGGACGGGGCAGATGAAGGCGATAGAGAAGTAACAGGAAAACTCATATTATAAAAATAAAGGTTTTGCAAATGCAGTTAATTGTATTTTCATCCGATGGAAGCAAAGGCAGAACTGGCAAGACTAACGGATATTTTACTGAATGAAAAAGCAACCTACGCCGATATACGCACTGCAGCTTATGCGTTAAAAGATTTGTTCAGCAGCGCAGCAGGGTTTCAGGAACAGAACCGGGATCATCAGCAACACCTCAAACTGCCCTCGGGCCTTGCTGTAAGCCCCTATGCAGCGGCATATTGTATTATTGATATGATGCGTACCCGCAAATTTCTGATGGGGATAAAAGAAGCCATTGATGAAAGGCTAAAACTAAATGCCGGCAGGCCGGTGATGGTTTTGTATGCCGGCTGCGGGCCCTTTGCCACCCTGCTTACACCGCTTACAACGGTATTCGGCCCCGCACAACTGCAAATGGTATTGCTGGAAATAAACCCGCTGAACATGGGGTACCTGCAAAAAATTGTTCAACATTTTGATTTAAAAGAATATATCGCCGGCACCGAACTGGCAGACGCCACTGAGTATTCCATTCCGGAAAAATTTCAGCCTGATATACTTCTTTCAGAAACGATGAAGGCGGCCCTGCAAAAAGAGCCGCAGGTGAATATTGTTACCAGCCTGTTGCCGCAGTGCAACAATGATCCGGCGCTTATACCGCAGTGTATCAGAGTAGATTTTTGCAAACTGGGTAAATGGGAGGATTATCAGCATACTGTACACGCCATTGCCACACTGCTGGAATTGAATAAAGAAACTATTTTGCAAATAGCGGGTACTAAAAAGGGCCCTGCCGTGTTTGAAGAAGGGTTACAGGTGATGGTGGCGCAGGATAACGAAACAACAGGGCCGCACTTTGCCTTAGCCACTTTTATACAGGTATATGGCAATCATACATTAACCCTGCAGGAGTCTGACCTTACACTGCTGCATCGGCTGAAAGAAAAAGCAGAAAACAAAAATGAAACCTGGGTGTTCCGCTATAACAGGAGTGACCTGCCCGGGTTTTATATAATAAGAAAAGAAAAATGACCCGTAAATAATACGAACCCGGTTTTCAACTTATACAGCCGCTGCTTCTTTTTCCATTTCATCTGCTAGGCGATTGGCCGTGTCAGTCCCCATCATTCTTAGCTGCGTAATAATCTGGCGCCGGGTATCTGCATCATATTGTACTGACGCTGTTTCCTTTCGTAATAGCCCTGGCTGGCCGAACAGTTCTTTTACCCAGTCATTCACTACCGCATCTATTACCAGGTGCACCCTTGTCCGGCTGCTTTTATTATGAATGGCATGACGCAGGTTAAAGTTCATATACCAGCATTCTCCTTCCTGCAGTTGCATCTCTTCCCCCTCAAGTATAAATTCCACTTCGGGGTTAGTAAACACAGGTATATGTATTCTTACCTGGCCGTGTTCAAAGGAAAGTTCAGCATCCCGGTGTTCTTTTATTACAGAGCCGGCATCTAATTTCAAAAGGCGTACGGCAAGCAGCGGGCAGTTAAAGTGCTGAAGTGTTTCTTTTAAGTAAACAGACTGCTGAAGAAATACCGTGTCTTTGTATTCAGCATCGGAATGGGGCGATATAATGACATTATCCGCATCGCCATTTATACTTCGTAGGGGAATAGCGCTCCAGTTGCCGCTGTAGTGAAGTTTCTGGTAATGCATCGGCCACGGCTGCGAAGCAAGGGCGGTTACTTCTTCCTGCAATCTTTGAACGTCAAACTGAAACGGAAGCCGGATATATTTAATGACAGGCATCGCTTATCAGGCCGCAACAATGCAATGCTGCTGCTCGTACTTGCCGGCAAAGCTGCTGAGCAGATGAATGTGGTTTTTTTGACCGTTATGGTCAAACCCGATTTCTATTTTTCCGAATGCCGCCTCGCTGGCTGCAGCATTTTGAACAATAACCTCCTGTCCGCAGCAATTATGAAGCACCATCGGATGCTTTGAAAAATTAGTTGCATGAGCGCCGATAATGATATCAATGTTTTTAGATGCTGCAGCCAATTGTTTATCATCCATGCGGTCGCTGTTGTTATAGCCAAGTTTTGAAACACAGGCTACCACCTGGCAGTTTTTTTGTTTTTTTAGATAAGCAGCCAGCCTGTTTGCTTTAGTGGCAGCAGCACTGTCAGCATCATTCACATAAATAATACCGGTGATCATGCTGCCTTTTGAAATAACGCTGTAGTCCGCAGCAGAAAATCCGGATTTTTCATTTGTGCAGGCATCAAAGGCAATGCCCGTATCCGTGTTCCCCTTTCCGGTATGCAGCAATACGGCATTGGCTGTCTTATTTTTTATGGCGCTGAAAAAACTGAGCGTCTTGCGGCGCAGCCCGGTGGTATGCAATAAAACTAAATGGTTGCGGCTGCCTGCCGGAGAAAATAACCGTTGTGCCCCGCCGGCAAATGCTTTAAACGGTTTTGAAACAAAAAGGGCGGCAGCAGTAAGGCTGCCTTGTACCAGGAACTTTCTACGGGTATTCATGTGCAGTTAGCTTTTTGATAAGTTGGTACAAAGTACATATTCTGCCATAAATTGCAAAGTAAAATTGAAATAATGCAGGAGGATGAAGTAACACTACTGGAAAAATGTATTGCGTTCCTAAACGAAATCGGGATCGTTGTTATTTGCAGGCCGCAGCCGGCCGGTACTTTTTTGCCCGGCCTGTCGGTTGAAAACGGATGTATTATCATGGACAAAAACAACCTGAAATACCCCGGCGATATACTGCACGAAGCGGGTCATATCGCTGTTGTGCCGGCTGATGAAAGGGCATCGTTAAATGCAGTAACCATAGCTGCCAGGCCTAACCGGGAGGCGGAAGAAATGATGGCCATTGCCTGGAGTTATGCTGCCTGCACAGAACTGAAGATTGATCCTTATTTTGTTTTTCATGATAATGGTTATAAAGGCGGAGGAAGTTCTATAGCGGACAATTTCAACAACAAACAGTACTTTGGACTGCCGATGCTGCAATGGGTGGGTATGACGTTTGATGAAAAGAAAGCAGCAGAAAAAAATGTACCGCCTTATCCGGCCATGATTAAATGGTTGCGGGATTAGCATACAAAACATTAAACATTTATTTTACAGCCCTGTTAATGCTGCTCAATAAAATCACTATATGAATGCCGGACTGCTGTTTCCCCGTTCTAATGTTCATCCTTTAATTGGCTCTTCATTCCTGGAAGGGCTGAAGGCGTATACAAAAAAAGAAGGGCTGGAAAAAGAGATAAATTTTTATTCAGAAAGTATTGGTTTTGGCGGAGCCGAAAAAGAAGTATATGCCAAAGCAGAAAAACTGCTGATGATAGATGATGTGGATGTGCTCATTGGTTTTATTGATGAAAAAATACTGGAGCTGATTAAACCGCTGATACTGGCATCGGGCAAGTTGTTTGTATTGGTGAATACCGGCGCTAACCATCCGCTGAACTGGGTGCCGCAGCCCAACATTGTCACACTTTCATTACAAAATGCCTTTTTATGCGCTGTGAATGGATTTGCCGCAGCCATCAGCAACAAAGGCGAAAAGGGTGTGCCTGCCGCAGTGGCTTCCACATTTTACGATTGCGGATACCTGCACCTCGCTGCCATGATAAAGGAGTTCCAGTTGTCCGGGGGCAGTGTACAATATAATTATATCAACAAGCAGTTACCGGCTGATGAGTTTAATATAGCAGAGCTTGCAGAATTTTTGGAACAACGTACAGATGTGCAAACCCTGCTCTGCGTTTTTGATTCACTGCCGGCCTCCATGTTCTATCATACTTTAAATAAAACCGGCGGCGCAGAAAATCTTCGGCTTTTTGTTTCGCCGATGATGCTGGAGCAAAAAGCATTGGAAAAACAAGGTGGCGGGTTCCGGTTTCATGCACTTGGTTACCTGCCATGGCATATATCCGCCCCGGGGCCGGGCAATAAAGAATTTACAGAATACTATGACAGGCAACTGAAGAAAGTGCCTGGCTTGTTTTCTGTTTTAGGATGGGAAACCGGAATGGTACTAAAAGAAATTTTTCAGCAAAGTAATTTCAGGGAAGGCGATGCCATGGCTGAAATACTGAAGGCAAAACAGTTTACAGGCCCCAGGGGAAATATGCGGTTGGACAGCATTACACAGCATTTTATACTACCGGCCATACACTGCAGCCTGGAAGCCGGGCAGCCCGGAATGAAAATGGAATACGATGTAAAACTTGACAATGAGTGGGAAGAATTTACCGGGAGACAAACAGAGGGACATGTTTCCGGCTGGACGAATACTTATCTGTGTTATTAAAATAACAGGAAATCCGAAACCTGATTTGTTTATTGATTATTGATTATAGAAAAACTTGTACTTGCCTGAATGAGTAAAGAGCCTGAAATAGAAGAACTGAAAGTAATAGTATGCTGCTGCTCCCGTTTTGCATTTCCTGCCATGCAGCAACTGGCGTATACTGGACAACTAAATGCTGTTATGATCCCGGCTGCTTTTAATGAACTGATTGATGAAGTAAAAGAAGCATTTCCCAATACGCAGGTCATTGCCGCCGAAAAAGAAACTTTTGCCGCACAGGCTGAGCAGGCTATTAGCGAACATAATATTAACCTGGGGTTGGTGCTTACGTTCAGTTATATCATTCCCCGTTCGGTTTATTCCCAGCCTGCCAAAGGTTTTTACAATGTGCACCCCGGCCCCTTGCCTGCCTACCGCGGTGCCGACCCCATCTTTCACCAGATAAAAAACAGGGAGAAACTGGCCGGGGTAGCCGTGCATGTATTGGACGATGGCCTTGACAGCGGTCCGGTGGTTTTACAGGAACAACTTGCACTGCTGCCCGATGATACCTATGGTTTACTGAATGAAAAATTAGCCCGGCTGGCGGCAAAACTCGTTGCAACGCTTACTAAAATTTTATCCCTCGGTTTTACTGCCCCCTCCAAACCGCAGGACGAAAGCAAAGCGCATTACTACGACAAACAGCAACTGCATGAACTTACCATCAATTGGAATACCATGGATGCCGATGCTGTTATTGCATTAATGAATGCATGTAACCCCCACAATAAAGGGGCGGCCACTAAAATCAACAATAAGATTGTCCGCTTTATTGCTGCGGAAAAACAGGAGGATGAAGCTGCGGTGCCCTGCCTGCCGGGGACTATTACGGCAATTGACGAAGAAAGCATTGAAGCGGCGCTTGTAAACGGGGAGATATTAAAGATTAATTTTTTACATATTGAAGAAGGGTTTGTAACGCCGGCCACACTGCTGAAAATGGGGCTGGTAAAGGGGATGAGGTTTGAAAATATTTATTCCTGAAAAAATATTGCCGTAACCCTTTCTGTGTAAAAAAATAAATTTAGTTTTAACGGCGAATACCCTCACAAACAGGTATTCATGTGCAGGGTAACCATTAACGGCGCAAACCCCGGTTTGTGCTTCAACTTAAAAGCTAACTGAATGTCAGATCAACCCTTTGTCGGCGAAATAAAATTATTTGCCGGAAATTTTCCTATCCTTGGCCACGCCTTTTGCGATGGCAGCCTTCAGTCCATAGCACTAAACACAGCCCTTTTTGCACTGCTTGGCACCACTTATGGGGGCGACGGACAAACCACCTTTGGCCTTCCTGACCTGCGGGGCCGCATACCCCTGCACCAGGGCCAGGGCCCGGGGTTGTCAAACCGTACAATCGGGGAAATGAGCGGTACTGAAACAGTAACGGTTATTACTTCTCAACTGCCGGCTCATAACCATACTGCCTTTTGCAATACGGCAACAGGCGCCAGCGCCGACCCCACCAATAATTTTTGGGCGGCACAGCCGGCATTGCTGCAGTATGAAACAGCGCCAACGGTTGGTCAAAATCTGAGGGTTAACGCACTGGCTATTGCAGGTGGCAGCCAGCCGCATAATAACCTGCAGCCATACCTGGCTATTAATTACCTTATTGCGCTGGAGGGTATTTTCCCCAGCAGAAACTAAAAATAATTATATGTCAACCACTCCATTTATAGGCCAGATAAAAGTCTTTGGGTTCAATTTTGCGCCAATAGGTCATGCAATGTGTAACGGCCAACTATTGCCCATTAATCAAAACCAGGCATTATTTTCTTTGCTGGGTACCCAGTTTGGCGGAAACGGGACTGTCAATTTTGCCCTGCCCGATTTAAGAGGAAGGGCTGCCCTGCACTATGGCCAGGGCCCCGGTTTAGCGAATTATACTATCGGGCAAGTGGGCGGCGAAGAAAACCATACGCTGCTGATTACTGAAATGCCAACGCACAACCACCAGG
>CAZCJG010000257.1:0-7391 GCA_964498575.1 uncultured Anaerolineales bacterium | reverse complement strand
AGGAGACCGCGGTGATGATGGACACCTTCCGCCCGCTCCAAGTCACCGCCGCCGCCCTGGCGCTGGAGAATCCCGACTACACCTATAGCTGGGTCCCCGGCCGCCACGCCGAGACCAGCGCGAACGGGCACGCGGGGGTGGCGCTCGACGCGGCGCGGTAGGGGGCAAGGTAGTGTCAGCGTGGGTCGACATGTGCAGCTATCCTTCACCATGCTAAGATTGGCTCAAAGGGTCGAGAGCATTCGAGCTTGATCGACATAGGATGGTAGGGTCTGCAAATGCCATACCAGATCGAATTGACGGAGGACTCCAAACAGGACATTCGTGCGCTGCGGGCATACGAAAGGAGCGCGGTTCTGGACGGAATTGAGCTCCACCTGCGTCATGAACCTGCGATGGAGAGCGCAAGCAGGATTAAGCGTTTGCGCGAGCTTGCACGACCTCAGTACCGCTTGCGCATCGACGATGTTCGCGTGTACTACGATATCGTAGAAGACCTGGTTGAAATCATCGCGGTCGTTGCAAAATCGCAAGCAGCGGAGTGGCTTGCACGTGAAGGCATACCGAGCGATCCAGATGTGCCGGTAGACAGACCGGCAGATGAAGAGGAATGACGGCTATGAAGACTATTACGGCAGCGGATCTGCAGATCAATGTCGTGCGCTATTTGGAAATCGCAGAGACGGAAGATCTATTGATCATGATCAACGACCGACCAGCGGGCATCTTGCGTGGTCTCTCCAGCGAAGATGACCTGTTAGACTATCAGTTGGAGAGCGATCCACGCTTTCTCGAGCGCGTCAAGCGCGCACGAGCACAATTTCGAGCCGGAGAAGGCATTCGACTCGAGAATGTGAGGGACGAACTACTTGCAGATGAACTCAACTAGCGCAGAAGTGGCTACACAGGGGTCCGAGATCACTGTCACCGCCCCGTTGGCAGACCAGATACGCCAATGGTCGGCGGCACTCGACGTGATGCAGGCCGAGCAGCGCGCTCTGATCGCCGCCGGCCGCTGGTTAACCGGGCCTGCCGACGTGCTCGGCGTGATCGGCTGGGACCGTTGGGAGCTGGCGCACTCGGCCGCGGTGGCATGGCTGCTCGACCCGCGGATGCGGCATGGCTTGGGAAGCCGACTCCTGGGGAAGCTGCTCATGCGCTGCTTCGCCGACGATCCCCTTCCCGATCTGGGTACCGCATGGTGTGAGACGGAGGTGCCGCGCGGCGGCTCACGTATCGACATCTTGGCGCATGCCGACGGCCTTACGTTGGTGATCGAGAACAAAGTCGACGCGCTGGAGAATTCCGACCAATGCGAAACCTACTTCGACTACTTCCACGACGATCCCGGCGCACGCTTCATCTTCCTGACGCCCACGGGCGATGCCCCGACGACGGCTCGAAGTGAGGCCGCCAACGCGGCGTGGCGCGCGCTGAGCTACCGCGACCTTCTCGATGACCTCAAATCGGTGTTGGCTGGCACGGGCCGGGTGGTCGAGCAGATCGTGCGTCTATTCACCGACTCCCGCTCCGAGATCCCGTTGCACCAGCAGTGCGGCGGGAATGGCCCGCATGTGTTCGTCGCGGTGGACCAAGACCGCACCCTTGGACTGCGCCGCTGCCGCGATCAAGGCATCGACCAGCGGTAGCCGGCGCGGCGTGCGGCAAGCGATCACGAAAGCCGCGCGAGCGATCTCGGCGTCGATCGCAACGATGTCCGGCAGTAGCAACTGGTAGTTGGCAAGCGCCTCCAGCACATCGTGCTCGGCGGCACCGAGCTCCAGCATTCGCCGGCCGAACTCGGTCAGCGACACGCTGGCAACGCTCAGTTGTGCGCCAGCCGTGTCGAGCAATGCCTTGACTTCCTCCCAACCCGTTTCCTGCCGGAAGTGAGCCAGGAGGGCGGAGGTATCGAGCAAGTAGCGCAAGTAGATCAGCCCTCCGCTGCCCGCTCCGCGACCAATTCCGCCACCGCATCCCGCTCGGGCGAGTATCGCCGTCCGGCGCCCAGCAGTCGTCGCGCAAGCTCCTGTCGGTCGGGAATCACGCGCACCAGGATCTCTTCCTTCCCCTCCACCGGCTGCCAGTCGAGCCGATAGCCCGGCCGAATGCCATACCGGCGTCCCAGCTCCGCAGGGATTGTGATCATGTTCTTCTGGGTAACTGTCGTAATCATGGAAGCAAGGATAATCATGGATAGCCGGCATGTCAAGGGCGGGATCGAGACACACCCGGCGTTCGTTGACTCTCTCGATGGATCAGGCGGGCGGCGCGGCCTCCCCCATCAACCACCCCGCGTATTCCCCCAACCCCTCGACCAGCCGCACCCCATGCCAGCAGTAGTTGTCGCCGGACACATGGACCACGCGGGGCAGGTCCCGCGCATCCGCCACCCCCGCCTGGCCCATCGCCGCCAGGATCTCCGCCGCGTGCCGTTCCTCGAACGGGTAAGGCTCATCCGGTAGGAACACCACGTCGGGATCGCGCGAGGCAAGGTCGGGGAGTTCGACCTGCGGGTAGCGGCCCTCGTCGGCGAGCACGACGTTGGCGCCACCGCCGAGCGCAAGGAACGCGTCGACGAAAGTGTCCTTGCCGGCGGCCATCCACGGCCGGCGCCAGATCAGGTAGGCGAAGCGGTAGGGGCGCGCGTTCCGGCGAACCGCGGCGGCCTGGGCTTCGGCGGCGGTGGCGATCGCCTCCGCACGGTTCGCCACGCCGAGGAGTCCGCCCAGCCGGCGGATGTCGGCGATTGCTTTGGCCACCGTGCGGGGATAGGCGACGTCGACGGCTGTCCAGGCGGCCAGCGCATCCACATCCTCGCGCCGGTTCTCCTCGCGGTTGGCGAGCACGAGGTCCGGGGCGAGGTCGCGGATCGCGGTGAGGTCCGGCGTCTTCGTCCCGCCGATCCGCGCGACGCGGGCGGGGATGTCCCGCGGGCGGATGCAGAAGTCGGTGACGCCGACCACGCGGTCGCCGACGCCAATGGCGAAAAGGGTTTCGGTGGTCGACGGGACGAGCGAGACGATGCGCGAAAAGGGCGGGCGTCGCCCGACACGATCGTGGCGTCGCGTGCGGCCCCTGTGCCTGTCGAGTGGAACCGATGTCGCCGTGATCGAGTGGCTGGTCAAGGGGAATCGCCCATCCCCTCAAGCAAGGCCAAGAAAGCGCGGGGACTGAGGATCTCGGTGCCTTCATGCGATGCCAGCGCCAGCAGACCGTTGTCGCCTGTGACCAGGTAGTCGGCGGAGGCGGCGACGCAGGTGGCGAGCACGTAGTCGTCCTCGGGATCGCCGGTGACGCGGCGAAACAGCGTCGCGGGCACTTCGACAACGTCAGCCTGTGTCAGAAGAAGCTGGACGACGGCATCCGCATCAACCGTGGTGACATGGTAGCGGCGCGCGATACGTGGAAGCGCCAGCTTTGCCTCCACCTCGTCGATCATGCCGGGCGAGATGGCCAGGCTCACTTGCTGATCCCGGAAGCGGTCGAAGATCGCTCGGCTGGCGCCAAGCGGGGCGATGACCGCCGAGATGATCACGTTGACGTCGTAGACCGCGATCATGCCGGATAGGTGATGCTGGACGGTCGCTCCGAGTCCAAGCGCTCCAGCTCCGCCAAAACCACCGAGTCTTCGAGACCGGGGTTGCGATCGCCGACGGCGGTCGCCCGATCGAACATGCGTCGGCGCACCTCGGCGCGGGTGCTGTTGGCGGCGATGAACACTTCCAAGTCGTGCCGGGGGACCCGGTAGGCCCGGCCGATCCGCGTCGCCGCAAGCTTGCGCCCCCGGATGAGCCGGTAAATGGTGTCCGTGCTCAAGTGCAGGTATTGCGCCACCTGCTCTGGCGTCATGATCTCGTCCATGCGGGTGCCTCCATCACGGAGAATCTTACCAGGCACGGGGCGGACTGTCAAACGTTTAGTAGGCTGTAGTGTGCTCTAGTTGCGCGAGCAGGACCTTCGTTCGTTGCTGGAGCTTCGTGGAAGCCGGGGACGTCAGAGGCCATCGAGGAAACGATAGATCGCCGCCCGCTCGTCCGCATCCAAGCCGAAGAACCGGTTGCGCACAATCTCCGCCTCGCCGCCGTGGGCGAGGATCGCGTCGCGCGGCGTGGTGGCGCGCCCGTCGTGGAGGTAGCGGCGGCGCTGGCCCAGCCCGGCCAGCGGCGTGGTGCGCCAGTCGGCCCCGGCCGCGTCTCCCTGCCTGATCTTGTCGTCGAGCGCCGGGCCCATGTCGTGCAGCAGGAGGTCCGAGTAGAGCACGATGTCGCCGTTGACGCCGGGCAGGGCCGGCACATGGCACTTCGCGCAGCCGACCGCGGCAAACTGACGCCCGCCTTCGGTCGCGAGCATTGCGCGGTCGCCGGTCGATGACGCGGCGGAGGTCGCGGGAATCGCTGATCCAGCCATCGCGCTGCTCGCGGCGAGCCGGGTAACGAGGCCGTAGGCGGTAAGGCTCGACAGCATCAACCCTACCGCGCCCGCGCCAGCGAGGCGCCAGGCGCCGCCCGACTCGGCCAGCCGGGTCAGCCGCGTGGTCAGGCCGAGCGCGACCATCACCATGAGGAACAGGAACTGGTTGGTGGTCAGGATCAGGCGCCGCAGCTCGGGGTGCAGGGTGATGGCGGAGTTGAGGAGCATCACGCCGACGAAGGCGAGGATGAACCAGGGGAAGGGAACGGGCGCCTGGCGCTCCCCCGCGATCCGGCGCCGGCGCCACACGCCGAGCATCAGGATCAGCGGCACGAGCATCAGCACCTTGCTCAGCTTGACCAGCGTCGCGGTGTTGAGCGCGCCCTCGGAGATGGCGTAGGAGGCCCCGTAGACCTGCGCCAGCTCGTAGATGCTGCCGCCGACGAAGACGCCGTAGTGCCAGTCGTCCAGCCCCGGCAGCCAGCCGCCCATGAAGGCGATCGGGTAGAGGAGGAGCGCCACCGTGCCGGAAAGCGTGATCAGGGCGATGGCGATGCCCGCGTGCTGCTCGCGCGAGCGCGTGGCGGCGGCCACGGCCAGGATCGCAGCCGCGCCGCAGATCGCGCTGCCCGAGGCGACCAGGAAGGCGAGCTCGTCGTCCAGCCCGAACACGCGGGCGGCGATCCAGCGCAGCACGACCAGCACGACGATCAGCTCGATCGCTGCCACCGCCAGCGGCATCCAGCCGAGGTCGGCGACGAGCTGCACCGAGACGCGGAAGCCGACCAGGACCACCGCCAGGCGTAGCAGGTAGCGCTTGGTGAAGTCCAGCCCCGGCCCGGCCCGGCTCGGGCAAGCGAAGCAGTTGCCGATGAACAGGCCGAGCAGCATCGCCACCAGCACCGGATTGCGCGCGAGCGGATCGCCCAACCCCCCGGCGATCCACCCCGCGACAAGGGCCAGGAAGGCCGCCAGCGCCAGGCCGGGCAGCGCATGCCGCAGCACTGGGTTGGACGTAGTGGACCTAGTGGACGTAGTGGGCCGAGTGGACGTAGTGGGCGCCGCCGGCGTGGCGACGGCGGGCGTTGCGATCCCCAGTGTGTCGGAGCGTGCCTTACCGAAGCGCGGCAGCGAGGTGACCTTCATCGTCCGGCCTCGCTTGCACTGCCCCGCGATCGCCCGGCTTCGCGCTCGGCACCCAGCGATCGCAGGAAGGCCGCGACCGCGTACACCAGCTCGCTATCACTCTCCAGCCCAGTCTCGTCCGCCGAGGACGGCGGCAGACCGGGGGACGAGGGCGGGGCGAGCGCCGTCGTGACGCCGAGCTCGGTCGCGAAGGCATCGGCGACCATCTCGTCGAGGGTCGCGATCTGGCCCTTCCAGCCGTAGCGCCCGACGCGCGTCTCGCCGCCGGCCGAGGTGACGCGGTGTACCCGGCCTTTGATCCCGTCGCCCTTGCCCACCGCCTGGGCTTCGATGACGGCATCCGGGATCTCGTCGAGCCGCGCGATCCCCACCAGCGAGGGCGGCATGCGCAGCGAGGTCACGTTCGCCTCGCGCGGCAATAGCGGCGCCGGCGCGTCGGCTTGCCCGAGGTCCCGGGTCGAAAAGCGCCGCGCGATCGGGCTGTTGGGATGGTCGATCGCGGCGACGCGCCCGGTCAGCGGGTCCATCCGCGCCACCCGTCGCGCGAAATGTTCGCCCAGCGCGCTGCCGCCGCCGGGGCCGGGATGGCAGGTGACGCAAGACGGCGCGTTATACAGCGGGCCGAGGCCTTCGTCCGGCGTGAAGGCATGGCTGAAGGCGCGCTCGCCCGCCAGCACCCGATCCGCGGCAGCAGTAGCATCGCGAGATGCGCCTGTGGCGCCATCGTCTACCGCGGTGAAGCCGGTTGACGCGACTGCGGCCATCTTGCCCGGGGCGTCGTTTCCCCGGGTGCCGAGCGGTGCATTCAGGTCGTCCGTCGTGGCCATGCGAGCAAAGGGACCGCTCGCGTCGAAGGCGCTGACCTCGATCAGCGCGCCCGGATGGCCCTCGAAGCCCGGCAGCTCGCCTTCCAGTGTGATCCAGATGCGCTGCGCGTCGGCCGACACCGCGATGGCGCGCAGGCGATCCGCCCCCGGCGAGCCGAGGCCGGGCAGGTCGATCTCGGCCCGCGCCAGCACCCGGCCGTCCTGGCCCAGCCGCAGCAGCGCACCGTCGCCGCGGTTGGCGACGTAGAGGTCCGACCCGCCGGCCAGCGTCGTGTGGCTGGCGAAGCGCGGGTTGGCGATCTCAGGCACCGCCGGCGCGAGGTCGACCGGCTGGTCGAGCGCGGGCGCGGTGATCGCGCTGACCTCCGCGACCGTGAAGTGCCGCCCGTCATCCTCGAGGTGCAGCAGGATCAGCCGATCCCGCAGCAGATCGGCGAGGTAGAGCACGCGGTCGGGGTTCCACTGGAAGGCCATCCCGATCACGCCGGAATCGATGCCGATCCCCGGGCTGCCGCCGACCGTCCCCGCCTCGGCCAGCCCATCGACGCCGTCGCGTACGTGCACCTGCGCCACCGCGCCGTCCGCCGCTACGGCCGCGAAGACGGCCAGGCCACTGCCGTCGGGCGAGGGGCCGAGGAAGGCCGTGCCTAGCACGCCCCGGTCCAGCGCGCCCGGCGTGAGCTGGAAGCCGGGCCGCCGATAGAGCCAGCGGGTGAGCCAGCTCTGCTGCCCGCCCT
Organism: uncultured Anaerolineales bacterium; assembly: GCA_964498575.1. GTDB lineage: Bacteria > Chloroflexota > Anaerolineae > Epilineales > Epilineaceae > CAZCJG01. The sequence goes on along the minus strand of CAZCJG010000257.1, from coordinate 268 downwards.
GCGGCGCCCAGCGGCGGTTGGTCAGCCGGCCGGCGAAGACGCCGCCCGCCTCGGCGCTCGGCGCGTTGTCCAGCGGCGCGCCGTCGGGATCGACCACGCTGACGCTGCCTTCTCCCGCCAGCCCGGCCGGCACGTTGGCGATCCACGGCCGGCCGAAGGCGTTGTTGATCGAGATGTAGCGCGGTCCCGACGCCGCGACGAAGGCGCCGGTGCGCGCCCCGCCGTTGTAGCGGTCGTTGGAGAAGTCGTCGCTGGCGGCGGTGTAGAG
>CAZCJG010000256.1:0-7405 GCA_964498575.1 uncultured Anaerolineales bacterium | reverse complement strand
GAAGTGGTCCTGTACGGCGATCGGACGCCCGAGCGCCCGCTCGACCGCCGCGATCGCGCCCGCCTGGACGTGGTCCAGATGATCCAGATAGTCGGTGCTGGCCGTGCTCTCGGTGTCCAACATCGCGTCGCCGGTCGCGGCCGGGCTGGTGGCCTCCAGATCCGCGATCCCGCCGCGGTAGCTGGCGAGCGGCGGATCGGCGAGCACGACGATGTAGCCGTGACTCTCGCCGGAGGCCGGTGGGACCGCGGCGCGCGACGGCGAGGCGGCGGCGCCGAGCGGGGCGGTGGCCATGACGATCAGGGTGAGCGCGAGCAGGCGGGGCCGCGTGATCGCGGACGAAGGGGAGCGCAGGATCGCGCGCAGGCGGGATCGCATGGGGGTGGACTCCTTAGGGTTGAGTGGGAATCAGGGGGGCGGCACGTTGAACCGGCTTGCAGGCGCAAGTTTAGGTCCCCATTCGGGAGAGGCGCAAATCGGGATCGGGCCAGCCCGTCAAGGCTCGGCCCGATCACCCATCTATTCGAGCTCAGCGATCCTCGCCCGCCGCCCGCTCCCCCGCCGCGCGCACGATCGCGTCCTGGAGCTGGCGCACGCGCAGTGGCTTGGCGAGGTAGTCGTCCATGCCGGCGTCCAGGCATTGGCGGCGCGCGTTTTGCATGACCGAGGCGGTGGTGGCGACGATGTAGGGCCGCGTCGTCTCGGGGATCTCGATCGCGATGCGCCGGGTAGCCGCCAGGCCGTCCAGCCGTGGCATGTGGATGTCCATGAAGACCAGGTCGTAGCCGGACTGCTTGATGCGCTCGATCGCGGACTCGCCGTCGGCGGCCGTGTCGGCGGCGTAGCCCATCTTCTCCAGCGCCCGCAGCAGGACCTGGCGGCTGACCTCGTCATCCTCGGCCACCAGGATGCGCAAGGGCAGGCGCCGCCCGAGCGTCGGGTCGATCGGCTGGGGGATGATCGGCATGGCGTCGGTGGCGGGTGGCGGCACGGTCGGCAGCCCCGTCTCCGGCGCGGGCGCGGGAATCACCGGCAGGCTGAAGGCGAGCACCGGCGCCGTGCCCCCGCCATCCGCCAGCTCGATCCGCCCGCCCAGCGCCCGAACCAGGCGCGCCCACAGGTCCAGGTTCAACGCGCCGACGCCCCCGGCTTCGGCTGCGGCAACCACCGGGTCCCGCGATATCGACTCAGGGGTGGGCGATGCCATCATGGCCTGTGGGAGGCCGGGAGTGGACGGCGTGTTGAGCTCCAGGCCGAATCGCAGGACGAGGCCGTTCGAGCCGGACGTTCCAGGCACCGCGCCATGGCCAAGCGTCCCAGAGTCCAGGCCCGCGCCCGGCCGAACGACGCTGATCGCCAGCCTTAGCCCGCCCACGCCCGCGTGCGCAACGCCGTAGCGCAGCATCTGACCCAATGCATCCCGCAGCCGGCCTTCGTCGCCCACCACCCAGGCCGGGACCGCGTGGTCGACGGTGTAGCTCAGGCGCAAGCTCGGGTGGGCCGCCTCGGCCGCGGCGTGGTTGCAGGCCTCGCCGACGCAATGGATCAAGCCGAAAGGTGCCGGCTCGCCCCGGTCCGCGATGACCGCCGCCAGACCGTCGGCGAGGGCGCGCTGCGACTGATTGCCGGTGCGCGCGAAGAGCGCCCGATAGCGCGCTTCGCCGGCCAGCGCATGGGCGGTGTCGCCGGTCAGCCGATACAGGGCGGCGTGAACCACGGCCAGCCGCTCGTCGCGCTCGGCACCAGCGCCGACATCGACCTCGCGGGCGAGGATTTCCAGATCGGCGATCGCCGCGTCGCGCTCGACCGGGCTGCGCGTCGCCTCGCCCTGAATGCGGGCGGCCAGCACCCGGCTGTTGAAGCGCGTCTCCTCGTCGCCGATGACCTCGGCCAGATCGCGGGCCACCTCCACCAAGGCCAGCGCGTCGCGCAGCCGGCCGCGGCGCAAGCAGAGATCCGCCTTGTTGCAGGTGTAGTAGGCGCGGTAGTAGCGCAAATCAAGCGCGTCGCACAGGTTCAGGGCGCGATCGTAGAAGTCCTCGGACCGGTCGAGATCGCCCAACTCCTTGTAGAGGTCGCCAAGGTTGCCGAAGACCGCGGCCAGGCTGCGCTGGTCGCCGAGCTCCTGGACGATCTCGAGCTGGCGCAGGCAGCACTCCGCCGCGCCTTCGTAGTCGCCTTGATACCAGCGCAGCACGCCGATGTTGCCGTGGCTGATCGCCAGCCCTTCCTTGTCGCCGATGCGCTCGGTCAGCGCCAGCTTCCTCTGGTAGCAGCCCAGCGCCGCCGGAAAGTCCAGCCGCCGCCGGTAGGCGATGCCCATGTTGCCCAGCGACACCGCCATCTCGCGCTCGTCACTCGCCTGCTCCGCGAGATCGAGCTGCCGGGCATAGCAGTCGAGCGCGAGGTCGAGCTCGTCCTGATAGAGGTGCAGGTTGCCCAGGTTGCCCAGTGCCCGCGCAATGCCCGCCGGCTCGCCCAGCGCCTCGGCGAGGTCGAGCTGCTCGCCGTAATGCGCGCCGGCCTCGGCGTAGCGCGACTGGAGGAAGGCGGTCTTGCCCAGATGGCTGAGCACCTCGATCTGACCGTGCGCGTCGCCGGCCGCCCGATACAGGGCCAGGGCCTGGTCGAAGTCCGCCGTGGCTTCGGCGTACTGGCCGAGGTGCTGCCGGCAGAAGCCGCGCAGGTCGCGCGCGGCGGCGAGGCTCGCCGGGTCGCCCATCGTCTCGGCCAGGTCGGCCGCCTCGCCCGCCAGCATCGCGCCCGCATCCCAGGCGCCGGAGAGCTCGAGCAGGCGGCCCTTCTTGAGCATCAAGCGCAACCGGCAGGCGGGATCGCCGCCGGCCGCGCGGACCAAGGCCCGGTCGTAGAACGCGATCGCCCGGGCGTTGGCGTGCGTGTCGTGCGCCAGGTCGCCGGCCTGCTCCAGCGCGGCGAGGTCGGAGAGGGGCGGCGAACTGCTCACGTCGGGATTCGCCAGGCGTGGTAGCCCTGCCACCGGTTGTCAGGCTTGCACGCAACACGAACCAGCCCGTCGCGGCTTAGCGCGCGGGCGGTCCGATGGCCGTGGTCGAGAGCAGCGAGGTGGCACATAAGGTGGGCAGGCGTCGTGCACCAATCAGGACGCCGGAAACCCCGAGATGTTACGCAAAAGAACGATTACGTGCAAGAATGAAATGGGGCGATGTGGCACATCGCCCCAAGGGTCATTGGGCGGCCTTGAACACCGCCACGATTGCTCTCCTTGGGAGCGCCGGCGTCCCGCCGGCTCGGCCGCTCGAGATTCCGGCAAGGGCACGATGGGCACGCCCTTTGCCGGCGGGACGCCGGCGCTCCCAGGCTATGGGCAGCCCGCGTGCCACTCCAGCCCGTTGTAGAGCGGATGGTAGGGGATGCTCGATTGGTGGAGGCTCAGGCACTCGCGCGGCGGGTTGAAGGGGCCGGCGGGCTTTCCGGGGTCGCGCAACTGCCGCCAGCCGGCGACGCTGGCCGGGTCGGCCAGGGCGGCGCTGATCGCGGCGGATGGCACACGATCGCGGGCAAGGGCGCAGACGCAGGGGCCGGGTTCGGGTGTTGGCGTCGGATCGGGGACGGGGACGCGATCGGGGTGGAACTCGCTGATGCCGGCGAGGGTGGCGATCCAGACCGTGCCCCGGCTGTCGACGGCGATGTCAAAGGGGGTGTCGTAAATCAAGCCATCAGCGGTGGTGTAGGTGAACCACTGCCGTCCGTCGAAGCGGCTGATGCCCGGGAACTCCCCATCCTCGGAGCTCGCCACCCAAACCTCGCCCCGCGTGTCCACCTCGATGTCCCAGGCGCCGTTTGCGGCCAGCCCGTCCGCCTTGGTGAACACCTGGCCCCGCTTGCCGTCGAAACGCGTAACACCGGCACCGACCGAGCCCGGACCATGGGTCAGCCAGAGATCGCTTGTGCGCGGGTTCAGCGCGATGTCGTGCACGCGGTCGGCGGCCAGGCCGTCGGCGGTGGTGTAGGTGTTCCAAGTCGTACCGTCCCAGCGGGTGAGGCCGGCGTCGGTGCCGAACCAGATCAGGTTGGTGCCAGCACGATGGTCGACCTTGATCGCCCTGACAATATCTGCGGGCAGTCCATCGCCGCTGGTGAGCACGCGCCAGGCACGGCCGTCGAAGTGAACCGCGCCCAAGCCCGTACCGGCCCAGACGCCGCCGCGGTCGTCGGCGTCGATCGAGTAGATGCGGGTGCCGGCTCCGACCACGTCGGTGATCGACTTGCTGGCCCAGCGCCGGCCGTCGTACCAGGCGATACCCTGACCCTCGATGCCGACCCACACGGTGTCGTTGGCATCGGCATCGATTGCGTTTTGGATGACGCCAAAGGGGCCTGGGGCCATTGGCACACCGTCGGCCTGGCCGAAGCGCGCCCAGCGGGTGCCGTCGAAGCGGTTGACGAGGTTGTCCTCGTCCAGCAGCGGGAAGAAGCCGGTCCACACCTGGTCGCGCGGGTCGGTGGTGATCGCGAACGCGACCAGGTTCGTAGGGCCGACGCGGGTTTGCAGCGGCGTCCAGGTCGCCCCGTCCCAGTGGGTGACCCCGGACTGAGTGAAGCTTATCCACAGGCTGCCGTCGGGATCGACGAACACACCGCTAGGCCAGGCGATGGTCTGGGCCGCGTAGCGCGCGGGTGCGTCGACGCGGGTCCAGCCCGTGCCATCCAGGCGGCGGACGTCGAGGCCGACGATCACCCAGATGCGGCCCGCCGGATCGCGCTCGATGCCGCCGTTTATGAGGCGGCCGTCGTCGCCGGTGGCCAATCCCAGCTCGGTGAACTCCCAGCGCAACCCGCCGGGCCACCCGGCCGGCTTGTACTGGGCCACGCCCGAGTTGACGACGGCCCACAGCTCGCCGTTGTCGCCGAGCGTCATGTCGTACAGGCTCGGCAGCGCCAGCCCGTCGGTGGGCACCGGCAACCACTGGGACCCGTCGAAGTGGGCGATGCCGGTATCCGTGGCGACGTATGCGCCGCCGGCCCCGTCCTGCACCACGGCCGCGCTGTAGCCTGTCGGCAGGCCGTCGGCGCTGGTGTAAGCCCGCCAGCGCTGGCCGTCGTAGTGGGCGATCCCCGCGTTCGTCGCCAACCAGACGGTGCCGTTTGCGCCGGGGGCGAGGTGGCTGACGCGGTTGTCCGGCAAGCCGCTCGCGGTGTCGTGCGTCCGCCAGCCCTGCCCATCGAAGCGGCTGATGCCGGTGGGAGCGGAGTAAAAGATGCTGGCACGCGTGGCAACCCACACATCGCCGTCCGGGCCGATAGCGATCTCGGTGATCCCGTTGCCGCCCAGGCCATCGGCGGTGGTGAAGTGGCGCAGGCTTCCATTCCGCCGGTCGTGGCGAACGAGGCCCGCGCTGAACGTGCCGACCCAGACGGCATCGGGGGTCACCGCCATCGTGTACACGCAGTCGGCGCAGGCGTGCGAGCGCCAGGTGCCGCCCGGCTTGGCGGGAGCGCCGGGCTGGGCGTGGAGGGCGCGGGAGAAAACGAGAACGGGGACGGCAGCGACGAGGGCGATAAGAGCCACGAACACGGTGTTCCAGCGGTGCATGATGGGCACGATCCTTTCTCGATTGGGCTGGCGAGCATAGGTGCCGGCGGTGGAGCGTCCGAAATCTTGCCGCGACCTTACGGGTCGAGTCTTCGCACGGTTGCAGCGGTTTGACCCGCACGCCGGTTCAACTTATGCTTCGCAGGGTCCAGTCAGATGCACCGCCCTCCGCCACTGCCGAGCGCCAAGCAGGTGAGGGAATTGCGATTGGGGAGGAGTCCGCCATGCGCCACTTGGTCTTTATGTGCCTCGCCGGCCTGATCGTCGGCACGATCGGGGTCGCCACCCGCCCCGCCGCGCCGCCCGCCACCGCGCAGGGCCCCGCGCCGGTGGCGGAGCTGGACGCGGCCTGTCAGAGCGACAACCCCTACTTCGTCACGTCCAGCTTCGCGATGGGCAACCGGACCGACGAGCCGGCGCTGGTCGCCTTCCGCGACACGCCGGACGACCGCCACACCGTCCTGGCACGCTACGACCAGATCGGCTCGACCTTCGGCCTGGCCTACGACTCCCGGCACCGCCAAGTCTACGTCGCCGCCTACCACAAGCGCGGCACGCCCTACGGGCCGGGCGGGCCGGGCACGATCTACCGCATGGACCTGGTGACGGGCGAGGTCGGGCTGTGGGTGACCGTGCCGGACGCGGGCACCGACCTGCACGACGACACCCAAAACTACATCCCGGACCGCCTCGCGCGCGACCACGCGGGCAAGACCAGCCTGGGCGACATCGACCTGGACGAGGCGGGCGAGACGCTGTTCGCGGTGAACATGAAGTCGCGCAAGATCCTGCGCTACCGCCTATCGGACGGCGGCCTGATCGGCAGCTTCGACCATGGGGCGGCCTACCAGACCTGGGCGAGCGCCGAGGCGCGGCCTTTCGGCCTCAAGGTGTGGCAGGGCAAGCTCTACCACGCGGTGGTCCGCGACGCCTCGCGCAGCCGGCAGAGCGCGGACCTGGCGGCCTACGTCTACGAGTCGGACCTGGACGGCAAGAACATGCGCGCGGTGCTCAACTTCAAGCTCAGCTACTTCCGCGGCACCATCCCGCCGCGCATCGACGCGCGCTGGCTGCCCTGGCGGGACGGGACGGACTCGATCGCCCCGGCCGGCACCCACGACCACGCCTACATCTACCCTATGCCGATGCTGGCCGACCTGGAGTTCAGCGACGCGGGCGACATGATCCTCGGCTTCCGCGACCGCATCGGCGACATGTCGCTCTACGACCGCAACCGCAACCTGCCGCGCGGCGAGCTGAGCGGCCATCCCTTCGGCGACATCGTCCTTGCGCGGCGGGAAGGGACGACGTGGACGGCCGATCCCTGGCCGGAGTTCTTCAACGAGGACGCCGGCCCCGGCATGAACGCGACCGGCGGCTTCCACATCGACACCGGCTTCGGCGGCCTGGCGCGGCTTACGACGCAGCACACGGTGGTCAACACCGCCGTCTCACCATGGACCATCCACTCCGGCGGCGCGATCTGGTTCAACCTGGACACCGGCGGCGATCGGCGGCGCGAGACGCTCTACGTCGGCAATGCCGGCCGCACCAACTTCGGCAAGGCCAACGGTCTGGGCGACCTCGAGCTGCTGTGCGGCGAGACGCTCGCCACGCCGACCCCGACCGCGACCGATACGCCGACAGCCACCGACACCGCGACGGATACCGCGACCCCCACCGCGACCGCGACGGTCCCAGCCACCCCCACCTTGACCATCACGCCCTCCCCGACCATCACCCCGACGCCGACGCCGGGGGTGATCTACCTCCCCATGGCCGAGAAGAGCAAGCTCTGCCTCTCGGACGCCTACCGCACCGACGTCGTCC
>CAZCJG010000255.1:0-7445 GCA_964498575.1 uncultured Anaerolineales bacterium | reverse complement strand
AGCTGGCGCGAGAGGCCGACCGCGAAGTCGCAGATGTCGATCATCTCCTGCACCTCGCCGAGGCCCTCGGCGCGGATCTTGCCCATCTCCAGCGCCACCAGCTCGCCCAAGGGCTCGCGCGCCTCGCGCAGCGCCTGGCCGAGGTCCCGCACCACCAGGCCACGCCGGGGCGCCGGCATCCCCCGCCACGTCTCGAAGGCCGCCTGGGCCGCGCCGACGACCACGTCGTAGGTCGCGGCCGAGGCCTGGGCGACGTCGGCGAGCGGCGCGCCGGTCGCGGGGTTGTAGGACGTCAGGCGGGTGCCGGCCGGATCGGCGATCCAGCCGCCGGGGCCTGTGCAGGCGCCGGGATTGACGGCGGCGAGGCCGAGCGTGTCGAGCAGGGCTTGCATGGGTGGTGCTCCTTGGGGTGATGTGATCCTGAATTCTACCATGCGCTCCCAGGAGGCAGCCAGACCCTGCGCAGCCGGCCCGTGGTATACTTGCGGCGCCTCGTTGGCAAGATGTTTGGCGTCGCCCGGCGCGACGCCTTGGCTCGGAGAACCTGGCATGAGCGTGCTGCTTGCAATCCTCTTCGCGGTGCTGCTGGGGATCGTCCCCATGGTGCTGTTCGCCGTGCTGATCACCTGGTTCGATCGCTACGAGAAGGAGCCGCCGCTGCTCATGCTCGGCGTGTTCCTGTGGGGATTCGTCGTGGCGGCGGGCTCCGCGCTGGTCATCAACACCCTGTTCGGCGTCGGCATCATCTTTGCCACCGGCAGCGAGGCGCTGGCGAACATCGGCACCGCCGTGCTCGTCGCGCCGCCGGTCGAGGAGACGGTGAAGGGCCTGGCCGTCCTGGGGGTCTTCCTGTTCTTCCGGCATGAGTTCGACTCGGTGCTGGATGGGGTGATCTACGGCTGCCTGGTGGGCTTCGGCTTCGCGGCCGCCGAGAACATCAACTACATCTTGTCCGGCTATGGCGAGCAGGGCATGGCAGGCTTGTTGATCGTCGCGTTAGTCCGCATCTTGCTGATCCCCTTCCTGCATGCCATGTTGACCGCCTTCACCGGCATCGGCCTGGCGGTGGCACGGCTCAGCACCGGGGTGATCTGCCTTCTGGCGCCGATCCTGGGCTACATGGTGGCGGTCGGCGCGCACAGCTTCCACAACCTGCTCGCCAGCCTGGGCAACGTGGCGCTGTGCTTCCTCGGCAGCCTGATCGACTGGGCCGGCTTCGCGGGGGTCTTCGTGCTGATCCTGCTGCTCGTGTGGCGCGAGGGCAAGGTGATGCGCGATCACCTGCACGAGGAGATCGGTCTGGGCAACCTGACCGCGGCGCAATATCAGGCCGCCTCGTCGGTGTTCGGGCAGCTCGTGTCGCGCTGGGGCGCGCTCGGCACGGGGCGCTGGGGGCAGACCGGGCGCTTCTACAGCCTGTGCGGCGAGCTGGCCTTCAAGAAGTACCATCTGGCCCGGTTGGGCCCGGAGCGCGAACACCATGCGCCCGCTCTGATCGAGAAGTTGCGCCAGGAGATCGCGTCGCTGAGCCGCGGGGTGTGAGCGGGGGGTCCAAGCCTGCGGATGTAGCGGGACTGAGTCTGGGGACGTGAGCGGGGTGGCCCGTCCCCTCGGCCGCCCCGCCGGTGTCTGTAGCCATCATGAGCCACGGTCATCAGGCCGGTGAAGCGGTCTTCGGCGTCGTGGACCGGATTGTTCCGGTCCGGAAGAGCAGGTTGCCCTTGCGGCAGGAGAAGGTCCGGATGCGAACCCCGGAGCCCGCCCCCAACCCCGACGCGCTGGTCCGGCAGGCGATGGCGGGCGAGCGCGAGGCGTTTGGGGCGCTCTACGAGCGGCATGTCGACGAGGTCTACCGCTACGTCCGCTTTCAGGTAGGCGACCTGACCGTGGCGGCGGACTTGACCCAGGACGTGTTCATCCGCGCCTTCCGCGGCATCGCGCGGCTGCAGCATCCCGAGCGCTTCGGCGCCTGGCTGATCCGCATCGCCCACAACTGCGTGCTCAACGACCGTCGCGCCCGGTCGCGCCAGGCCGGGCACTTGGCCTGGCAGGCGGATGGCGACGAGGTGGCGGCCGATCTGCCGTCCGGCGCGCCTGATCCGGCGCGCCAGGTCGAGCTGCGGCTCGGCGCCGAGCAGCTCTCGGCCGCCACGGCCGAGCTGACCGAGATCCAGCAGCAGGTGCTCGGCCTGCGCTTCATCGCCGGCCTCAGCCTGGCCGAGACCGCCGAGATCATCGGGCGTTCCGAGGACGCGGTGAAGAAGCTCCAACGCCGCGCCCTGGCGGCCTTACGGCGCCGCTTGACCGAAGAAGGGGAGCTGGTCCGATGACCCCCGGCCTGGACGACGCCCTGCAAGACTGCCTGGAACGCATCGACGCCGGCGCTGACCCCGCCGCGGTCCTGGCGCGCTACCCGGCGCTCCGCCCCGAGCTCGACGACCTGGTCCAGATGGCCCGGTCGATGCGCGAACTCCCGCCACCGCCGATGCCCGCGCTGGATCGCGCCCGCATCCGCCTGGCGATCGACGAGCTGGCGCCGCTCCCCCCGCCCACCCGGCCCAGCCTGGCCCTGCCCGCCTTGCTGGCGATCCTCTTCGTGGCGATCGTGGGTCTGTTCGCGCTGCGCTGGGCAGGCAGTGACGCGGACCTCCGCGTGGCCGCCACCCCCGCCCCGCTGCTCGCGCCGACCCTCGTCGCGCGGTCGCGCGAGGCCGCGCCCGCCGGCCGTCCCACGCGGGTAATCGCCACGGACACGGCCGCGGACTCGGCCGGCCGCGGGCGCGTAGGCATGTCAGAAGCGCCCGTTGGGCGCCGGCCAGGGTTCTCGGCGACCACGGCGACGACGATGGTGAGGGCGATCGTCGCCCTGTCACCCAGCGCCACGCCCAGCCCTACCGCGAGCGCCACGCCGGGCCTCCCTCGCGCCCCGGCGCCGACACCTGCGTCGACGGGCCTCCGACCCCCGGCCGGGCCTGCCGAGACGGCAGCTCCATCGCGGCCGCCCACCGCCTCGCCCGCGCCGGCCGGCACGCCGTCGGCCCCGCCGACCCCCGAGATCGCGGGCATCGCCGGCCGGGTGACCGACCCCGGCGGGCAACCGCTGCCGGGCGCGCAGGTACGTGCCGAGGCCGAAGGCGGGGTTCCGGCCTACTTCGTGTCGACCGACGACGCTGGAAACTACCTCGTCGAGACCGGACACGGCAGCTTCCGCGTCCACGCCGAGCAGGGTGGTTTCGTCGACCAGTGGTATCCCGGCACCTCCGACCGCAACGCCGCCGGCCCCGTGACCGTGATCGAAGGCCGGACCACCCGCGGCATCGACTTCCGGCTCCCGGCCGCCGGAACGCCAGCCAACACGCCGGCGATCACGCCAACCGCCGCGACAGCTTCAGGCACACCGCCGCCTACGCCGTCACCGTCTTCCACACCACCCAGCGCGTCCCCTCCGCCCGGCACACCCCCTCCGCCCAGCACGTCCACCCCGGCTCCACTGCTCTCCACGCCGCTCTCCGCCACCCCTGGCCAGCTCCACGGTGCCGTGCCACCCGCTTACGGCTACCGCGCCCGCTACGACTACCCGCTCCGGGACCCGTCGCCGGCCCAAGCTGGTGCCTCGCCGCGCCTGGTGGCGGCGTTGCCGGACTTCCTCCCGCCCGAGCCGCTGGACATCGTGCTCGCGCCCGAGGGGGTGTACGTCGCCGATGCGAGGAGCCAGGCGGTGGTGCTCTACGACGCCGCCGGGAACCCCGTGCACAGCATCGCCGCCGATCCGCGCGACATGGGCCGCTTCGGATGCAGGACGATGCCTCCGGTCGCGCTGGAGCGCGATCCGCAATCCGGCCTGCTGGCCATCATCTGGGCCTGCTATCGGACGGGACCCGAGACGCCGGATCCCGACCCGCGCCTGTTGTATCAGCTCGAGCTCGGCGACGGCGTGCACGCGCCGCTGGTCACGCTGGATTCCGCACGGGGCCTGCCGGACCTGGCCTGGCATCCCGGGCTTGGCGCGCTGGCGATCGACCTGTCCGGCGCGCTGGGGCAAGCCGGCGGCGGCCGCGGCAGCCCGGTCGCGAACCTGACGCCGTCCGAGGACGCCGTGCTGCGCATCGCGGTCCTCGCGGATGGTCGGATCGCCGCCGCCTACCCTGCCACGCGCCAGGTGCGGATCTTCGACCTGGCCGGGCGCGAGAGTCCCGGCCCGGACCTGGCGGCGTCGGTACCCCTGGCGGTAGCGGCGGCTCCGAGTGGCGGACTGCACGTGCTGGTCCGCCCGGCACCCATGACTCCCCAGACTCCGGCGCCGCTGGCCGGCACCTTCGGGGACGCGCCGGCCGCCGATCCGCTGGCGCCACTGCTCCTGACCTTCGATGCCCAGCTCCAGCTTGTCGGAAGCCTGTCCGCCGCGGACCTGGCGACCGGCCATCCCGAGGCGCCGGGCTGGCCCTGGGCGATCAGCGCGCTGGGCACCGCGGTGGCCATCACCACGGCCACCGGGCGCTTCCAGATCGTCACGACCGACACCGCCGGGGGGGCGCCGACCTCGGTGTTCGGCGCGGCGGCGCGGGGCGGGTTCGCGCCCCAGGACGTCGCGCCGGCGCTCCCGGCGCGGGGGGAGGCCAGCCCCTCGGTCGATATCGGACCGGACGGCACGGCCCTGGTGATCGACGACCTGTCCGGGCGCCTGGCCGCCGTCGACGCGGACGGCGGCACGCGGCTGCTCGGCGGCCTGCCCGGCGCCTACGACCTGGCGGTCGCGGGGGACGGCGCGGTCTACCTGCTGACCGACGCCGGCCGGCTGGCGCGCCTGCCTGACGCCGCGTCGCGGGCGCCGACCTGGGAGCGGTCTTGCGATTGCTCGCGCGAGAGCCGGCTGGCCCTGGCCGGCGACGCCGTGCTGGTCACCCGCCCGCGCCTGGGCGCGCTGGCGGTCTACGATGCGGCCAGCGGGAGCTTCCGCGAGGAGATCCGGCGCGCCGCCCTGCTCTGGCCCAGCGACGCCGGCGGCGCGCTGCCGGGCGGTCCGGCCGGGCTCGGCCTCGTCGCCCACCTCCTCGCCGCGTCGATCGAACCGACGGATGCCGGCGGTCCCGGTGGCGGGAGCGGCCAGGCCGCCGCGCCCGGCTGGCGCAGCGGCCTGGCCTTCGGCCCGCGGCGGGTGGACGTTTCACCCGATGGCGCCCTGGCGGCCGCCCTGACCGGCGACGGCTTCGTCGAGGTCCACGACCTGTCCGATGGAACCGTGCTCCGCCGCTGGCGACCCGTCGCCGCCGACGGCACGCCGCTCGCGCCCGCCGACGTCGCCGTCCACCCGAGCGGCCGCGTCTACGTGTCGGATGGGGTCGACCACGGCCTGCGCGTCTACGATCCCGCGGACGATCCCGATCCCACGGGAGTCGAACCGGCGGGTCCGGGCATCGGCGCCTGCCGCGTCCAGGCCACGCGCTACGCCGTGCCGGGCGTGGCGCTGGCGGGCAGCGCGGTGACCGTGACGCTGAGGCTGGCCGCCGCTTGTCCCGGGCCAACGCCCCTGGCGGGCGCGGACATCTTGTTCCTGCTGGACACCTCGGGATCGATGGCCGGCGCCCCGCTGCATCAGGCGCAGGCCGCGGTGACCCGCCTGGCGGAGCTGGCCGCGGGGCCGGCGACGCGCATCGGGCTGGCGACCTTCGCGATCACGACCAGCGTGGCGGCCGGCCTGTCGGGGGATCCCGTTCCCGTGCTCGCCGCCCTGGACGCCAAGGTGGCGGGCGGCGCGACCGATCTGGCCGCGGCGGTCGACCAGGCCAGCCGCACGCTCGCCGCGACCCGCCGCGCCGATGGGCTGCCGGCCCTGGTGCTGGTCAGCGACGGCGACAGCCCGCAGCCCGCCGCCGCGGCGGCCGTCCAGCGTGCCCGGCGGCTGGGCCTCTCGATCTACGGCCTGGCCGTCGGTGGCACCGCGTCCGTGCAACGCCTGGGCGCGATCGTGCGCGATGCGCCGCGGGTGGCCGACGCGGCGGTGCCGGGACCGCTGAACCTCTACCGGCAGATCCAGGCCGACCGCGTCCGCGGCTGGGCGCGCGACCTGACGATCCACGAGCCCGCGCCCAGCCCGGCCGCGTGGCGCCGGGGCGCCTGGGCGCCCCGACCGCTGCAACGGCCGGGCGCGCTCGACTGGCATGCCGAGCTGCTGCCGGCGGGCGGGGTGACGGTGAGCTACGGCATCACCCTGCCCGATCCGGCGGCGCTGCCCGGCCCCGGCACGGTAATCGTCGGCGCGGGCGCGGTAGCGGACTACATCGACGCCGACGGGGTCCGCCGCCGCCTGACGCTGCCGACAGTCGCGGTCGAAGTGCCGGCCCACACCGCTACACCGACGCCCAGCCCGACGGCGACCCGGACATCGACGCCGACCGCCACGGCCACCGTCACCCCCACTGCCTCGCCCACCCCCACCGCCTCCCCGACGCCGACCGCGACGCCGGCGCCGGCCTACTTCCCCTCGGCCTTACGCGACGTCTGCCCCTTCGACCGCTTGCACGTGGTGCTGGTCGTGCCGGTCGATCCCGGCGGGCCGGCCGATCCCGCCGGCAGGGCGGGCGCCGCGGCGCTGGCCGAGCGGGTGGCCGCGGCGCGGGCCTTCCTGGCGCGCTACGACCTGGCACGGCATTCGGCGGCCATCGTCGGCTTCGACCGGCAGGCCGCGCTGATCGAGTCCGGCGGGGACGCGGCGGCGCTCGATCGGGCGCTCGGCGGCCTGGCGCCGCGGCCCGGCGCGCGCTGGGACCTGGCCCTGCGCGCCGCCGCGGCCGACCTCGCGACCCGGGCGGCCGATGGCCGAACGCAGGGCCTCGTCGTCGCCTTCGACGGCCCGGCCCCGGACGCCGCCGTGGGGTCGTCCGCCAGCCTGGAGGCCAGCCGGCTCGCCGCCGCCGGCATCCGGCTCTATGCCCTGGCCGAATCCCCCCGCGCCTTCCTGGACCAGATCACGTCGATCGTGGTCTCGCCACCCGCCGGCGAGAGCCTGGCCACGGCGGCGGGCGGACTCGCGGACCGGCTGCGGCCGTGCGAGGAACCGTAGGCTCGGCCCAGGCTGGCTGCCATCCCGGTCAGGCCTCCACGCAAGGTGCGCGGCGCCTCACCGCCCTCCCCAGAAGGCATCGGCCGGGCAGGGAATCGCCACCGCGATCGCGCGGTAGATCTCCGCCAGCGCCTCGCCGTCCGCGGCGCGGTAGGCGTACTCCGGCCGGCTCGCCATCGCCAAGAGCGCCTCGGCGTCCAGCTCCTCGCCCAGCCCGATCGTGAACACGACCACCCCCGCCGCCTTCGCCACCGCCGCCCGCGCCACCGCCTCGCTGGCCGGCCGGGGGTTGGATCGCCCGTCGGTCAGGAGCACCAAGACCGCTGCGTGCTCGAACGCGTGCCGGCTGGTCTCCAGCTCCGCCCGGCCCGCATCCACCGCGCAG
>CAZCJG010000254.1:0-7451 GCA_964498575.1 uncultured Anaerolineales bacterium | reverse complement strand
CCTCGTCGTCGACGTGAATGGTGGTGCGCATAGGAGTCTCCTCTTGATCGTCTGATCACTCTGTATGCTCTATTCTAGCATACAGGGACCCGCCGCTACGCTCTCGGACGCGGGCAAGGTGCAGGCCCAAGGGTCACGCCCGGCGTCGGCCAATCGTATCACGGGCAAGCCACACGCTTCCGTGCGGATCGACCCCATCCGGCCAGGAGATGCGCCATGTTCGACGACCCACGCCGCGCCGCCGCCGTGCTCGCGCTCGCCCTGGCGGCGGCGGGACTGCTGCTTTCGCCGGACCAGCCGGTGCCGGCCGACGCCCCGGACCTTCCCCTAGCGCTGGACGTCGGCTACAGCGGCGACACCTACCTGGCGATGCGCGCCGACCTGGCCTCGGCCGGCGGCATCGCGCGCACCAGCGACGATTGCATCGAGATCGCGCGCTGGCGAACCGGATCGGTGGCGGACCTGGCGCTGGACGAGGGCTTCGGCCCGCCCGAGGTCTGGGCGCTGACCAACGCGCATGTGGCGCGCTATTCGGTGACGGGCGAGCCGCTGGGCCAGTGGCTCGCGCCGCTGCCGACCGCCCGGCGCATCGCCACGATCCGGCAAAGCGAGACGACCACGATCTACCTGCTGCACGCCGGCGATGGGGCGCGGCCCGCGCGGGTGAGCGCCCATGCCGCAGATGGCACGCAGATCAAGACCTGGGACCTCTCCGGCGAACCGCGCGATCTGGCGGCGCTGCTCGACCGGAACTACCAGCACGCGATCTACGTGGTTTCAGCCCGGGCAGCGGGCGCGGGCGGCACGCTCCTCCGGTATTCCCCCGATGGAGTGAAGCACCTTGAGCTCGATCTCGACCTGACGCCGCGCGCCGTGGGCATCTACACCGGGGACGTGTGGGTCTACGCTCAGCCGGGCGGGGCGGCGGATGCCGAAGGGCAGGTGCTGCAATTTACCGACGAAGGTCGTCTCATGCGCACGTGGCCCACCGCCGGCCTGGTGCCGATCGACATCGCCGGGGGCGGCGATATCCGCGTCCTGGGCCATGCGCCCGGCGATCCCGCCCGCGTCAGCCTGCGCCGCTACGCTGCCGACGGCACACCCGGCGGGACCTGCTCGGAGTTCCCGCAGCCCTCAATCGCCACGCCCACCCCCGGCGCCGCCTGCCCACTGCCGACGCCCGGCGCGGTGCTGTGGCGGGCGGATGGCAGCGGGGAGATCGTCAGCGCGCCGGCCATCGCGGCCGACGGCACGGTCTACTTCGGAACATTGGACGGCTTGATGTACGCGGTGGACTGCGCGGGCCGGCGCAAATGGGTGTTCGATTACGAGGAACATGGGCCGGATTTCGGTCCCCAGGCCTTCCATGGCTCGGCCGCCCTGGACGACGAAGGTACAATCTACATCGGCGACGACGTGATCGTCCCCAACTACTTCTTCGCGATCCGGCCCGACGGCAGCGTGAAGTGGGTCCAACGGTTCGAGCACACGTGGAGCCAGATCGACACCTCACCCGCGCTCGCCCGCGACGGGCGGATCTTCGCCGCGTCGCATGGCTGGGGGGCCGGCGTCGACTTCGGCGTCATCCTGGTGATGAATCGGACTGGCGAGCTGCTCCGCGCCGACGCGTGGTCCACGCCCACCGGCCCGATCACCGCTTCGCCCGCGATCCTGGCCGACGGATCAGCGGTGTTCGCCGCCCCGCCGTATGACGACTGGGTGCTGCCGACCGGCACACCGCCCACGGCCACATCGACCGCGACGGTGTTTCGGACCCCTACCCCGACCCCCGATCTCCGTGCCACCGGCACGGCGCTGGCGGCCACGCTGACCGCGATCGCGTTTACACCGACCGCGACCCGCTCGGCGACCGCATCTCCGACCGCCACGGTCGAACTCCGGCACCAAGCCTACTTGCCCTCAGCGCAGGTCGAACGCAGTGCCGCGGCCATTGTCACCGCAGCGGAGTCCGCGGCTGCCCGCGCCACCCCCGCCGCGGCATCGGGCCATCCCTCGGCCGACCAGCCGCTGCCGCCGCCCTGGGTGACCCAGCCTGTGCCGGCGCGCCTGCATCAGGTACACGGACACGGCCGGGCCACACCGGACACGGTGATCGACCTCGACGGCTTCGACGATCCGTCCTCCCTCGCGGCCCACGGGCAAGTCGCGTGGCTCACCGCGACGATGGCTGAAGGCGCGCGGCTGCTCGCCTACGACCTGGCGGGCACGCCGCGGCGCGTGCTGGAGTACCCGATCAGCGCCCGGGTCGCCGCCTCGCCCATCCTCGGTCGCGTCGACCCGGCCGGCGGGACCACCGAGGTCTTCCTGATGGGCACCGACGGGCGGCTGGTCGCGCTGGACGTCGACCTGAGCGATGGTTCGGTGCATGAGCGCTGGGCGCGCTTCGTCGGCGAGCCGGCCAAAGGTGCGCCGGCGCTGGGCGACGATGGCCGGGTCTACGTCGCGGCGGGGCGGATGGTCCAGGCGCTGGACCGCGCGACGGGGGCGCCGGCCTGGACGGTCGAGTTGGACGCGTTCACCGGCGGCTCGATCAACCTCGCGCCGGGCGGCGTGCTGTACGTGCCGACCCAGCGCGGCACGGTCTACGCGATCGGCACGGCCGCCGGCGGGCTCGATCCGGACGCCGCCTGGCCGGCCTACCGCCGCGACGCGCGCAATGTCGGCTCGGCGGAGGGGCGGCCCTAACACCCATTGCGGTTCTACCCCTACGATACGATGAAGTGGGGTTGTTGATCGCGCAATAGATTATGAGAACGGATCACGTCGTCGTCGTGTCGTCGCCCGGCCAATGCGGCTCCGGACCGTCGCCGAAGGCCCAGGCGAGCAGGCCGTCGAGGTTGCGGATGAGGGCCGGCGCGAAGTCCGGGTGGTAGCCGCGGGCCGCGGCGTAGCGCGCCTCGATCCAGCCCGCGAGCGTATCGCGCGGCAGGATGCCGGCGTGGTAGCGTTCCTGAGCGTCCTCTGGGCTGAGGCGCAGCACGCGCGATAGCAGTTCGCGCCAGCCCTCGGCGTCCTGGGGCCAGACCGGGTCCGACGGCGGCATGACGATCCATTCGGGATCGGGGGTGATGCCCGGCTCCAGCTCCGGGCCGGGATCGTCCAGCCCGGAGGTCGACCAGCGCAGGAGCGGGCGCACTGCCATGTCCTCGGTCACCTGGCACTGGCAGCTCAGGCGGAAGTCGCCGAAGCTGCCCTTCTCGACCAGCTTGTCGTACTCCGCGCGCGTCATCCGCGTCGGCTCGCCCGCGGTGAAGACGACGCGGCAGGTGGTGCATTTGGCGAAGCCGCCGCAGCGGTGCAGGTTGTCGAAGCCGTTCTCCTCGATCGCCACGGCCAGGCGCCGGCCGTGCGGAACTTCGAACGTGCCATGGCCTTCGATGGTCAGGGTGGGCATGGTGTGTGGGACTCCTTTCGATGGACGGGCGTGGACGGGAACCGGCCGCAATGGGCCGCAATGATAGGGATGGATCGCGTGAAGGCTATTCCAGAGAGGTCTCCCCCAGAAACGCCAGCACCGCCGCCCGCTGGTCGTCGCTGACGCGGCCGGCTGAGTGCAGGGTGGCGACGATCTCGGGCAGGGTCAGGACGCTGTGCAGGCGGTAGCCGGCCTCCGCCAGGTCCGCCGCGCCGCCGCCCTGGCGGTCGATCAGGACGACGATGTCGCGGATGCGCAGGCCGGCGGCCTCCAGCGGGCGGATCGCCTCGATCTTGCTGCCGCCGCTGGAGATCAGGTCGTCGAGCAGCACGACGGTCTCGCCCGGCGTGAAGCGGCCCTCGATCGCCTGCCCGGTGCCGTAGGCCTTGACCTCCTTGCGCGGGTAGATCATCGGCCGCCCGGTGGCCAGCGCCACCGCGGTGCCGATCGGCAGGCCGGCATAGGGAATCGCGGCGATGCGCTGGAAGGTCAACCCGCCGAGGATCTCGGCGTAGGCGCGCGCCGCCTCGGCGAGGAGGGCGGGGTCCGAGACCAGGAGCCGCAGATCGATGTACACCGGCGAGCTCGCCCCGCTCTTGAGCGTGAAGCTGCCGAACTGCACCGCGCCGAGCTCCGCCAGGCCGAGGATCAAGCGGTCGTGGGCCGTGGTCATCCCGCTACCTCCTCGCCCGCGCCGTGTTGATCGCGTCGCGCAGCCGCAGCGCCGCCAGCGCCGGGTCGCCGGCGTAGATGACGTCGCGCGAGCTGCTGATCACCATCCCGCGCTCCCGCGCGTCGCGCCCGGCGCCCACCGCGTCCTCCAGCGCCCCGCCCTGCGCGCCGACGCCGGGGATCAGGAAGGGCAGCTCGGGCGCCAGCGCGCGTACCGCCGCCAGCGCCTCGGGGTAGGTCGCGCCGACCACCAGCCCGACGTTGTCGGCGCGGTTCCAGCTCACCGCCTGGCGCGCGACCTCCAGGTAGAGCGGCCGGCCGCCGACGTCGAGCGTCTGGAAGTCCACCGCGCCGGGGTTGGAGGTGTGGCAGAGCACGAAGGCGCCCCGCAGCGGGTCCTCCAGGAACGGCGCGACGGCATCGCCGCCGAGGTAGGGGTTCACCGTCACCGCGTCGGCACCGAAGGTCTTGAACGCCGCGCGGGCGTAGGCCTGGGCGGTCGAGCCGATGTCGCCACGCTTGGCGTCCAGGATCATCAGCCGGTCGTCCGGCAGGTGGCCGAGCACGGTGATCAGGTCGGCCATGCCGGCGGGGCCGAGCACCTCGAAGAAGGCGCTGTTGGGCTTGAAAGCGACCGCCGCGGCGTAGGTGGCATCGATGATCCGCCGGCAGAAGTCCGCCACCGGCTCGTCGAGCCGATCGTGGCGGGGATCCAGCCCGACGCACAGCAGCGAGCCCGTGGCGCCGATCGCCAGGTCCAACCGGCTGTTGAAGTTGGCCGCGGGCACCGGTTCGGGCGTGGCGGGGAGCCGCGGGACCGGCCCGGTCGAGGATCCGCGATCCGCATCGGAGGTCGAGAGCGTGGATGGTGCCATCAGATCCTCCCCAGCACTGCCGCGAGCAGCGCCATGCGCAGGAACATGCCGTTTTGCACCTGCCGGAAGTAGGCCGCGCGCGGGTCGGCGTCGACCTCGGGCGCGATCTCGCTGATGCGCGGCAGGGGGTGCATCAGGATCATGTCGTGCCGCGCGCCGGTCATGATCTCCGGTGTGATCACGTAGAAGTCCTTCACCTCGTCGTACTGCGCCAGGTCGGTGAAGCGCTCCTTCTGGACGCGCGTGACGTACAGCACGTCGACGTCGCCGATGATGTCGGCGACGTTGTAGGTCTCGCGCACGTCCACGCCCGCGTCGCGGACCTCGTTCATCAGGTTGAGCGGCAGGCGCAGGATCTCGGGCGAGACGAAGGTCAGCTTGACGTCGTATTGCAGCAGCAGCTTGGTCAGCGAGTGCACCGTGCGGCCGAAGCGCAGGTCGCCGACCAGGGCGATGTGCAGGCCGTCCAGGCGGCCGAGCTCGCTCCGGATCGTGTAGAGGTCCAGCAGGGCCTGGGTCGGGTGCTCGCCGGCGCCGTCGCCGGCGTTGATCACCGGCACGCCGGCCGCGTCGGCCGCGATGCGCGCGCTGCCGACCACCGGATGGCGCAGGACGATGACGTCGGCGTACTGCTCCAGCGTGCGCACGGTGTCGGGCAGGCTCTCGCCCTTGGAGACGCTGGAGAACTGGACGCCCTGGGTGATCGGGATCACGCTGCCGCCCAGCCGCTCCATCGCGGCGATGAAGCTGGCGCTGGTGCGCGTGCTCGGCTCGTAAAACAGCGCCGCCAGCACCCGCCGCGCCAGCAGGTCGGTGCCGCCGTCACGCGCGACGATCGCGCGCATCTCGTCGGTCGTCGCGAAGACCGCGGCCAGGTTGGCCGGATTGAACTGGTGGACCGACAGGATGTCCTGCCCCGCCAGCCCGTGCGGGCGGCGCCGGCTGTCGGTGCCATTGGTGGGTGTGATCGTGCCGGTTGCTTCGGTGATCATCATCTTGACCTTTCTCCATTCGAGGGGGTGAGCCTTCCGATGGTCTTCTAGTGGGAGCTCGCGTGCCTGATGGCGGGTGGCCACGGTTCATGCTGCCGATCCGGGCGTGGGACCGAACAGCACCCGCCCGGCCCCCGGCGCCGCGCGGACTTCGCCGTCCGCCCATGCCACCCGCCCGCGCAGGGTCGTCCTGAGCACCCGGCCGCGGACGGTCATGCCGGCGAAGGGCGACCAGTCCGGCCGGGTCTGGTAGCCGCGCTCGGGCAGCACCCAGGCCGGGCCGAGCTCGACCTCGACCGTGCTCTCGGCCGGGGTCGCCAGACCGAACAGCCGGGCCGGGGTCGTGCTGGTCAGCTCGACCAGGCGGTCCAGGGTCAGACGGCCGTCCGCTACCGCGGTCAGGAGCAGCGGGAGCAGCGTCTCCAGCCCCGGCACGCCGGGCGGGGGCTGCGGGCCGAGCTTCTCGGCGCGGGTGTGCGGCGCGTGGTCGGTGGCGATGCAGTCCACCGCGTCCAGGTGCTCCCACAGCGCGTCCCTGTCCTCCGGACGCGCCAGCGGCGGCCGCATCAGGCCGAAGGGACCGAGGGCGGGCAGGTCGTCCTCGGTCAGGAACAGGTGGTGCGGCGTGACCTCGCAGGTGACGGCCAGGCCCGCCGCCTTGGCATGGGCGATAAGGCGGATCTCCTCCGCCCGGCTGACGTGGGCGATGTGGACGTGTTGGCGGTAGGCCGCGCCGAGCCCGATCGCCGCCGCGACCGCGACCTCCTCGGCGTGCAGGACGATCGGCTTGCCGCGCGGCCAGACCGCGAAATGGGCGGAAAGCGCCGGCAGCGTCTCGATCCGCAAGGGCCCGAAGGTCTCGTCGACGTAGATCTTCAGCCCGCACGCGCGTTCGGCCGCCGCCGCCGTCGCCGCCGCATTCGTGTCGGTCGCGCCGAGGTAGAGGCCGACGTCGCATAGCGCCGACTGGTGCGCGGCCCGCGCGGCGTCCAGCTCCGCCCCGTCGGTGATCGGCGGCGAGGTGTTGGGCATCGCCAGAATGGCGGTGACGCCGCCGGCCAGCGCGGCGGCGGTCCCGCTTGCGACGGTCTCCTTGTGCTCGCCGCCGGGCACGCGCAGGTGGACGTGGACGTCAACCAGGCCGGGCAGGGTGTGCGTCGTCATCCAGCGACCTCCGGTGGGCAAAAAAAGACCAGGGACGTGGTTTCCCTGGTGCTGTGTGCCGGCGCCGCCCGTCGGCGGGCCCGCGAGGTTCCCGATGGCATCTCGGGCGCGCATTCTACCACGGGCCGCGGCCCAGGGGCAAACGCGAGCAGAGCGAACGCGTTCTCGCCCGCGGGAGCCAGGCGGTTGGAAACCGCGGCTCGGGGCCTGCGGCCGAGCGTCGGCCTTCGCCGACTTGGTACATCTGACGATCGCGAGTTATGTTGTCGCCGAAGGGCGACATTCGGCGGCTCCGCCGCCCCTAGCCGCGGT
>CAZCJG010000253.1:0-7459 GCA_964498575.1 uncultured Anaerolineales bacterium | reverse complement strand
GAGCGCAAGAACTACCACTACCCGGACCTGCCGAAGGGCTACCAGATCAGCCAGTACGCCCGGCCGCTGGGCACGGACGGCAGGGTCGAGTTCGACGTCGACGGCCGAACGACGACCGTGCGCATCGAGCGCCTACACATCGAGGAGGACACCGGCAAGCTGACGCACGTGCCGGGCGGCGCGCTGGTCGACTTCAACCGCGCGGGGGTGCCGTTGGTCGAGATCGTCACCCGGCCGGACCTGCGCTCGCCGGACGAGGCCGCGGCCTACGTCGACACGCTGCGCCAGCTCCTGCGCTGGATCGGCGCCTCGACCGCGGTGATGGCGGCCGGGGCGCTGCGGGTGGACGTCAACTGCTCGGTCCGCCGGCGCGGCGCGGCGGAGCTCGGCACCAAGGTCGAGATCAAGAACCTCAACAGCATCGCCGCCGTGCGCGCCGCGCTTGCCCACGAGCAGCGGCGCCAGATCGCCGCGCTGGAGTCCGGCCGGCCGGTGGCGCAGGAAACCCGCGGCTGGCTGGAGTCGGCCGGGCGCAGCGCGGCGCAGCGGACCAAGGAGCAGGCGCACGACTACCGCTACTTCCCGGAGCCGGACCTGCCGCCCTTGGTGCAGGACCCGGCGTGGATCGAAGCGGCGCGCGCCGACCTGCCCGAGCTGCCGGCGGCGCGGCGGGATCGCCTGACTGTGGACTTCGACCTGCGCGCGGTCGATGCCCGCCTCCTCACGCGCGATCGCCCGACGGCCGACTACGCCGAGGCGGCCATCGCCGCATACGCCGGCGCGCCGCGGGCGATCGCCCCGTGGATCACCGGGCCGCTCTTCAGCCTGATCAACGCGCGCGGGCTGGACACGGCCGAGCTCGGCGACCGCCTGCCACCGGCCCAGCTCGCCACGCTGGTCGAGCGGGTCGACAACGGGACGATCACCAACCTGGTCGGCAAGGACGTCTTGGAACAGATGCTGGAGCGCGGCGAGGACGCGGCAACGATCATCGACCGCGAGGGTCTCG
This sequence comes from uncultured Anaerolineales bacterium, assembly GCA_964498575.1. Classification (GTDB taxonomy): domain Bacteria; phylum Chloroflexota; class Anaerolineae; order Epilineales; family Epilineaceae; genus CAZCJG01. The sequence continues at coordinate 6,450 of CAZCJG010000253.1, read as the reverse complement.
GCCAGATCTCGGCCGACGCGGCGCTGGCGGAGGTCGCGCGGGACGTGATCGCCGCCCACCCGAAGGCGGTGGCGGACTACCTGGGCGGCAAGCAGGCCACGCTGGCTTTCCTCATCGGCGGGATGATGAAGGCCACCCGCGGCCAGGCCAATCCCGAGGTCGCGCGGCGCGTGCTGCAGGAAGCGCTGGAAGAGGAGGGGAAAGATGAGCCCAAGTGAGCCTGGCAACACGCGCCCGAGCGAGCCTGGCGACACGCGCCCGGAAGTCGCCGCGCCCCCGGGCATCGGCGAGCCGGAGTCGAGCGCGCCGGGCAGCTCCGTCACCATTGCTCTGGACGGCATGGTGCAGGGCGGCGCGGCGATGGGCCGGGCGGCGGACGGCCGCATGGTCTTCGCCCAGGGCGGCTTGCCCGGCGAGACCGCGACCGTGCGCCTGACCGAGGTCCAGCCCCGCTTCGCGCACGGCGTCCTGGCCGAGCTGCCGGCCGCGCCGTCGCCGGATCGGCTGCCCGGTCCGCCGCGCTGTGCCTCCTTTGGCGCCTGGCCCGAGCGCGGGGCGCGGCCGGAGCGCTTCTGCGGCGGCTGCGACTGGCAGCACGTCGACTACGCCGCCCAGCTCCGATTCAAGACCGAGATCCTAGGCGACGCGCTGCGGCGGATCGGCGGGATCGACGATCCCCCGGTGGCGCCGGCCATCGGCATGACCGATCCCTGGCACTATCGCAACCAGGTCCGCGTCCGCACCGGCCCCGGCGGCGCGGGCTTCGTCGCGGTGGACCGGGCGACCATCGTGCCGATCCCCCTCTGCCACATCGCGCACCCGCTGGTGCAGGAGCTGCTTGAGTCGCTGGATCTGGACCTGCCGCCGGGGATCGAGATCAGCCTGCGCGCGGGCGTCAACACCGGCGACGCGATGATCGTGATCCAGGCGCCGGCGGAAATCTTGGAATCCATCGACATCGAGATCGACGCCTCGGTCGTCCTCGCCCAGCCGGATGGCGGCAGCGAGGTCGCCGCGGGGCGGCCTTACTTAGTCGAGGAGATCGCGGGGCAGGCCTTCATCATCCCGCCGCGGGCCTTCTTCCAGGTCAACACGGCGATGACCGAGACCCTGGTCGAGCTCGTGCGCGCGGCGGTGCCGGCCGGCACGCGCAGCCTGGTCGACGTCTACAGCGGCGTCGGGCTGCTCGGCGTGCTCTTGGCCGGTCAGGTGGACGAGATCTGCACCATCGAGTCCGACCCGGACAGCGTCGCCGCCGCGATCGACAACGCCGCCGGGCTGGAGAACCTGACGCTCATGGAGGCGGACGCGGCCGAGGGCCTGGATTACGTCGGCGAGACGCCGGACGTCGTCGTCGTCGATCCGCCACGGGCGGGCGTGGCGCCCGACGCGCTGCGGTTGCTGACACGGCTCGCACCTCCTACAATTGTGTACGTCAGTTGCGACCCGGCGACCCTGGCGCGCGATGTCCGCAAGCTGGTCGGGAGCGGGTGGCGGCTGGTGGAAAGCCAGCCGGTGGACATGTTTCCCCAAACCCATCACGTCGAAAGCGTGAACCTGCTCCGGCGCTGAGGCAGTGGCGACCGCGAGGAACGCGCGCTGGAAGGGCTCGAAGAGTAGAGAAAGGTCCCATAGGATGACAAAGAAGCAGTCCGCCTCAGTGGATCCCGAGCTGGCGCTTGAGCTGGCCGGCGACTCCACCACACCCTTGCAGGCCATCGTAACCTCCAAGAACGGGCTCGAAGCGCTGCTGGACAAGCTACCGGCGGAGATCCATATCGACCATGCCTACCGCTTGACCGCCAGCGTCTGCGTCACCGCGAAGCCCAGCGACCTGCGGCGCCTGATCGACATGCCGATGGTCAAGTCGATCGAGTCGGTCCGGCCGGTACAGCACTGGTAGTCGCGCCGGACCGCTGGTAATCGTGCCGGACCCGGCCCCGCGCCGGCTGTCTGATTCACCCGGGCCACCCCACACCCATCACCGCCCTGCATCGCGAGGCCCGAACCCATGAACCCTGCCAAGCTGCACAGCTCGCTCGCCGCGGCGGTCGCCGCCAAGACCCTGCCCACCGAGGAGCCGCTGCCGATCATCGTGCGCGTGCGGCCCGCCGCCGTCGCGCGCGGCGAGCTGACGACCCTGGCGCGCGTGGCGCCGGAGCACGAGTTCGGTCTGCTCAACGCGCGGGCGATGTGGGCGACCAGCGCGACCATCGCCCAGCTCACCGCCGACCCGACGGTCGACCTGATCTGGCCGGACCTGCCGGTGCACACCTGGCTGGACGACGCGGTACCGTTGATTCAGGCACCGCGGGTCTGGTCCTCCGGCTTCACCGGCCGCGGGGTCAAGGTGGCGGTGCTGGACACCGGCGTGGACGCTGCTCACCCCGACCTCGCCGGCCGCGTCGCCGCCTACCGCGACTTCGTCGATCCGGCGGCCAGTGGTTCCCCGGGCGATCCCAACGGCCACGGCACCCACGTCGCGGGCATCATCGCCGGCAGCGGGGTCGGCTCCGGTGGACGCTACCGGGGCGTCGCGCCGGACGCCGATCTCGTCGTCGCCCGCGTGCTGGACGCCTCGGGCAACGGCCGCACCAGCCTGGTCATGGCCGGGCTGGAATGGGCGGTGCAGGAAGGCGCGCGGGTGATCAACATCAGCTTGGGCGGCCCGCCCTTCCCCTCCGACGGCACCGACGCGCTATCGGCCCTGTGCAACGCCGCGGTCGAGCACGGCGTGGTGGTCTGCGTCGCCGCCGGCAACATGGGGCCGGGCGGCCACACCATCGGCTCGCCGAGCGCCGCCGAACGCGTGATCACGGTCGGCGCCTGCGAAGGCGAGCCGGCGAGCGCGACCGACCACGTCGCCACCTTCTCCTCCCGCGGCCCCACCGCCGACGGCCGCGCCAAGCCGGACCTGGTCTTCCCGGGCGTGGGCATCGTCGCCGCGCGGGGATCGGGCACCGCCCTGGGCGAGGTGGTTGACAGCCAGTACACCGCCGTCAGCGGCACCAGCCAGGCGACGCCGATGGCCACCGGCACGGCCGCGCTGCTGCTCGAAGCCAACGCGCGCCTCGCGCCGGCCGACGTCAAGGCCCGCCTGATCCGCGCCGCCCGCCGGCTGCCGGACACCGACGCCCTGGCGCAGGGCAGCGGCCGGGGCGACGCCTACAACGCCTTCACCGGCGCCGAGGGCACGCCGCTCGGCCAACCCGGTCCGGGCGGCACGCCGACGCCGGGTCCGACACCGCCGGGCGGCGGATCGGGCGACGGCGGCGGGACGCAAGCTGGGGGCTGCCTGGCGGCGCTGGTGACGGGGTTCTTGATCCACTGACGTGGATTCTGCTTCAATAGGGCGACATACGGACAACTGGACCACCCTGACCTGGGCCTGGCGGCGCGTCGCCTCCAACCTCGCCCCATACCGTCACCTCCCGCGCCCAGCCCCGCGCCGAGGGTATGGCAGCATCAACGGCGCGTCCCGGCTGGTGGATACCGATGGTCGCCAGCGCGCGCTGGCGGCGATGGCCAGCCGGCCGGACGGGTACTACCACGCCCCGGACGGCGAGGCGCTGGCGGAGATCTACCGCCAGATCGCGGTGGCGCTGCCCTGCCCGGCGGGGGCGTTTTGGGGCGGGCGGTAGTCTGGTGCGATCTTCAGTGCGCCGATTCCTTCCATAGGCGAGCACGGCGGCAGGGCGCGATGGGGCCTGATGGGGTGGAGTAGAACCCAGGCCAGCCACGCGCTCAACGGGCGCCTAGAACATTCGTTCAAAGTCGCGCTTCCCGCGGCGGACGACTATAATTCGCGCCGTCTCGAACTCACGCCGCCTGGACCGTGCACGATGCAGACCGACATCCCGCTCAAGCGTTTGACCCTGCTGCGCGCCGCCGACCTCTTGCCGCTCTTCGGCCTGCCTTTCGCGACCCTGCTCGGCGTCGATTCGCTGGAGCTCCCGGCCAGCGCGGCGCGGCTGGACAACATCTTGCGCGTGCGCAGCCCGGGCGGCCAGACCTATGCGCACGTGGTCGAGTGGCAAGGCTACCGCGATCTGGCCGCCTTGTGGCGCTTCGCGGGCTACCTCGCCTGGGTGGGCCAGCGCGCGCAGGGTGAGGTCGTCGTCGGTACGATGGTCTACCTCACGCCCGAGGCGGACGTCGGCGACGGGCTGACGCAGATCATCGACGGCCAGACCGTGAGCCACTGGCCGGTGCACTGCCTGCGGCTGTGGCAGCAGGATGCACGCTCGGCGCTCGCGGCGGGCAGTCTGGGGCTGGCCGTGCTCAGCCCGCTGATGCGCGGCGCGTACCGCGGGCTGGTCGAAGAGGCCGCCGAGCGAGTGCTGCGCGAGGCGCCGCGGCCCGAGCAGGCGGACCTGCTCTCGATCCTGGGCGTCTTCGCCGCGCCGGTGATGGGAGCGGCGGCGTTCACACGGATGATCGGAAAGGAGCGACTGATGGAATCGCCACTGATCGAATACCTGCTGGGGGAGAAACTCGCCGAAGAGCGACAGAAGTACGAAGCCGAGCGGCAAGCCGAGCGGCAGAAGTACGAAGCCGAGCTGGCCGCCCGCGAACAAGCGGCTCGACGCGAGAGCGCGGTGGAAACCCTGCAGCTCAGCTTGGAAGAGGTTGTGGTCAGCCGCTTTCCCCAGGCACCGGCGATCTTGCTGCACGACCTGCGCCGGGTTGACCAGCCCGAGCAACTGCAGGCCCTGATCGCCGCCGCTGCCAGCGCGCCGGACCCGACCCGGCTGGCCGAGCAGCTTCAGGCGATCACCGCCGCCGGGGAGAACGGACCGCGACCCTGAGCGCTTGGCCGGGATCTATGCCCAGATCGCCTACGCCTTCGGTTGCCCAAGAGGGAGGATGTCATGCGCACTGCTCGTTTTCTCGCCGCCACGATCCTGGCGTCGATGATCATGGCGTCGATCATCGTCGGAGTGACGCTTGCCCCAGCCCAAGGCAGGACCGTGGCCCAGCCGCGGCCCACGGAGCCCAGGGCAGGCTGCGGAGGGCTCGTGACCGGCACCTTGGCGGCCGACACCATTCGCGTCTGCGACACCATGTCGATGACGGTGCGCGTGGAGCCGCGGTGCCCGGTGTGCCCGGGCGGCATGAACGTCGTCTTCGTCCAGGCGGGTTGGGTCGAGCACCCGCAGTGGGAGATCGACGAGTCGCTCGCCGTGCTGCAGAAGATCGAGAACTTCGCGAACTCCCATGCGGTGCCCGACCGCACCGTGCAGGTGGGCGTGGTCCATTACAACTTCACCCGCTTCGACGTGCCCAAGGTGGTCCTGCGCTTGACACCGCACCTCGACCGGGCCAGGGGACTCCTCAACCAGGTGGAGGAGGGTATCCCACACATCGGCCCTGCTTCCCAAGCCGCCCGCGCCGCCGTCGAGATGATCGTATCCGCCCGGAAGGACACCCCGCCCGGCAGCGAGGAAGGGTGCGACTACGTCATCTTTTTCGGCGGCCAGCGCAAGCAACCGGAAGACGTGCGCCGCGTCGCGCAGCTCGTCTATGCCCAGAACATCACGCTCTTCGTCGGCTGCCCCTTTGAGATGGCGAATAATAACGGGGTGCCGCTGTGCAACATCCCGCGACAACTTCCGCGCTCGGGCCAGTACTACAGCGAGTACAACGACCACGGCAAGATCGCGCGTGGCCTGGAGAACGATCTCAACGGGACCGTAGAATCCCATGGCGTGAAGGACGTATTTCTCTCGCAGCGCCTGCCCGCCGGCCTGAGCTACATCGACGGCTCCGCCAGCGTCGCGCCGCTGCGCGTCACCACCGACGCCCCGACGGGCGTGACGACGCTGAGCTGGGCATGGCTCACTGTTCCGACCGGTCCCCTGAGCGTCACCTACAGCGCCAAGCCGCTGGCCGAAGGCTTGTGGCCGATCGAAGGTTCGGCCACAATCGTCGACGTCGAGAACAAGTCGCGCGAGCTCCCGATGCCCACCAAGGCGATCACCGTCGCCGGCGCCTGCTTGCCGCCGACCGAGACGCCGTCCCCCACGCCCACCGACACGCCGATCCCGACCGCGACCGACACACCCCGCCCGACACCGACCGATACGCCCACGCCGACCGCCACCCGAACCCCACCACCCCCCACCACTACCCCCACCCCCGACGCGCTCTACCTCCCGCTGCTGCTGCGCGAGCGGTGCGTCCCGGACATCCGACGCGTCGACGTCGTCCTGGTCATCGACGCCTCGACCAGCATGGACGAGCACACCGCGGCGGGGCGACCGAAGATTGACGCAGCGATCGCCGCCGCGCGGACCTTCCTCGACCAGCTCCGCTTCGACCGCGGCGACCAGGCGGCGATCGTCACCTTCAACGCCTCCGCCGACCTCCGGCAACCGCTCACGGGTGACCGCGCTGCGCTCGACCAAGCGCTCGCGGGCATCCAGGTCGCTCAGCAGACCTGCCTGGTCT
>CAZCJG010000252.1:0-7479 GCA_964498575.1 uncultured Anaerolineales bacterium | reverse complement strand
CGCTGGGTCACGGTCGGCCACTGCGTCCTGCTGCACGGCTGCCGGGTGGAGGACTACTGCCTGGTCGGCATGGGCGCGCGGGTGCTCAACGGCGCTTGCGTCGGCCAGGGCAGCATCGTCGCCGCCGGCGCGGTCGTCCCCGAGGGCATGCAGGTGCCGCCCGGCGTGCTGGTCGCCGGCGTTCCCGCCCAGGTCAAGCGCGCGCTGCGGGCGGACGAGGCCGAGCCGGGTCGGCTGTGGGCGGAGAAGTATCAGCGGGTGGCGGAGGCATATCGGACCGGGCGGGCGTTTCGGCCGAATCGGGGGCTGGGGTGAGGCCGGGCTGGGCCGCCCGGTGGTCCGCTCCACCGTGCCCGGTCGAGCCGCGTCCCGGCTCGACCACCCTGAACCGCAGCACCAGCGCTGCCCCCAGACCGCCCAGCGCCGCGAGCAGGAACGTCGCCCCGTAGCCCGCCAGGCTGGCGAGCAGGCCGCCGACGATCGGCGCGAGCACGATGCTCGGCGCGGTCAGCGAGCTGGAGAGGCCGATGTACACCGTGCGTTCCATCGGTGTGCCGAAGCGCAGGTTGAGCGCCAGCGGCAGGGTGAACGCGGCGACGTTGGCCACGCCGGTCAGGAAGTAGGCCAGGAAGAGCCAGCCCGGCGCGGGCGCGGCCAGCGCGATCGCCGCCCCCGCCGCGCCCGCCGTCAGCCCCAGCGCCATGATCCGCCGGTAGCCCCAGTGGTCGCCCGCCCAGCCCATCGCGGGGTTGGCGACGACCTGCGCGAAGGCGAACACCGCGGTCATGGCGCCGGCCGTGGTCGCGCTGATCCCGAAGTGCTGGACCGCGTACACCGTGTAGAACGCCGCCGCCATCACCGTGATCTGCGCCAGCGAGCGGGCCGCTAGGAACCAGCGGAAGTTGTGGTCCCGCCCCAGCACATCCACGATGCGATGGCGGAGGCGCAAGGGCGCCAGCCCGGCTCGGAGCCGGATCACCGGCTCGCCGTCCGGCTCGCGGGTGCGCGCCAGGATGATCCACGAGACCACGGTGGCCAGGCCGGCCAGGGCGAAGCACAGGCTGAAGCTGGCCGGAGCGGCCACGCGGTCGAGAATCGCCCCGGCGCCGACCGCGCCCAGCGCCAGGAGCAGGTTGGCGGACGCGGTCTTGAGACCGTAGAAGGCACCAATCCGGCGGTGCGGGATGATCTTGGCGACCATCGCCTGGAAGGGCGTCGCGGTCAATCCGCCGCCGATGCCGATCCACAGCACCAGGCCGTAGGTCAGCGCCAGGGTCAGCCCGGCCGGCAGCCGCGGGCTCAGCGCGGCGACGGCGGCCAAGAAGAAAAAGGGGATGCGCTCGTTGGCCGTCATCACGAGGATCATCGGCATGTAGCGCCGCAGGCGGGTGACGCGCTCGGCGGTGAGGATCTGCGGCAGGTGCCAGCCCAGCGGTTGGATCGCCGCGATCAGCCCCAAGAGCAGCGGCGAGCCGGTCAGCGTCGCCAGGAAAAGCGGCAGCACCGTGACGAAGGACGCGAACCCCAGGCCCAGCCCGAAGAAGCCGGCGTCGGCGGTGTGGATGGCGAAGTTGTAGCGGACGTCGGTGGGGGGTGGATCGGACAATCGATAGGCCAGGCGGCGGTAGTGGGCGACGGCTGGAGCGATGATAAGCCATCTCGCCACGGGCGTCCAAGTCGCTCCCTTGGCCGGGTCACGCGCCATCGACCCTCAGGCCTACTGAGCGTCGGCGCGGCTTGACTGTGCGGCGGGATGTGGGTACACTGTAAATACGACTGCTCTCGACGAGGTGACACCATGACGGCAATCAAGACCAAGCTGGTCAAGATCGGGAATTCGCGTGGCATCCGCATCCCCAAGGTGCTGCTTGACCAAGCCGGCTTCGTGGATGAGGTGGAGATCGTGCTCGGCGAGCGCGAGCTCATCGTTCGCCCACTTACCGAGCCGAGGTCGGGGTGGGACGAAGCTTTCCGCCGGATGGCGGCGGCTGGGGATGACCGCTTGCTCGACCCCGAGATCCCGACAAGCTGGGATGAAACGGAATGGGAGTGGGAATGGCCATCGGAATAGAGCGGTTCGATGTTTGCCTGGCTACGCTGGACCCGACGATCGGGGCGGAGATGCGAAAGACTCGCCCCTGCCTGGTGATCTCCCCGGATGCCATGAACCGCAACATCCGAACGGTGATCATCGCGCCCATGACCACGAAGGGGCGACCTTACCCTACCCGTGTGGCCTGTCAATTCGAGGGCACCACGGGTCAAGTGGTCCTGGACCAGCTCCGCGCGGTCGACAAGTCCCGCTTGATCAAGCGGCTCGGGAAAATCGAGGAGGCTGCTCAGGCGGCCGTGCTCGCGATGCTGGCTGAGATTTTCGCGGCTTGACCGAGCTGCGGCAAGCGGATCGCCACCTGCCTCCTCAACGGAGCTGCGCCGGCATGTCTCGGCCGTCGATCGCCGGGCGCATGCCCAGCAGCCTCCGCTCGATCCACGCCCCTGAGCCCCGCCACTGCGAGGCGCCGTAACAGCCTATTGCCGCGCCCGTTATGCTTGACCGAATATCCGTCGGTTTGATGTGGCTATTGACATAAGGAGAAGCTCGATCATGGTTGCCTGGGGCAAGCGTATCGCACCTATACTCTTCGTCACGCTGTTTGTCGCGGCCGGGATGGCCTGGGGATCACCGGTGACCCCGGCCGCCCGCCCGGTGATCCAGCCGATCTCCGCCCAGCCCTCGACGCTGTCGGTGCCCGTCCTGGTGGCCCACTCCGGTGGGGGCAAGGCGGGGGACAAGGCGAGCTCCGGGCGGGCGGCCGACTCCGAGCAGGATGTGGTCGTCCGCTTGCAGACCGGCATGGTCGGCGGCTGCGCCCGGCTCGAGCAGGTCGATCCGCCGACCTTGGATTGCAGTGTGCGCGTCGGCGACAGCCTGGTCGACACGATCAAGGCGGAGGTCGAGAACGCCGGCGCGGCCGAGGCGAACTGGGTGCGGGTGGAAGCCGGGCTGCCGCCGAATGGGTCGCTGCGCAAGCTTGACCAGGCCGGCCAGGACACCGACGCACCGCTGGTCGAGAAGGGCGAGATCAGCACCCGGCTGCGCTTCACGCCGACCGAGGATCAGGTCACGCGGCCGGATCGCCCGATCACCCTGCAGGTCGTCGCCATGGCCGAGGACGAATCCGGCAACGCGGCCGCCAAGACCGCGGTCCATTTGCGCCTGCACGTGCTCGGCGGCACGCGGACGATCGTCGGCTACAAGTTCGAGGACGCGAACGGCAACGGCGCGCGCGACTTCGACGAGCCGGGCCTGCCGAACTGGGGCATCAGCCTGCGCGACGCCGGTGGGCGGACGGTCGGCAGCACCCGTACCGACGGCGGCGGGCGCTTCAGCTTCGAGGTCGACAGCGCCGGCCTGTACGAGGTGGCCGAGGAAGCCCGCGACGGCTGGGTGCCGACCCGGCCCGACACGGTGCAGCTCAACCTGGCCGACAACCCCGCCGGCGCGGTGATCGACGTCCTCTTCGGCAACCGCCGGGTGGAGACCCGGCCGGTGGTCAGTGGCTTCGTCAGCACGGACCACGGCTGCCAGGAGCTGGGCAACGCCAGGCCCTACACGGTCGGGGACAAGCTGATGATCTACCTCGGGGCGAGCGGCCTGCCCGAGGCGGACCTGACCTTGCGCCGGCTGCTGCCGGATGGCCAGACCGAGCTGCTCTTCGACCGCCGGCGCCTGCCGGGCGGGCAGACCTTCAGCCTCGAGTCCTCGGCCGGGACGGTCGCCGGACCCGGCCGGCTGTACCTCGAAGCCTACGACCCGGCCGGCGGGCCGGTGGTGGCAGCGGCCGAATGCGGCTACAGCGTCGACCCGGCGGCGGCGCCGGCGATCGACTATGCGCCCGGCCGAGTGGACTTCGGGCCGGTCTACGTCGGCCAATCCGGCCGGCAGGACGTGACGCTGCGCAACATCGGCCAGGCGCCGCTCTACCTCAGCAACCTGAGCATCCAGGGCGGGGGCGGCTCGCCCTTCACCGTCGCATCGCCGAACGCCGGCAACACCACGATCCCACCCGGCGGGTCCTACACGCTCGCGGTGGGCTACGCGCCGCGGGCATCGGGGACCTATCAGGACTATCTTCTGATCCGCTGCAACGCGACCAACCAGCCGCTGGTGACGATCCCGGTCTTCGGGCAAACCTACGACGCGGTGCCCGACGTATCGGCGCAGATCCGGGCCGATCGCGGCTGCCTGGAGGACCAGCAGAACCCGCTGTACTTCGTTGGCGATAGCATCCAGTACCAGTTCCAGATCAACGGTGCTAGCGGGCAGCAGGCCCAGGCCAGGGTTGAGGACGTGCTGCCGGGCGGCCAAACCAAGGTCGTCTATACCAACCGCTCGGTGCCGCTGAACCAGCCGGTGGTGCCCGCCGCGGCGCGGATCAGCCCGCCCTATGGCAACGAGACGCTGCGCCTTTCCGCGCAGGTCGGCTACGACCAGGTGCGCGACGAGTGCAGCTTCAAGGTCGTCGCCGGCGGCACGCGCATCGGCGGCTACAAGTTCAAGGACCAGAACGGCAACGGCCTGTGGGAAGGCTGCCCGCTCGTGCCCGGCAGCCAGGGCAGCGAGCCGCCGATCCCCGGCTGGGGTGTGACGATCACCGGCCCCGAATCCTACACCACCACCACCGACGCCGCGGGCCGCTTCGAGTTCATCGTCAGCGCGCCCGGCACCTACTACATCACCGAAGAGACCCGCGACGGCTGGGCGCCGACCCGCCCGCAGACCGTGTCCTACACCTTACAATGCTATCCCGGCGAGAATCCGCCGCCAGTCCTGTTCGGCAACCGCCCGGTGCAGGGCTGCGGTTGTTCCTGCCCCTGCCCCGGCGGAACGCCGGGCGCGGCGACCGCGACGCCGTGGGCACCGCCCCCGCCGCCCGGTGCGTCACCCACCGCGACGTCCAGCTTCCCGCCCCCGCCGCCGACCTTCCCGCCGCCGGGCACGCCGCCCCCACCACCGGGCGCGACACCGACGGCAACCTTCCCGCCCCCGCCGCCCACCTTCCCGCCGCCGGGCACGCCGCCGCCACCGCCGCAATCCGCCTGCACGGTGCAGATCGCGCCGCGGCCGTCGCTGGCGAACGTCGCCGAGCTGGCGCAGTTCTCCGCCAACGGCGTCGTCGGGTCGAACGTGAGCTATCAGTGGACGGTCACCGGCGACGTGATCCGCGACTACAGCGAGCTGACGCGCCAGGCCTGGAGCGCGACGGCGATGCAGTCGGCGGACTTCCGGAACCGGACGCTGGCATTCTACTGGAAGCCGCTGGCCAACCAGCGCTTCCCGAACAACGCCGGGCCGCAGCCGCGCACGGTCAGCGTGACGGCGACCACGCCCGAAGGCAGTTGCAGCGACCAAGTGACGCTCAGCGTCGAGCGCAATAACACCAACATCGGGCGCCAGGCGGAGGACTTCTACACCAGCAACCACAACCAGGCGATCCTGGTCGAGCACACGCTGTGGCATGCCACCTACCCCTTCCAGGGCTTCAACTACGACGGGACGCTGTTCTTCGACTTCCATCGCCAGTATCTGGACCGCTTCAACAGTTGGCGGTCGGAGTTCGGCTATCCCCCGGTCGGGATGTGGGACAGCGGCACCTCGATCCCCCGCGGCGTCGACATCGACCATGCGGCGCGCGCGGGGTCCTACACGCCGCTGGCCAAGCCGTCGTGGTTTACCCTGTTCGGGACGATCCCGCGCGGCAACAACGGCCTGCCCTGCGACACGCAGTCCGGCCAGCGCCAGCTCCGCGACTACCCGAGCAACCGCCGCCTGCTGGGCTGCGCGGTGACGCAGGCCTGGCACAACGCGGTGCACACCGGCGTCGGCGGCGACATGCTCAACCCGCAGTGGTCGCCGCGCGACCCGGTCTTCTGGCGCTGGCATAACTTCGTCGACATCATCTCGCAAGAGCGCATGAGCGCGTTCCTCCTGGCCCTGGCCGGCGACCATCCGGATGCGGATACCATCGGCGAGATTCTGGCCGAGCGCGATCCGAATGGGCCGACCCAGCAGCGGCGCCCGAGCCCACCGCACGTGGTCTACGAGATCCCGTTCCGTCTCTACCGCTTCCACGACAGCTTCGAGCGCTACTCCGTGGTCTTCGACGAGCCGGTGACGGGCGTCAAGGCGAGCGACCTGACGGTCGGCGGATCGCCGGCGACGGCGGTGAGCGGCGAGCGCGAAGGGCCTTACGTCTTCACCGGCTTCACGCCGCCGGAGCTCGGGGACTTCGAGGTCAAGCTGGACGGTGGGGCGATCAAGAACCTGGACAACGCGCTGTTCGAGGGCGGGGCCTGGAGCTACGTGCTGGTCGATCCGGCGCCCGACGAGGACCGCGACGGCCTGACCAGCGCCGAGGAGGTCCACACCCACCTGACCAATCCGCAGGACCGCGACAGCGACGACGACGGGCTATCCGACGGCGACGAAGTCAAGCTCTACCACACCCGCGCGCTGCAGTTCGACAGCGACCTCGACAGCGCAAGCGATCGCTGCGAGATCGAGAAAGGCTCGGACCCCAGCGATCCGGCGGACACCGCCGCGGGCTGCCCGGTGAAGTCGATCTTCGTGTGCTGGGTGGGCAACGGGGAAGCGGTGGATCGGTAGGAAGAGGCGTGCCGGCCTTCGTCGGCCGGCGAGGCGACAGGGCGCATAACATGGTGCGCCGTGCTGGCGGGTCGTCGCTGGCACGGCGCACTACGTTGTTTGGCAGGGTCGGCGTTTATCCTTGAAAATCCACAGCCTGACAGGGCGATTTTCAAGGTTAGGCGCATCCGGCGATTCTCCGAACGCCCGTTCCGCGCCCGCTACGGCGCGGGCACGGCCTGCGGTTGCCGTTCCTCCGCCAGCGTGAACCGGCCATCGATGACCTCGACGATCGTTACCGCCTTGCGCGGGATGTGGTCCGCGGCGCTGAATGTGATCGCGCCGGTCACGGCCGGGTAGTCGGTGGTCGCCTCCAGCGCGGTCCGGATGGCGTTTCCGTCGATGCCGTTTGTCGGACCTTCACCGGCGGGCGCTGTGCCCGCGCGGGCGATCGCGTCGGCGAGCAAGCGGACGGCGTCGTAGCCGAGCGCGGCGAAAGCGCTAGGCGGGGGCTCGCCGTATTCCGCTTCGTAGGCGGCGATGAACTCACGCACCGCGGGCGTGCCCGCGGCGGCGTCCATCAGCGCGTGGGTGGTGAAGTAGACGTCGGTGGCGGTGGGGCCTGCCATTTGGACCAGCTCCGGCGTGTCGTAGCCGTCGCCGCCGATGATCGGCGCGGTCAGCCCCGCGTCCCGGAGTTGCTTGACCACGCTGCCGGCGCTGTAGGGCATGGCGGAGACGTAGTAAAAGTCCGGCTGCTCCGGCAAGGCTTTGAGCTCGGCGATCGTGCCGGAGAGATCGGGCGCTTCGCCCTCGAACGTGCCCTTGCCGAT
>CAZCJG010000251.1:0-7490 GCA_964498575.1 uncultured Anaerolineales bacterium | reverse complement strand
CGCCGAGGACGGGCTGGAGTTCAACGGGGCGGGGCTGTACGATTCGACCTCGGTGTGCGCGGCGGACTCGCTGGATGGCGACGACCGCGGCCCCTCGCGCTGCGACCCCAGCCAGGCGAGCGAGCGCACGATCGAGCGCGGTCTGCGACGGGTCTGGCGCAGCCTGTGGAACTTCCGGGCCTGGGAGGAACGGGCCTACTACGGGGTGGACCAGCGCCGGGCCGGCATGGCCATCCTGGTCACCACCGCTTTCCCGGACGAGCGCGCCAACGGCGTCGCCTTCAGCGGCAACCCGCTCGATCCCGATGCGCCCGAGTACCTGGTCAACGCCCAGGACGGCGACACCAGCGTCGTCCTGCCCGATCCCGGCGTGCTGCCGGAGCGATCCCTACTGTCGGTCGAAGACGGCCGGGTCACCGGCATCCGCCGCGTCCGCCCGTCGAGCATCGTCCCGCCCGGCGCCCAGGTGATGAGCGACGCCGAGCTCGTCGAGCTGGGCGAGGTCCTGGCATTGGCCGCCGCGCGCTTCCCGCTGGATCTCGGCGGGCATGATCCGGCCGACGTGATGCTCGACATCGAGTTCAAGCTGCGCCGCGGCGACGACCAGCTCCTGGTCAAGCAGATCCGCCCCTTCCTCGTCGCCGCCGAGCCCGGTCCCGGCCAGCGCGCCGCCTTGCGCCTGGAGCTCCCGCGCGTGATCGAGCTGTGCTCGATGTGGCGCATCGCCCAGCCGATCCGCCAGGAGTACGACGAGAAGACCGTGCTTGCGCTGGGCGCCGGCGAGATCACGATCCCGCTGGACGGCGCGGCGCCCGCCGATCTGGACGTCCTCGGCGAGCTGCGCTTCGGCCCTGCGCTCGCCCCGGCCCTGCCGCTGGGACCGGTGGAGGTCCAGGTCGAGACACCGAGTGGCCAGCCGGAGCGGCGGGTGGTCCGCCTGACGCGGCGCTATCGGGCCGGGGGGCAAGGCGCGGGCGCCGGGCGGGCGATCACCGTCACCTGGCCGATCGCCGAGCTGCGCGCCGGCGAGCTGAACGTCCGCCGCAGCGACGAAGCCTACCTGACGACCGGCGTGACGATCACCTCGCAGGCGGAGGGCGGCGGCGCGCTGCAATACCTCGCGCCTTGCGGCCTGCCGCACCTGGACCGCGAGGCTCTGGAGATCATGCTGGAGGGTGGCCAGCGGGCGCGGCTGGAGCTGCGCAAGGGCAGCGGCGGCGGCTTCTGGGTGGGCTACCTGTGGAGCGAGCTGGTGCGGGCCGAGGTCGAGCTGGCCGGGGGCAGGCGGGAGGTGGGCGACTACGGTCACCTGGTCTACGACGCGCTACGCCATAACTGGAACGAACGCTTCTGGGTGCTGCTGGACCCCCCGCTCGGCGATGCCCACGGCCTGGCGATCCGCCAGGAGTTCCTCGGCGGCGAGCGCGAGACCTTCAGCGCCGAGCTGCTGGGGGCGGACCTGGCGCCGCTGCGCGCGATCGGCGTACTGTCGGTGCGGCGCGAGCGGGACGATGCGCCGCACGGGGTGCTGTACCTGCCGTGGGCGAGGGTTGGGGCGGGAGGCTGAGCATCGCGGGCCGACGCGCGCAAGGGCCCCGAAATCTTGCCCACTTCCCGAAACGCGACGACAATAGCGTCGCATGGAGCGGGCGATGGCGGCAGGCATTCCCGAGGCGGCGCTGGCCGAGCCGGCGGTGGCGACGCAGCTTGAGCGGAGAACCGAAGAGCGGGTGACCGGCATTCTCCTGGCCGGCGGGCGCAGCGAACGCATGGGCCGCGACAAGGCCTGGGTCGAGCTGGCCGGCCGGCCGCTGGTGCGCTGGGTGCTGGACGCCCTGCAGGTCGCCACCGATGCCCAGGTGATCGTCGCGCGCGAGGGCCAGCGCGGGATCGGCAAGCTGCTGGCCCTGGGCCCGCCGGTGGTCGTCGACCGCCTCCAGGCTCGTGGCCCGTTGACCGGCATCCACGCCGGCCTGAAGGCCATCGCGACCGATCTGGCCGTCGTCGTCGCCTGCGACATGCCGTTGGTGCGCCCCGAGCTGCTGGCCTACCTCGCGGGCACGATCGGCGCCTGGCACGCCGCCGTACCCTACGTCGGCGAGGGCATGCCGCCCGGCACGCCCACCGGCGTCGCCGGTGCCAGCGCCATCGTGACCGCGCGCGCCGCCGGCCTGCAGCCGCTGCTCGCCGCATATCGCCGCCGCTGCGTCGGGCCCCTGGAAGAGCTGCTCGGCGGCGGCCCCCTGCCCACCACGGCGCTGATCTCGGTGATCCAGGCGCGCATCGTCCATCCGGAGGAATGGCGCGCGGTCGATCCCGACGGCCAGTCCTTCCTCAACGTCAACACCCACGAAGACCTGATCAGCGCCGCCCGCTACCTCAACCGACCGTAAGGCTCGCAGGCGCCCGACCGATCTATCCAAGCTGGGCCCATCCGTGTCATTCCCCGCGAAAGGTGCACCGATCGGTTTGGATGCTCTGTTGGTCAGCCGCTCTCTTCGTCGTGTCGAACCCGAGGCCGAGACCGAGCGCCAGTGCGTCGTGCGCGCGATGCGCGGCGAGCCCGGCGCCTTCGGTCGCCTATACCAGCGGCACGTCGAAGCGGTGTACAACTACGTGTACTTCCGCGTGCGCGACGAGGCGGCGGCCGAGGATCTGACGCAAGACGTGTTCGTCAGCGCGTTCAAAGGGATGACGCAGTTGAAGGCGGAAGACAAGTTCAAGCACTGGCTCCTGCGCATCGCGCACAACCGCGTGCTCAACCACTGGCGTTCCCGCTCGACCGGGCTCGGGCGATCCGAGCTGCCGATCGACGGCAACGGCGACGCCGGACAGGGCCCCACCCATGCCGCCTTGGCCGACGACGGTCAGATGGCGGCGGCCGAGATCCGCCTGGCCGCCGGCGACGTCCTGGCGGCACTCGGCCAGCTCACCGAGCTCCAGCGGCAGGTGATCGCGCTGCGCTTCGTCGCCGGCTTGTCGGTGGCGGAGACCGCCGCGGTGATGGAGCGCTCGGCGGGCGCGGTCAAGAACCTGCAGCATCATGCGCTGGCCACCCTGCGCCTCCACGCCGGCGCCCCCGCATCCAGCCGGGAGGGCGGACCATGAGTCACCCCAACGCGCCTACGGCAGGCGCGTCGGGGACCCCGACAAGCCAGCCGCAACCCATCGATCCCGGCCTGACCGAGGCCCTGGCCGAATGCCTGGAACAGCTCGAAGCCGGCACACCCCTGCCCGCCGTGCTCGCCGCTTTCCCCCCGGCGCAGCGGAACGAGCTCGCCGTGCTGGCCGAGCTGTCGCGCGCGGTCGGCACCTTGCCGGCCCAGCCTCCGCGCCCGGCGTTTCGGGCTCATTTGCAGGGAGAGCTGGCGGTGCTGGAAGCCGAGCGCCGCCGCCGGCGGGCCTGGGCCGGCCTGCCGTTTGGTCGACGAGCCTGGGGCGCGCGGCTGGCGGTGCTCGCCGGCGTGCTGGCGCTGATCCTGGTCGGCGGCGTCACGGCCGCCGCCAGCAGCCTGCCGGGAGGTCTGTGGGACCCGATCGAGCGGATCGCCGCCTGGATCTGGCCGGGCACCCATCCTGCGCGTGAAGATTCCGGCGCTGGAGTGGTCCCCGCGCGCCCGATGGACGTCAACGTCCCGGGCACGGACCAGGTCAACCGCCGGTCCGGACCTGCCGCGCCAACCGCGATCCACCGGCTTGGGCGGCTGGACTTGTGGGCCGTGGCGTCAGAGCTCCCAGGGCCTGATGCCGGAAGTCCGAACGCCAACGCATCCGCCGCATCCGCCGCGATCCTGTCGGCCGCCAGACCGGTGTCTCCGCTGCCGGTGGTTGCGGGGGCGGAACCGGCGGCCGGCCAGCCTGCCGTCGCGACACCCACGGAAGACGATCGGCCGGTGCCGGACCAGCCGGAGCGGGACCGGGATGTGCCACCCACGGCCGCGCCTGCCAGCGCCACCCCCGCCGCTTCGCCGCTTCCGACCACGACCCCGATTGAAACGCCGGTCAGCGGGGGCGGATCGGCCGGGCCATCCGAGACACCGGCCACCCGGCCATCCGCCCCGGCACCGGGGCCGACCCTCGAAGCCGGTGTGCTCAGCATCTCGGGCCGGGTCCGGCGCGTGGATGGCTCGCCGGACGGCGCGCCGCTCGCCGAAGCGCGGGTGTGGCTCCACCGTTTCGGCGGCGCGCCGAGCTGCGCGGACGGGCCGGGTCCAGTCGCCGCGGAGCGGCTTACCGACACGGAGGGCGGCTATCGCTTCGACGGCCTGCCCGCCGGGACCTACCTGATCGCGGCGTCCCGGCCGGGCGGCGAAGGCGACCCGGCCTGCCTGCCGCTGCGCTGGTTCGTGCGCGGCGGCCCCGCGGTGGCGGATTTCTGCGCCGCCCTGCCCTCCGCCTTCGCGCTGGACGACGCCACGCCGGGGCGGGCCTGGCTGAACATCAACGTGCTGTTCGACGAGACGGCAGGCTGCGGCGCCCCGTGAGCGCGCTCTCGGCTCCTTCCCCAACGGCGTAAGTCCAAACGTCACAAATCGCAACCCCAAGTTGTGACGGATCTGTAACGACGGCCCGGGTAGACTCGGCCTGGTTGTGCTGGAGGCGAGATCGCACCATCACGGCCCTGGGCTCGCCGCTGCGAGCCCCGCCAGTCTCCGTGGGCGTGCGGCGATGAATGGGCTTGACGGCCTGCCACGAGCCCCGGTCATGTGGAACCAGTACAAGGAGCTACTCATGAATCGCCTGACTTGGTCAAAGAAATCGCATGCCTTGGCGCTCGCCCTGATCGGATTCGGGGTCGCGATCAGCGCGTCCAGTCGCGCCCCCGGCGCGCATGCCCAGAGTATTCTGCTTCCGCCGATCGCCGGCGCGGCGGTCGAAGACGCCGTTCCGCCGACCGCGCGCGATCGCGCGTTCCGCGTCCATGTCACTGACGAGAATGGGCAGCGGGTGGACGGCGCCAGCGTCTACATCACGGAACTGCAGGGTGCGTTGCCACGTGACGTCGCTGTGGGCAAGACCACTGCCGACGGCACGGTGATGTTCCTGCTGCCGGATGAGCAGACCATCTCGGCCCGCGCGCTGTACAACGCGGCGCTACCGCCGACGGGGTCCACCCGCTACGCCGACTACAAGATTCAAGTCGAATTCGTCGATCCGCTCTCCACCGCCGTTCCGCCGATCAAGGTCGGCGCCAAGATCAGCACGCTCGCCTTCGTGGACAACGAAAACCTGCTGCGACAGGAGCTGGCCGGGGACGGTCGGAGCACGGAGTTCGAGTCCGTCATGAGCGTCCTTGTCGGCAACCGCATCGTCGATGTCGACGTCCAGCTCAACCCGCTGGTGCCCGCGACGATGGACCCGACCGTCGTCACGATGGTCCCGGCCGACTTAACCGCTCAGACAGGCAGAGCGACGGACGTCACGGGCAGCCCGTCGAAGGACGCCACGCCAGCCATGGTGACTGCCGCCGAAAGCGCGGCGACGGACACGTTGCGGCCGGACGCCATCACCGCGATGCAGTCCCTGGAGAATTGCCCCGGATCGATCCCCATCGGCCAGGGGCGGGAGAACCGCGTTGGCGGCAAGGTGTGGATGGATTTCGACGACGACGGCCTCCAGGATGACGACGAACCCGGCTTCCCGGGCGCCATCGTGCGGCTCACCCGGAACGGCGGCGAGAGCACACAGCGCTGCCGCACCACCAGCTCCGGCGTCTACCTTTTCGACGTGACGGAGACCAACTCGCGGTACCAACTCAGCATCGAGCCACTGGAGTTACCGACGATGCGGCTGACGCGGCGCCTCTCCGACGATGACAGCTTCAGCGAGGACGACAGCGACTTCAGTGTGGAGTCGCAGAGCACTCGCATCTTCGAGCTGCCACCTCGCTCCAGCGAGTTCAGCGATCACTTCGACGCGGGGATCACCCAGGGCGGTCCGATGACCGGGCAGTCGTGCGCGAACCGCATCGGCCACTTCGACCTCGGCGACAAGATCATCAAGGCCGAGTACGAGACCGTGCACTTGCCTCCAGAGCCGTACGAGGCCGTGGCGTCCGCGACCTATACCTTCCACAAGAAGACGGCGGCTCGATTCAGCATCGGCACCGATATCGCCGGCGGGCTCATCGGCGCGTCCTACCTGGCGGAGTTCAGCGACGCCCACCAGTCCGTGCTCGCGTTCCCTTTTCCCAACCCATCGCCGTCGGGGATGTACAAGATCATCGTCGATACCCCGGTTCATGTGACCCTGAGCTACTTCCTCTGTTCGATCACCGCCAACCCTGGAAGCATGTTCGTGTGGCGCCAGTACGCGATCGAGCGCGTGCCCAACTCCACGATCGGGCACGTTGCCGAAGCTCGCCCCAACGAGTTCGCCTCACCGGCGCCCGATGACTGGGCGGCCATCGAGGCACTCGGGCGCGGCCAGTTCGACAGGTTCAACCAAGGCAATCGGGAGGAAAGCTGGTCGCGCGGTGAGGGCTACACGGTTTCCGTGAGCTTCCAGTCACCCGAGATCAAGAACGTGCAGGTCGCCGCGTCGTTCGAGAACCAGAACGAGAACACGACGGAGTTCAAGCTCACCTTCGAACCGGATGCGTGGATGCCACCCTACGATCTGCAGAACATCTACCGCTACAAGCAACCGGCGCAGCTCAACAGCATCGACGGCGGGGGGCCGCGGCTCTACACCGGCTTCCGCACGACCAACAATCTCCCGCCACAGACCTGCACGCTGATGATCGAAAGCCCTGATTTCGAGTACTTCCCAAACCTCGAACCAAACCCGGGGCCGAACAACGCGCCGCGGCCCCGCATCGTCGTGGGGCGGACGTGGGGCAAGATCGTCCTGCGGACGACCAGCGAGGATGACCCGCGCGCGCAAGAGCTGAGCTGTCCGACCTGCGCGTCGCTGACGGTGACGGACCATCACACCTTCACATACGAACCGGCCGAGGACGGTGTCGACTGGTACGATGTGCGGTACAACGACATGGCCCTGCACGGCAATGTGACCTTCGAGGGCAACAGCCTGCTGCCGGCCGAGACGGAGCACTTCACCTGTGATCCCCGAGCCTTCGCCAGCGGTTCGCGCCTGTCGCGGACGGCCCCGAAGGTGAACCTCGATTTGAGTCGAGGATCGTTCTTCCATCTCAGCGTGGATCCGGGCAACCCATTGCGGCGCGGCTACTGGTCGGAGTTCTGGCACTTCGACCCGCCCTCGTTCTCACAAGCTCGGGCTGAGGCCTTCCTGGAAGACACCAAGGTGTTCGCCGCGGTCCCGACAGACTTCCACTCCATCGACTTGCTCGTGATGGCGCAGTTGCGCGGGCCGGCAGGCACGGTATCCTACCCGATGACCCGGCGCATCAATCTCCACGACCCAGACCTGGCGGCGGCGCTGCAGCCCTGCATGCAGCCACAACCGTAGCGGCGGATCGCCGGACGGGGCGCGACCCTCGCGCCCCGTCCGGCGCCCCGGTTGATCCA
>CAZCJG010000250.1:0-7561 GCA_964498575.1 uncultured Anaerolineales bacterium | reverse complement strand
CCAGCAATAGCTGCATAACAGCAAAATAACACTCTTGACAAAATGACGCAATCCCAATGATACCAGCAGCGATCGGGTCGCGCCGATCCTCCTCGGCATCGGGCGCCCGTGGTCCTCTGCAAGGAACGTCCTCGCCTGATCCAAGTTCATGCCCCTGGGGGTTGGGTACCATGCGACCAGACCGTTGGCTGACGATCCGCATTCCGATCTGGCTACCGCGCTTGCCATCGAGCAGCCGCTTTCGCGCGCTTGTTCCATCGCCAGGTAGCGTCATCTTCACCTTGCTCGTCGTCGGCGGGCTGGTGTGGGCACAAACTGTAGGGGCCGTCCCAGGCGGAGCGCCTGCTGCCCCGGACGTCGCCTCGACCGGCACCGTGGCCTACCAAGGTCGCCTCGCCAATCCCGCCGGCTCGCCCCTGACGGGGACCTACGGCATGATCTTCCTCCTGTACGCAGGATCGACGGGCGGTGCGCCACTGGGGCGGCCAGCAATACCGATTGAGCAGCGTTACCGACACACCCGCTGACTGCAGATCGAGAGGCGAGGCCCTGGCGTGATCCAGCTAAAATGCCGAACCAGGTCCAGTGTATCCCCGCCCGGCCTCGGTTTCAAGCAAAATCGGACAACTTTCCGGGCAACCAACCTCAGCCCGCCCCGTTGTAAGCCTCGCGCACCCAGCCGATCAGCTCGCCGTCGACCTCGGCCGCGTCTGTAATCTTGACCTTGAAGTGGCACATGCTGCCGGCCGGCATGGCGACCAGGCGCTCGGTGGCCATCAGGTCCTTGCGGTTGATGCCGACTTCGACGCGGGTGTTGGTCGCCGGGCCGATCATCGCGAACTGGCGCTTGCGGCGTAGGCTGACGTAGCCTTTCTTCGGCGCGACCTCGAACGCGCCGAAGCCGTCGATCGCGGCCATCAGCGTGTCGTGGATCGGGCGCAGGGCCGCCTTGGGGCCGGCGTAGATCTCGGCCAGCACGTCCTCGGTCGTCGCGCCCTTGGCCGCCGCGGCACGCTCGCCGTCGGACTCTCGCGCGTAATGGACCAGGGTGTTGGCATCGCCGTAGCCTAGCCCGAGATCGCGTTGGAGCATGTCGCGGAGCTCGCCGTGCTTGGTCAGGCCACTCTGCTGGACGATCGCGCATAGCTCGTCCAGCGACTTGCCGGTCTTGGTCTGGATGTTCTTGAGCTGGGTCTCGTAGGCTTGGGTCACGTCGCTCATCGGGTGTTCCTCCTTGGGGTGCCGATCGGATCAGGTCGTACAGGTCGCTTAGCTCGGATGTTCAGTATATCGACAGCGTGCGGGGCGGTCAACCGCCAGCGCCATGCTCGCCTCGGCCTGCAACCTTGCCCCGGGACGGGCTTGGGCAAAAATCGGATTGGCACATGTAGTAGTTCAGATCCAAGTGTGGATGCTACAGGTTGTGGTGAACCAGTTTCCGAAATTCGTACCAACCCCACCTCGGCGTCCGGCACCCCCTAGATATCGTACCGCGCCATCGTGGGACACAAGATGTCTGGATGTTGCGTAAAGTATTGTTGCGCAAGCCCGGGACGCGCAAGGCTTGACCCCACGCCCTCGCTCGGCTATCGTGCCGCGACATCGATTCCCGCCCTACAGACGAAGGTTCCGGACACCGCGCGCCCCGCGAGAGCCGGATCGTCGTCGCTTGTCAGGAGAAGTGCCTCATGCGTCCGCTGCCCTCGCCGAGCCGCATCATCCGCTGGACCCTGGCCGCGCTTGTCGCCGGGCTTGCGCTAAGCTTCGCCACGTTGGCCCTCGGCGGGCTGGCCCTGCCGGCCGTGGCCAGCGACCCGCCGGTGCGCGGTCCATCCCCGGCAGCGCCGCTGCCGGCCGGCCCGTCTCCCGCGAACCCCGCGCTCTCGCCCCCGCTGCCCGGCCCCTCGCAACTCGACCGCATCCTCCCCGAACCGGCCCCGGCGGCGCTGCGGGCGAGCGAGATCAACGCCTGGGTCGACGCGGCCGTGGACCGCGCGGGCGACCAGGGCGACGATCCCTGGGCGGTGATCGACCAGTGCGTGAAGGACGACATGGCCGGCGACGCTAGCACGCCGGCGGACGATACCCCGGCCGCCTCGATCGCGGTCGCTGTCAACGGCGTGATCACCTTCACGCGCGGCTACGGCGTGCGGGACCTCGAAAAGGGCGGCGAGGTCGACGCCAACACCTTGTTCCGCATCGGCTCGACGACCAAGATGATGACCGCGGCGGCGGTGATGCAGCTCACCGAGGCCGGCAAGGTCGCGCTGGACGCGCCGCTCGGGCGCTACCTGCCGGAGTACAAGCTCGGCCATCCCTGGGACGCGGACGACCTCACCCTGCACTTCATGCTCAGCCATCAGACCGGCATGATCGACCAGTACTTCACCCCGGACCTGAAAATGCCGCTGATGACCTGGGTGCGGATCACCGGCGCCTACTCCCTGCCGCTCTACGCCGCGCCCGGCTCCTACTGGAACTACGCCAACCCCGGCTTCAGCCTCGCCGGCGCGGTGGTCGAGCGCGTCAGCGGCATGCCCTACAACGATTACATGGCCGAGAAAGTCTGGGACCCCGCCGGGATGCCGCTGACGACGCTGGACCCGCAGGAGGTGATCTCCACCGGCAACTACACCACGGGCTATGGCGACGGGCAGCCGCTGGACCCGACGGCCTGGGACTACCCCTGGCTCGGCCCGGCTGGCCTGGCCTTCTCGACGCCGACCGAGCTGGTCACCTGGGCGCTCCTGATGCAGGCCGGCGACGACGCCGTGCTCTCGGCCGCATCCAAGGCGCAAATGCAGGCCCGGCATGTGAACCAGGACTACCTGCCGTGGGCGGACTACGGCTACGGCATCATGGTCACCGACTGGCGCGACAAGGCGAACCCGGAACAGCGGGTCGTCGTGTTCGACCACGGCGGCAACGTCGGCGGCGGCTCGTCGCAACTGTACTGGATACCGAGCCGGGGCATCGTCGTGTCGATCCTGGCCAACACCATCCGCTCGCTGGACAACGCCGCCGCCTGCGCGGTCAAGACCCTGGCCGGCATCGAGTTGATCCCCAGCAACACCGAACGCCGACCGCCCGAGGACTGGGACGTCCACACCGGCACCTACAGCATGATGGACCTGCTCCGGTGGCCCTGGACCGCCGTCGTCACCCGCACCGGCCAGACGCTGATGCTCGATTTCCCCGACGTCCCGGGCGGCGCGCTGATCACGGGAGAGCGGATACCCCTCGCCTACGCCTACACCGACGTCTTCGTGTCGGTCGGGCAGTCGCTGATCGTGCCCGCGGTCGACCTGACCTTCATCCGCGACCGAGCCGATCCCGACCGCGTCCGCTACCTGCGCAACCGCAACGCCGTCGGCCAGCGCGTCGGCCAATTCCCCGCGCGGGTCAGCTTGGCCGGGGAAGCGTGCGCCCCCGTGCGCTTCACGAGCGAGCTGGACATGCCCGAGCTGTCGGTCCATGCCCGCGGCCTGATGACACCGACGCGGATGATCAGCGTGCCGCTGGCCGCGGACAATCCCGCCGACCCCTCGACCTCGGCGATCAAGCACGACATCACGATCGGCCCCGGCGGCGCGGACGCGGTCTACGTCTTGGCCGACACCGAGCCGGACGACGCGGTCGGCATGTACCTGCTGCGCGACGCCAACGGCGACGGGCAGTTCGCGCTCGCGGACGACGTGCTGGCCGCCCAGGGCGTCGGAAGCCTGGGCACCTCGATGCTGTACGCCTACGATCCCTTGCCGGCGGGCCACTATCAGCTCTGGGTCCACGGCGCCCTCGTCAGCGGCACCGCGAGCGTGGTCAACCTGGACATCCGGGTCTTCCAGGGCCGGAACCTGCGCCTCGAAAACCAACCGCCCGGCCTCGCCGACGGCACGCGCTGGGAGATGCGCGTCTGCGCCGACGACGTCGCCGGCCTGGCCGAGCCGATGATGGGCACGATCGAGTTCAGCTACGACTCGCCGCCGCGGCGCTTCCGGGTGATGGTGGACTGGAAGCCGGGCGGGGAGCCGCCGCGGCGGGAGATCTACCTGCCGATGAGCCAGATGAGGTATGTGCGGCCATAGCGGCGCGCCTACGCAGGTCGGAGGCTCGCGTGGGCGTCGCCGCGGGTGGTCCAAGTCATAACTGCGGACAGTGAGGAGGTCCGACGTGCTTGCTCAACCACATTCCGATGACACGCGTCGCCGGCAACGCATCCGCCGCATCGCCCTCGCCACCCTCGCCGCCGTCCTCCTCGGCCACGCCCTGCTGATCAGCGCGTCGCCGCAGGCGCCCGAGCTGCCGGTGGACCTGGAGCGGGCGACGGTCGCCGAGATGCAGGATGCGATGAGTGCCGGCGCGTTGACCAGCGAGCGGCTCACCCAGGCCTACCTCGCGCGCATCCGGGCGATCTCCAGCGGCGGACCGGCGGTCAACGCGGTGCGTACGCTGAACCCGACCGCCGTCGACGACGCCCGGGCCCTGGACCGCGAGCGCGCCGCGGGCCGGGTGCGCGGGCCGCTGCACGGGATCCCGGTGTTGATCAAGGACAACATCGACCTGGCCGGGCTGCCGACGACGGCCGGCTCGCTCGCCTTGGAGCGGTCGATGCCCGCCGCCGATGCCTTCCTGACCGCCAGGCTGAAGGCGGCCGGCGCCGTGATCATCGGCAAGGCCAACCTGACCGAGTTCGCCAACTTCATGACCAACGGCATGCCCTCCGGCTACAGCGGCCTGGGCGGCCAGGTGCTCAACCCCTACGACGCCAGCGTCACGCCCAGCGGATCGAGCTCCGGCTCCGGCGTGGCCGCGGCGGCGGGGCTGGCGGCTATCACCGTCGGCACCGAGACCTCCGGCTCGATCCTCAGCCCCGCCGTCGCCAACTCCCTGGTCGGCGTCAAGCCCACGGTCGGCTTGGTCAGCCGCACCGGCATCCTGCCGATCTCCGGCACCCAGGACACCGCCGGGCCGATGGCGCGCTCGGTCCGCGACGCCGCCGTGCTCCTCACCGCCCTGGCCGGAGTCGATCCCGAGGACCCGGTGACGGGGGAAAGCGCGCCGGTCGCGGGCACGGACTACGCCGCCGCGCTCAGCGAGACCGCCCTGGCAGGGGCGCGCATCGGCCTGGTCGGCAATCCACCCCAGGGCGGGGCGGGCACGGTCTACCAGGCGGCGCTGGCGGTGCTGCGGGAGCAGGGCGCGGAATTGGTCCCGGCCAGCGTGGACCAGGGCAACCTGCCGCCCTCGATCCTGGTGCAGGAGTTCAAGCGCGACCTGAACGCCTACCTCGCCCGCCTGCCGGCCGGCGCGCCGGTGCGCGACCTCGGGGCGATCATCGCCTTCAACCAGGCGCACATGGCCGAAGGCGCGACGAAGTTCGGCCAGATCCTGCTGGTCGAGTCGCAAGCGGTGGACCTTGGCGATCCTGCTACCCTGGCCGCCTACGAGCAAGCGCGCGCCGATGGCCTGCGCGTCAGCCGCGAGCGCATCGACGCGGCGCTTACCGGCGGAGACCTCGACGCCTTGCTCTTCGTCGGCAGCGGCTCGGCGGGCATCGGCGCGCGGGCGGGTTATCCCTCGGTGGCGCTGCCCATCGGCTACAACCCGGAGAGCGGCCGGCCGGTGGGCATCACGCTGCTGGGGACCGCCTACCGCGAAGCGCGGCTGCTCGCCCTGGCCTACGACTACGAGCAGGCGGCCGCGGTCTGGCGCCCGCCGTCGGTGATCAACCCGTCGCTGTTCCGCAACGTGGTTGTCGCGCTGCCGGAGGAGGGGGCGTCGTTCCTGCCGTCGATCGCGAATGGGTGGTGAGGGAGATCGGCAGCACGAGGGCCTCCAGGCGAGGCGGGTTGACGCGCTTGGCACCGTCCCCGCCGACGCGAACCATCGGCAGTAGCGGGCGAACCATCACCCACCCAATCATTCCCCACACCGGGCGCGTATCACCCCGCGAGACCGGTCAACCATCGAGAGGCGCGGGCCCCACAGCAAGGGCTGGCTGATCTGGCAACCGGGGGCCCGCGCCGATCGGTTTCAAACCTCCAGACCATTACCCCTTATCTCAAAGGAGACCTGAACGATGCGTAACTTCTTGGTTGTGACCTCCCTCGTCGCGAGCCTGGCGCTGCTGGCCGCGGTTGGTTTTGCCCCCACGGCCAGCGCCGCGGTCTCGGCGCAGTCGGACGCGAGCTGGAACCTCGCCGGCACGAGCCTGGATGGTCCTGGGCACCCTGGTCGCCCCGGCCGCCCCGGCCCCGGCGGCCCGCGCCCGACCGGCGAGCCCGGCGAGCCGCGCCCGACGCACGTGCCGGGCGAACCGCGCCCGACCCGCGAGCCGGGTGAGCCGGGCAGCGGCCCGATGTGCATGGATGTCGCCAAGGCGGTCCACACCGCCTGCCCGTGCAACGGCCCCGACGGCAACGGCTGGGCCAGCCACGAGGCCTTCGTGCAGTGCGTGACGGACGCCGCGAACGCGGCGGTGGCCGGCGGTGCCGCGCAGGAGTGCGCGGACAAGGCGATCGAACGGGCGCAGAGCTCCAAGGTCGGGACCGAGGGCTTCCAGTGCAAGCCGGCCGGCCGGCCCGGCGGCCCGGGCCATCCCGGCCGCCCCGGCGGCCCGCGCGGCGAGCACCCGACCCCCGAGCCGACGGCGGTGCCGTAACCTCAAGGCCCGGCCTGCCTTGCTCCCGACCCGCCCGGGGAAAGCGGCGGGCGGTCGGCGACAAGGGCAGCCACTTCGCAACCTGGCCTGGGCGTGGGGGCGACCGATCGGTCACCCCCACGCCTTTTTGCTGCCCCGCGACGGGTGAGGTCGGACCGAAGGGATGGCACACGGCAAGCCCTGGAACATCGAGGTCGATCCAGATTTGACAGTAATCACTGCAATGATTACAATATATCCATGTCAAACCTTCTGGACACCTACCGCGGCGCCGAGCTGGACTTGGCGGGACTGGTCGCCGCCGCCGGGCGGATCCTCGATTCGGCCGCGCCGACCGTGGCGGACGGCCGGGTCTCGGCCGTGCCGGACGCGCGGACGGTGCGCTACTACCAGACCGTCGGCCTGGTCGATCGTCCCTTGCGCTACGAGGGCCGGCAGGCGGTGTACGGCTTTCGGCACCTCCTGGCGGTGGTCGCGGTCAAGCTGCTGCAGGCCCGGGGGCTGACGCTCGCGCAGGTCCAGCGCGCGCTGGCCGCCGCGACGCCCGCGCAGGTCGAGGCGGCGGTCGCGGATGCGCTGGGGTCGGCGCCCGTAGCACGGCCGCCGGGTTCACGGCTCGACTCCGAACCCCCGACGCCTGAGCTTGCGCTGCCCGATGGCGCAACACCCACGGCGCCACGCGTCTCCACGCCGTCCGCCCCACTGCCCCGCGGCCTGATCTCGGCCGAGGTGGCGCCGGGCATCCACGTCACCATCGATCCGGCGCGCGTCGGCGATCCGCGCGCGGTGATCGAGCAAATCGCCAGAACCCTCAATCCCTGAACGGAGGCTCCCGATGTCCCTTCCCGATCGATCGGCTCAAGCGCTCGACCCCGGCCGGGTACAGACCATAGGCCCCGG
>CAZCJG010000249.1:0-7648 GCA_964498575.1 uncultured Anaerolineales bacterium | reverse complement strand
GACGGCGGGCGGCGCACGGCGGACGGATCCGATGGCGTGGACCTGGGTGGGGATTGCGCCGGCGGCGGGGTCTGTGGGCGCGGTGGCGGTGGTGGGGGGGTGTCACATCCGGGAGTGCGAGTGGGTTGGGGCGGAAGGGGATTGAAGCACGGAGGGTCCCCGAGGGCACCAAGACGGCCTGGAGATGGTTGAGAGCATAGAAAGACGCTCGCGGAGACGGCCAGGAGACGCTGAAGAGACGCTTGCCTGCAATACTGCTCTGAGCGTCGCATGAGGGCGCCGACAGTTCCCGACCCGTCTTGGCGCAGTGAGGATCGTGGCGAGGCATTCCGCGGGGCACGTCATGACTCCTGGGGCTGGGCATGGGTTCGCAAGAGCAGGCGACAAGTGTGACGAATAGGGATAGAATCGCGACGATCGCGAAGGCGCGCGCAGCTCATGGCAAGGTGATCGATCAGCTCCATGCCACACGCCCGGTGCTCTGCAAGGTGCTGACGCGGATCGATACCTACTTGCAGGACGCCGCCGAGTGCTTGGCGTCGGATGCGCCTGCCAGCAGTACCACCTACGAGGCATCGCTCCACGGGATCGATGTCGCGCTTGACCAGCTTCTGGCTCTCCTGAACCATGCGTCAGAGTCGGCGAAAACGAGAAGGTTCTTGGGAAGGCCCCGCCGCCCCGGCATCGATCACGCGCTGGACCCTGGGTTGGAAATCGCCTTCCAGATCAAGGCCGAGCTGCGGCGTTCCATCGTCGGCATTTGGGACGACGTCCACTTGCTCGCCGCCTTGGACCACATGCACGCCCGGGCCGCGGCCGGTGCAGCCACACCCGTCCGCGAATACGACGTGATCCCAAGCTGGACGGATCTCTATCCGTTCGATGAGCTCAGCTCGGCTCGGAAGTCGGTCCAGTCGGCAATCAGAGACGTGCAGCCCGCGCCACCGGAATGGGCAGGCGAACGCCAAGTGCTCATCCTGAAGCTGATCGAGCTCTGGAAGGACTACGATCGCCGGGGGATGCTCGACCGCACCGAGTCCGCACAGCGCGCGCAGTACATCGCGAAGCTTGCATCGAGGTGGTCGTACGGGTTGCTGGTGGTCGCAGCGGCCGCCTTGATGCTGTCTGCGGGCGGGGTTCCGGAAGCCTCTCCACTGGTGCTGATGATGATCTATGGCGCGCTGGGCAGTCTCTTGGGGCTGCTCTACAAGTTCCGGGACGGTTACCGGAGTGTGCTGGAAATGCTCGACGCGTGGAGTCTGGCGTGGGCTCAGATCTTCGTCGGTGCCACGGCCGCGCTCATAGCCTACGCTATCCTGACCAGTGGGGTCATTCAGGTGTTGAACACCGACCAGTCGAACTCCCCCTCTTCGACATACGCGCTCGTCGGGTTCATCGTCGGCTACTCCGAACCCGTGTTCCTCGGGTTGGTCAGCCGCGTGGCCGGCGTGGTCAACCCGGAAGAGCCCAAGTGAGCTCGGCCGCTGGAAGCTTCGGGTCCGGCGCCATCACTCAAAGATCGACAACTGCCTTCGCACTTCGGCCGCCGGTGTCGGTTGCTCTTGCTGGGTGGTGCCCTGGGCGGATTCCGCCTTCTTCGTTTTCTTGGGGAAGCTCGCGATCTTGGTCAAGCCCGTGCCAGAGGGCGCCTCGATCTCGCTCGCTTCAGGCTTGACGTCGGCCAGTCCGGCCAGGCCATTCGTGGCTGCCGGTTTCGCGCCGGATTCCGCCGCCGCGCGCTTGCTCGCTGTCTTCGTTGCGGGGAGCGCGGCAGCCCGATCCGCAGTCGCCCCGCCCGCCGGCTTGGCCCGCGCCGTGGACCTTGCCCCCGACTTGCTCCCAGCCCCCGCGCCGGACTTCGCCGCGGGCTGTGCCTTCCCGACCGTCCTTCGCCGCGCCGCCGCCCGCTCTTCGGGATCCGCGTCGGGGTCGTCCAGCCCGTCGACGTCCAGATCGTCCAGCTCGTCGAGGTCCTCCGCGTCGTAGCCGTTGCCGTTCGTGTCCGCCGCCGCCTCCGCG
Source organism: uncultured Anaerolineales bacterium (assembly GCA_964498575.1). Lineage (GTDB taxonomy): Bacteria > Chloroflexota > Anaerolineae > Epilineales > Epilineaceae > CAZCJG01. The sequence continues at coordinate 5,629 of CAZCJG010000249.1, read as the reverse complement.
TCGTCCCACACCTTCATCAGGCGCAGCTTGCGCGGGGCGACCTGGGAGCCCATCCACAGCTCGACCATCTGGTTGGCCTGGTGGGCGTCGTCGATCGTCACCCGGTAGATGTTCGGGCTGGCGAAGGGCGTCGCGACGCCGCCGGACTCGGGGACGTGGAAGACGGTTTCCTTGAGCTGCACCGGGTTCATCTCGCCCAGGCCCTTGTAGCGCTGGATCACCACGCCCTGCTTGCCCCACTGGCCCAGCACCTGGTCGCGCTCCCAATCGGTGTAGGCATAGCGCGTCAGCTTGTTCTTCTTGAGCTGGTAGAGCGGTGCGCGCGCGATGTACAGCCGGCCTTCGTCGATCATCGGCCGCATCAGCCGCCAGAAGAGGGTCAGGAGCAGCGTCATGATGTGCAGGCCGTCGACGTCGGCGTCGACGAAGATCGCGATGCCGCCGTAGCGCATGTCGGCCGCCCGGAAGTCCAGCCCGATGCCGGCGCCGACCGCCGATACGATCGCCTTGATCTCGTTGTTGGAGAGCGCCCGGTTGAGGCGCGCGCGCTCGGTGTTGAGGATCTTGCCGCGCAGTGGCAGGATCGCGTGGTAGCGGTTGTTGCGCGCCTGCTTGCAGCTCCCGCCGGCCGAGTCGCCCTCGACGATGTACAGGATCGTGTGCTCGATCGCCGCGCCCTTGGCCACGTCCGCCAGCTTGCCCGGCAGGCCGGAGTCGATCGCGTCCAGCACGCTCTTGCGCATCACCAGGCTGCGCGCCTTGGCCGCGGCTTCGCGGGCGCGCGAGGCCGCCAGGCAGCGGTCGACGACCTTGCGCCCGAGCGAGGGGTCCTTGCGGAACTGCTCCAGGAGACCTTCGTAGGCGATCGACAGCACCTGGCCGTGCATCTCGCGCGTGCCGAGCTGGGTCTTGGTCTGGCTGGTAAACTCCGGCTCGGGCATGAGGACCGAGAGCGCCACCGTCAGTCCCGCCGTCGCATCGCGTCCCGTGATCGAGTCCTCGCCCTTGACCTGCTTGCGCTCCTGGCCGAAGACGTTGATCGCCTTGGTCAGCGCCGCCCGGAAGCCCGAGACATGCGTGCCCCCGTCGGGCGTCGGGATGGTGTTGACGAAGGACAGGATCTCCTCGTCGTCGTCGGTGTGGTACTGCAGGACCAGGTCGACGCTCGCCCCGCCCTCGGTCTTGCCGCTGATGCGTACCGGCGGTGCGTGGATCACCTTGCGGCCTTCGTTGAGGTGGTCGATGTAGGCCGCCAGGCCGCCCTCGTAGCGGTACTCGCGGTGGCGGACCTCCTCTGTGCGGCGGTCGGTGAGGGTCAGCGTCAGGCCGGGGATCAGGAAGGCCGCCACCTGCAGTCGGTGGGCGATGGGGCCGAACTCGAAGCGCGTGACCTCCATGTAGGCCTCGCTCGGCTTGAACACCACCATCGTGCCGGTGCCGAGCCTGGGATCGCCGTGCTTCCTGGCCAGCTCGGCCGCCCGCTTGGTGTCGAGCGCGCCGACCGCACCCAGCACAGTCTTGCCGCGCGCGCCCAGGATCTCCACAGGACTCTTGACATAACCATGCTCGTAGCGCTGGCGGTAGCGCAGGCCGTGGCGCTGGACGGTGACCTCAAGCCATTCGCTGAGCGCGTTGGTCGCCTTGATGCCCACCCCATGCAGGCCGCCGCTGGTGGTGTAGCTGCCCTGGTTGAACTTGCCGCCGGTGTGGAGCTGGGTGAAGGCCATCTCCAGCGCGCTCTTGCCGCTCTCGGGATGGATCTCCACCGGCACGCCGCGCCCGTTGTCGACCACCCGCGCGCTGCCGTCCGGCTCCAGGTAGATGTCGATCCGCGTGCAAAAGCCCGCCATCGCCTCGTCGATCGCGTTGTCGACGACCTCGGCCAGCAGGTGGTGCAGGTTGCCCCGGCCACCGATGTACATGCCGGGCCGCTTCTGGATCGCCTCGGGGAAGCCCAGCTCGGTGATCTGGCTGGCGTCGTAGGCATCGGCGGCGGCGAGGGGCGGGGCGGCGGGTTTCGTGCTGGGCATCGGCGGGCTCCGGAAGGCGATCTGACTGGTCCGAACACATTATAGAACAGTTGTTCTCAAACTGCAAGGCGAATCGGTCGCGCCTCGCCGGACAGGATGTTAGCACAGGCGGGAGCCAACGGGGGATGGGGCGGCCCTGGTGCGACTTGACCGCCATAACCATATATGCTAGCCTAAGTGCCCGACGGGCCGAGCAGGCACGCGAAAGGAGTTTGAAAGCCATGAAGCGCACGACGGTAATGCTCGACGAAGAGGTCTATGCCCGCCTGAAAGGCCTGGCCCAACGCAAGGGCGTGACCAGCGGGCGGATGATCCGCGAGGCGGTGGCGGCGTATGTTGTGACCGAGACGGAGCAGTTGGCGGATGCCGAGCCCTGCCCGCTAGAACCCTTCATCGGCATGTTCGAAGGCCAGGACGATGACATGAGCGAGCGGATGGAAGAATATTTGATGCAAACGATGGGCAAAGGTCTCTCACCGGGGGAAGCACATGCTCTCCATCGCTGACAGCTCATATGTGATCGCTCTGCTGACCCGTCGTGACCGCAACCATGCATCTGCGGTGCGCTTGGCCCAGTCGCTGCGTATCATGCCATGGCTTCCGGCACCCGCGCTGACCGAGATCTGCTATCTGCTTCAAGATCGAGTCGGTCGGGATGCCCCAAGACACTTCCTGGAATCGCTTGCCGATCCACGCGCTGGATTCCAACTTCTGGACCCTGGGCACGAGGACTACGTGCGCACCGCGCAGATTCTGGGAATATACGCCGACAGCGGGGTGGACTACGTCGACGCGCTGATCGTTGCAGTCTCCGAGCGGCTGCGGATTCGCACCGTGCTGACCTTCGACCGCCGCCACTTCGGCCTGGTGCGCCCCCTGCACTGCCCGGCTTTCGATTTGCTGCCAGAGGCGCTTGAGTTGCCATGAACATGAATATGAATCGCCCCGTTTCCTTGCTTGCCGTGCTGGCCTTTTGCCTACTGACGCTCTCTCCTCACTCGCCCCAGCCCGTGTCCGCCCAAGCCACCTGCAACGTCTGGGCCTACTATATGGGCTTCTGGACAGGCGAGGGGGCCTGGCGCCACCAGGAGGGCGTGCTGAGCGATCGCCCGGCGCGCGGTTACTACAACACGTCGGATGCCGGCGTGGCCGCGGCGCAGATCGGTGAGGCCAAGTCGGCGGGTGTCAGCGCCTTCATCGTCGACTGGTGGGGGCCGGGCGAAGGAGGCACGACCGGCGCGCTGAACACCATGCTCGATCGGGCCGCCGAACAAGGGTTCAAGGTCGCTGCCTCGATCGACTCCTTCGACGGTGTCCACAACGTCGGCCGCGGTGCCATGGCGGACGCACTGCGCCACCTGCTGGATCAGACGGTCAACCATCCGGCCTATCTCCATTACCAGGGCAAGCCTGTGATCTTCTTCGCGTTTCAGCGCAACGCGGGTTTGTCGGCCGGGGATTGGCAGTCGCTGCGCGCGGAGCTGGACCCCGGCCGGCGCGCGCTGTGGATTGCCGAGGGAACGCGCGATTGCCCCTTGTGCGGCGGCGCGATGGACGGGATGTATGCGTTCAACATGGCCTGGTCGGATGGCAACGCCAGGATGTACACGCGAGATCAGCAGGCGGTCGCCAAGGCCGGCGGCTCGGTCTATGTGCCTACGGTTCACCCGGGCTGGGATGAGAGTTTGGTAGCCGCGCGTGACCACCGATCCAACCCGACCAGCCCGCGTGCCCGCGCCGACGGCGACTTCATGCGCCGGTTGTGGTTGGCGGCGGTGGCGACCGGCTCGGACATCCGCTTGATCGTGAGCTGGAACGAGTTCATCGAGAACTCGCACATCGAGCCGAGCGAGCGCTACGGCAGCCGCTACCTGGACGTCGTCCGCGAGTTGGCCGGGAGCTGTGCGGGAGGAGGTGCGCCACCTCCGGCGGGCAGCGACAGCCTGTCGCCCGCGGACGCTGCTCTCCTGGTGCAGGAGGCGGACGCCCGGCAGCTCATCCAATTCAATCCGGGCGCGACACTTCAGCAGCGCATCTTCCGCGATCGTTTCGTTCCCAACTCCGGCGAGCTCGATCTCGGTGCATCCGGCCAAACCTGGCGCGGGCAGCGCGCTGAGCATCTCGGCACGGGCCAGGTGCGGGTGTACTACGCGGCGCTGGGTGATTGGGGCAACGTGCAGCTCGTCGAGCGCGGCCGCGTGCGCGGCGACCCCGGCGCGGCCCTGCTGGCCGAGGGCGAGCGCTTGCAGCAAATCCAGTTCAACCCCGGCGCATCCCTGCAAAAACGGATCTTCGCCGACGGCTTCGTGCCGAACTCACCGGAGTTCCGCGTCTCGCTCGGTGGCCGGGAATACGCCACCCAACGCGCCGAGCACCTGGGCACCGGCGAGGTCCGCGCCTACTACGCGCCCGCGGACAACTTCGACGACGTCCGCTCGGTGACCCGGCCGCCGGGCTAGGTTTGGCCTCTCCTGCCTCCGATCCCGTGCCCTAATCATTGAGACCTGGGGTGCGTGAGTGGGTTGGCGCGTCAGCGCGGCGCCGCGTCGGCTATCGTGAGCACCAACGGATTGCCCGATGGATCGTGCACGAGCACACCCTCCGTCGTCGTCACGGGCACCTGCCCGGCGCGTGCGACCTGGGCCACGATGTGCTCGCGCGACGCCGCGTCAGGCAGGACGATCGTCACCTGCCGCAGGGTGGCAGTCCCGGGTGGCGCCTGCGGGGCGTCCGCGCTTTCCCAGGTGTTGGCCCCTATGTGGTGGTGGTAGCCGCCCGCGCTGAGGAAGGCCGCCTGCCGGCCCAGCCGCGCCATCAACCCGAAGCCGAGCACCCGTTGGTAGAAGTCGACGGTCGCGGGGATGTCGGCGACGCGAAGGTGGACATGGCCCATGCGCGTCCCGGGCGCCAGCCTGTCGAAGGTCGCGCGCGCCGGGTCGTCCAGCTCGGCGAGCAGGCTTGTCGTGTCCAGGGGCAGTGTGGTCATTCGCTCGAAGACTTGCCCCTCCCACAACGACCGCGGCCGGTCGCAGTAGATCTCGATGCCATGCTCGTCGGGGTCGCTGAGGTAGATCGCCTCGCTGACGAAGTGGTCGCTGAGACCGACCAGTGCCACCCGCTCGCGCACCGCGTGGACCAGCCAGCGGGCGAGATCGGCGCGGCTGGGCACCACCAGCGCGAAGTGGTAGAGCCCGGCATAGCCGCGCGCGGGCCGAGCGCCGGGCTGCGCGATAAGCACCAACAGCTCGGCATCGCCCGCGCCCAGCGCCACGCGATCCGCCCCACGGTCGAGGACCGTGAGACCGACGACATGCTGGTAGTACTCGATCGACCGGCCGAGGTCGGCCACGGTGAGGTGCGCCGGGCCGAGGACGGTGTCCGCCGGGATCTCGGCGGCGGCCGGGGCGCCGGCGGCGGTGACTTCTTCCGGGTCGTAGACGTTCATGAGTGGCTCCGATCAGATTGTAAGGCGGACTAATCGCTCCGTGTCCTCCGTGCCTTCCGTGTCCATCCGTGATTCAGACGGCGGATGGAGCGACGACTCACGGCTCACAGGTCTGCAACCTCCCCGCGATCTGCCGATAGATCGCCGCCAGGTC
>CAZCJG010000248.1:0-7661 GCA_964498575.1 uncultured Anaerolineales bacterium | reverse complement strand
GTCGCTGGAGGTTTTCCACCCTGACGATGGCCTATCCGATCTGGTCGTCTCGGACATCAGTTTCGACTCGGATGATAGTATGTGGGTGGCAACCTATGGCGGCCTCACCCACTTCACGCCGCATTCCGCGGCGGATGCCTGCGCGGATGCGCTGCCGCTGGCGACCGGCTCCGATACCGGCACCGACCTTGACGGCGCGGACGACATCGACCTCTACTCGTTCACCGTGACCGACCCGCTCAGTCGCGTCGAGATCTCCATCCCCGATCCCGCCGACCGAGTCGACATGCTGCTCATGCGCACCTGCGACGACAACGACATCGGCGCGGTGCGCCACATCGGCGCGGTCCGCCATATCGGCGCGGTGCGCCACATCGGGGCGGTGCGCCATATCGGCGGCGAGCAGCGGCTGGGCTTCGACGTCATCGCCCAGACCGGCACCTACTACCTCCTCGTCGGCTCGAAGGCGGGCGATGGTGCTGACTACCCGCTGCCTTACCGCATCCACTTGAGCGTGACACCCATCGACCCCGCCGCACGCCGCACGCTGATCCTGACCGACGAGCCGCGCATCCTCGCGCTGTTCAGCCCAGACGAGGCGGAGCTATCCGCCTGGCGGACAGCGCTGCAGGATCTCGCCGCCGATCCCAAGGTCGCCGGGATGCTGATCACCGATCTGGTCAAGGATACCGATCGCGAGGTGGCCAAGGCCTATGGCGATTGGATCGGCAACACCGATGCCGCCCTGACCCATCAGAAGGCCAACGCCTTCGCGCAAGCGCTGAGCCGCTGGATCTGGAGGCAACGCGAGACCAGCCTTCCCCAATTGCACGACGTGATCCTGGCCGGCGACGATCGGGTGATCCCGCACCTCCGGGTGGCGATCCGCCCCGACGCGCCCGACGACCCGCACTGGCAATTCGAGCGCGACTTCGCCGCGGAGGCCGCGAAGCACAACTCCCTCCCGTCCGGGTCATCCATCTTGACAGCGCTGCTTGACGACTTCACGCTCACCGACGACGTCTACGCCGCCCCCGCGCCGGCGGCGATGCTCGGCGCCGATACGCCGCTCTTCGTGCCCGAGCTGGCCGTGGGCCGGTTGGTGGAGCGGCCGAGCGACATGACGGGCGTGATCAAGGCGTTCTTGGATCAGGACGGCACCCTCGAGGTCCGGCGCACGCTCGGCGCGGGCTACGACTTCATGCAGGATGCCGCGCTGGACGCCGACAACCGCTTCGCGCGCGCCGGGCTGGCGCCATCGCAGCGCACCCGGCTGATCGGCGACGATTGGGATGCGGAGGGCCTGCGCCGGGCGCTGTTCGGGACACGTCAGGACCTGGCGTTCCTGGCCGTCCACGCCAACCACCGCGCCCATCTGACGCCGGGTGGCGGCGTGATCCGGGCCAGCGAGGTGCTGACCGCCACAGCCGACCTCAGTGGCACGCTGGCCAGCGCCGCCGCCTGCCACAGCGGCTTGAACGCCCCGCCGCTCGCGCCGGCGGACCCGAAGAATGTGGACTTCCCGGAAGCGTGGCTGGGCGGCGGCGCCGCGTTCGTCGGACCCACCGGCTGGGCCTACGGTTTGCAGGAGACGCTCGGTTACCAGGAAGAGCTGCTGGCCGAGTTCAGCCGCGCGCTGGTCGAGGCCGGCGATCCCACCGGGGGAACGGCGGGCGTGACCACCGTGGGCGAGGCGCTGGTCGCGGCCAAACAGCGCTACTCGAACGGCCACGTGCTGAACGCCTACCATGCGAAGACGCTGGCCGGGACGGTGCTCTACGGCCTGCCGATGCGGCGCGTCCAAGTGGTGGGCGCCGGTGCAAACCAGCCCTTCGGTGCCCCGCTCACGCCCGGCGACCGGGTCGCGGCCGGCGGACCGACTCGGGCCGGGGTCGGAGGCTCCCCCGCCACCAGCGCGACGAGGGCCGACACACCGCTCCGTCCGGCGCCCGCACGACTCGTCCAGGCCGGGGAGGACGACTATGTGTGGGAGGATGTTTCCTTCAAGTTTGGCGACGGCGAGCTCCAGCCCGTCCCGACGACCTACGGCACCTACTTCACCTTCAGCGGCGTGCGGCCTTCCGCAGAATCCGGCGCGCCGGTCCAACCTCAGCACGTCCAGGGGATCTTGGAGGTGATTCGCGACGGGCGCGCCCGTGCGCCGCGCGGCCTGGTGCTCACCGCGGCGAGCTTCCGCGATCTGCCCGGCTTCGATCCCGTCGTCGAGCGCGCCGGGCCTTTGGGATCGCAGGCGCCCGTGCCGCTGCCCGAGCCGCCGCTGGCCGGCGCCGGCTGGACCCCGCGCCTGCCGGTGGTCATGCAGCCGCTTGTGGGCGACGCCAACCAAGCGCGGCTTGGCCGGAGCGGGGCGCAGATCTTCATCAGCGCCGGCCAGTATCTGCCTTGCCGGCGGACCGAGCGCTTGTTCCGCCAGCTCGTGGTCGACGTCTACTTCTCCGACGCGGTAGACCGCGAGGCGCCGCGAATCGAGACCGTGGCGACGCGCACGGCTCCCGACGGTCGGGTCGGCCTGACCGTCACGGCCGCCGACGACGCCGGGCCGGTCAAACGCGTCTTGGCGCTCTACACCGATGACCGGGCCGCCTGGGGGAGCGTCGAGCTCGCGCCGGATGCCGCCGGGCGCTGGCAAGGCGCGATCCCGGTAGCCGGGCGCTTCATCGTGCAGGCGGTGGACGATGCCGGCAACGTGGCCGCGGACGATCGCGACGGCCGCGGCTACGGCGCGGATGCCTGTACGGGCGCCCGAACCAGCTTCCTGCCCGCGGTCGCCCGCATGGCGCCCGCGTCGCCGGAAGCGGCGCGGTGATGGGGGCGGGGGGGACCGTACCACACAACGGATTGACAAGCGGATACGCGGATTGAGCGGATTGGACAGATTCCTACTTGATGGTGGACTTCGCGCAGGTCTCGTCGAGGGTGGTTCCGCGGGGCAGGTCCTTCATACGGCCTTCCGTTAGCGGTGACAAGGGCGGGGAGCGCGATAAGGACTCGGTATTCGCCTTGTCAGGGGGATAAGAATCGTTTATTATCTCCTTTTGAGAAGGAGAATCGCGTGACCGAGGAACCATCATCGTCCCCCCAAGTGCTGGCGTCGCTGGTCGACAAGCTTGCCGGTTCGCTGGCCGGCTCCTTGCCCGCGGGAACGCCCCGCAGCATGTCGGGTGCTGTCCACCTGCCGGGGAAGGTAACCGCGATCGTGGGCATGCGCCGGGCGGGCAAGACCACCTTCCTGCATCAGATCCGCCGGCAGCGATTGGAGCGAGGGGCGCTTCGAGAGACTTTGCCCTACCTCAACTTCGAGGACGAGCGCCTGGTCGGCCTGGGTGCCGGCCAGCTCCACGTGTTGATCGAGGAATACTACCGGCGGTTACCCGCGCTGCGAGGTCGCGATACCGTCACCTGGTGCTTCGACGAGATTCAGAGCGTGCCAGGTTGGGAGCGCTTCGTACGGCGCCTGTTGGATGAGGAGCAGGTGGATCTCTTCGTGACCGGTTCCTCGGCCGCACTGCTCTCGCGCGAGATCGCCACGGCGCTGCGAGGGCGGGCCTGGGAGGTGTTGATCCACCCTTTCAGCTTCGCGGAGGTCCTCCGGCACGCCGGCCAAGCGGTACCCGCGCAGCCGGACTTCCTCGACGCTCCCGCGCGCTCCGAGATCGAGCAGGCCTTCCTGGAGTATCTCGGCGCCGGCGGGTTCCCGGAAGTCCAAGGTCTCGACCTGGCCTCCCGCTTTCAGTTGCTGCGGGACTATGTGGATGTGGCCATGCTACGCGACGTGGTGGAGCGTCACGGCGTGCGCAACGTCGTGGGCCTGCGCTGGATGGTTCGCCATCTGCTCGGCAACGCGGCCGGGCTGTTCAGCGTCGAGAAGTTCTACGCCGCGCTCCGGAGCCAGGGGATCGCGATCTCCAAGGACACGGTGCATCAGCTCTTGGATCATCTGCAGGACTGCTTCCTGGTACGAACCGTCTGGATGGAGGCTTCCTCGGAGCGCCAGCGCATGGTCAATCCCCGCAAGGCCTACCCCGTCGATCCGGGGCTGATCCCGGTCTTCGATCGTTCGGGGCGCGCCAATCTCGGGCACGCGCTGGAGACCGTGGTGCTCCTGGAGCTGGAGCGCCGGCGCGCGGACATCACCTACGTCAGGTCCGCGAAGGGCTACGAGGTGGACTTCCTGGCGCGCTATCCGGGCGGGCAGGCGGAGCTGATCCAGGTCGCCGCCGAGGCCCGCAGCCCGGCCGCCGCCGAGCGTGAGCTGCGCGCGCTGGTGGACGCGGGCCGATCGCATCCCAATGCGCGGCAGCTCATATTGACCTTGACGCGCGACGGTCTGCCTTCCGCAATGCCCGCTGGCGTGCAGGCCGAGCCAGCTTATGTCTGGTTGTTGACGCCGCCTTGAGCTGGCGTGTGGCCCCCTCTCGACTGGAACGCCATGCTCCTCGCGAGCCCAACCCCCACCACCACCCCAGTCAATCTGTCCAATCCGCTCAATCCGCGTATCCGCTTGTCAATCCGTTGTGTGGTCACGGTCTAACCTCCACCGCTACCGCCGCCCAGTCCACCGTATTCAGGAACAGGCCGTCCACCGCCACGGTCCCGCTGGTTGGCACGGCCTGGTCTTCGACCGCCGCGCCGGCCACGTCGCCGCTCGAGCCCTGCATCACCTCGGCGCGCTCGGTATAGCCCAGGCCCGGCGTGTGCGCTCGGTTGCGGATCGCCACGCCGCCGAAGGCCAGCGCCTGGTCGACGGTCGTGGTCAAGTTCACGCTGTAGTTGAGGGTATCCGTCCCCCCGCTGCACGCGCCGTTCACCCCTTGCGTGTTAGCCGACACCGCGTTGCCGGTGCCGCTTGAGCCCGAGTAGCGCGAGACCACGATCACCGCGTTGGTCGCCGTGCCCGTCAGGCTCGCCGTGACCGTCCCCGCCGCCCCCGCGCCCTCCGCCTTCCAGACCTCGACCAGCGTGTTGCCGCGCCCCGAGCACTGGCCCTTGACCAGGCTCCAGGTCAGGCCGAGGCCGGACACCGAGCTGCTCGCGACCATCGGCTTGGTGGCGATCGACACGAGGTAGATGTCGCCGCTCGATCCCCCCGCCAGGCTGCCAGAGGTCACCGTGGACGCGCCGGACGAGCCGCCGGTGACGGTCTGCTGATGGACCGGGGCGGCGCCGCCGGGCGTGGCGCTGGGGGTCGGCGTGGCGGCGGAGGTCGGCGTCGCCGTGCTGGACGGTGGCGCGGTTTGGGTCGGTGTCGGCGACTTGATCGGGGTTGGCGTGCGGGTGGGTGTCGCGGTGCTGGTCCTGGTCGGCGTGTTCGTCGCGGTCGGCGGCGTGCCGGTCGGCGTCGCGCTGGTCGGCGTGCGGGTGGGTGTCTTGGTCCTGGTGGGCAGGGGCGTCTTCGTCGGCGACGGCGTCCGGGTAGGTGTCCGGGTGCGCGTCGGCGTGCGGGTCGCCGTGGGTGTGCGCGTCGGCGATGGTGTGCGGGTCGGCGTGAGCGTCCTCGTCGGCGAGGCGGTGCTCGTGGCCGTGGCGCCGGAGGTTGGTGTGTTGGTCGGCGTGCTGGTAGCCGTATGAGTGGCGGTGTCTGTCGGGATCGGTGTGAGCGTCGGCGTGTCCGTAGGAGTGTCGGTGGGAATGGGCGTATCCGTAGCCGTCGGCGTGTGGGTCGGCGTGTCGGTTGGTGTGTCGCTAGGCGTCGGCGTGTCGGTAGCCGTCGGTGTGTGGGTCGGCGTGTCGGTGGGAGTGTCGCTAGGCGTCGGCGTGTCGGTAGCCGTCGGTGTGTGGGTCGGCGTGTCGGTGGGAGTGTCGGTGGGCGTCGGTGTATCGGAAGCCGTCGGCGTGTTGGTCGGTGTGTCCGTTGGTGTGTCGCTGGGGGTCGGTGTGCTCGTCGGCGTGTCGGTGGCTGTCGGGGTATCGGTGGGGGTGTTGGTCGGCGTGTCGGAGGGCGTGTTGGTAGGCGTCGGGGTATCGGTCCACACGATGGTCGGTGTCGCTGTCGGTGGAGGCACGCCATCGCCGTAGACCACGTAACTCTGACCTGAGTCGGAGCCGTGCGGGTCGGCGGCGGGCCCCCCGATCAGGATGTCGTCGAAGCCATCCGCGTTCACGTCGCCTGCCCCGGACACCGCGTAGCCTGTCGTGTCGCTTGTCGAGATGCCGTTCAACCTAAAGCCATTGTTGCCGTTGAGCGCTGAAAGCTCGATGGTCGCTGGCACCCCCGTTCCGCCATACACCACATAGCCCTGGCCGGAGTTGCTCCCGTGTGGATCGGCATCGTGCGACGCAATCAGAAGGTCATCGAACCCATCCATGTTCATGTCGCCTGCCCCTGAGATGCGGCGACCGGAGAGGTCGTCGGCCGAAATGCCGTTCGCGCGGAAACCGTTGGCGCCGTTCAGCGCCGAGAGCTCGACCGTCCCTGGCACCGCCGTACCCCCGTACACGACGTAGCTCTGGCCGGAAGAGGTGCCGTTCGGGTCGGCGTGCTGCGCCCCGATGAGGACGTCGTCGTAGCCATCGCCGTTCACGTCCCCCCCTCCCGACACGGATCTGCCAGAATGGTCGGAAGTCGAGATACCGTTCATTCGAAAGCCGTTCGTCCCGTTCAGCGCGGAGAGCTCGACCACGCTCGGCATGGCCGTGTGGCCGTAGACCACGTAGTTTTGGCCGGAGTAGCTCCCGTGTGGATCGGCGGCGTAGGACGCGATCAGAATGTCGCTCAGTCCATCGCCATCCACGTCTCCCGCCCCCGATACGGAGAGGCCCGACAAGTCGTAGAACGCGATGCCGTTGACGCGGAAGCCGTTGGCGCCGTTCAGCGCCGAGAGCTCGACTGCCCCCGGAATCCCCGTGCCCCCATACACCACATAGCTCTGACCGGAGTAGCTCCCGTGCGGATCGGCGCCGTACGCACCAATCAGGACATCGTCGAAACCGTCGCCGTTCACGTCTTCCACCCCGGACACCGAGCGGCCCAGCCTGTCGTTCACTGAGATGCTGTTGATGTAGAAGCCATTCGTCCCGTTCAGCGCCGACAGCTCGACCACTCCCGGCACCGCCGTACCCCCGTACACCACGTAGCTCTGGCCTGAGAGGAAGCCGTTCGGGTCGGCGCGGGGCGCCCCGAGCACGATGTCGTCGAACCCGTCGCCGTTTACGTCTCCCGCCCCCGACAGTCCGATGCCAGAGAGATCGGATGTCGAGATGCCGTTGACACGGAAGCCGTTCGCACCGTTCAATGCCGAGAAGTCGATCGTCGCCGGGATGGCGGTGCCGCCGTAGACCACGTAGCTTTGGCCGGAGTAGGTCCCGTGCGGGTCGGCACCCCAGGCCCCGATCAGGAGATCGTCGAAACCGTCGCCATTCACGTCCCCGGCTCCCGCCAACGAAGTGCCAGAACGGTCACCATCGGTGATGCCATTGGCGCGAAATCCATTCGCCCCATTGAGCGCCGACAGCTCGATCGTCCCCGGCAGCACCGCGTCCAGCTTCTGCACCGGCAGCCGCCCCGCGTGCCCGTCCGCGCTCGCCCCACCCGTCCGAATCCGCGTCGAGGCCGCCTGAGCGGGCGACGGACCGCCTTGTGGCATGGACCCGAGCAAGGGCAGAAGCACCCCCAGCGGCATCAGCGCCGCGCCGAGGCGAAG
>CAZCJG010000247.1:0-7665 GCA_964498575.1 uncultured Anaerolineales bacterium | reverse complement strand
ACCCACCAGGCCGCGGGTGGAAGTGGCCGCGAGCGCCGCCGCGCCCTCGGCGGCCGGCGCGGCGCCCGCGCCCCCCAGCGGCAGCGTGGCCAAGCTCGCGGGCAGCCGGGGCCGGGCGATGTCGACGACGTGCAGCGTGGCGTCCTCGGCGAGGATGTACGCCCGGTCCCGGCGCGTGGAGATGGCGCGGGCCGCTTCGGGCATGTCGAGAATCGTGATGGGCTTGGGTGCCCGGGGCTGGGCGATATCGACCACGACCATGCCGTTCAGGCGGCTGCCGCCGGCCATCCCCGCGCCGACGAGGAAGGCGAAGTCGCCCGATACCGCCAGCCCCCGCGGCGCGCCGCCGATGCGCAGCTCGGACAGCCATTGCGGGGCCTCGGGCTGGGCGATGTCGTAGCTCAACAGCACGCCGTCCTCGCCGGCGAAGAAGGTGCTGGAACCGGCGACCGCGACCGCGCCCAGCCGGCGCTGCGCTTCGAGCGTGACCAGGCGCCGGGGCTCGGCGGGGTCCGCCACGTCGACCATGTGCCAGCCCAGACCGGCCACCAGCACGCGCGACCCGGCCGCGGCGACCGCCAGCCCCCCGCCCTCCAGCGCGATCCGGCCCACGACGCGCGGCGCAGCGAGGTTGGAGATCGCGACAACATGCAGCCCGACCTCGCGCGTGGTGACGTAGGCGTAGGCGCCGGCGATCTGGATGGCCGTGATGCGTCCCCCCAGCGGCGGCGTCTGGCCGATCGGCCGTGCGCCGGCCGGATTGGTCAGATCCAGCGTCACCAGCCGTGTCCCAAGCCCGGCGTAGGCCACGTCGCCGAACAGCGCCAGGGCGTGGAACGCTCCGCCGGCCGCGCCGAGCACCGCCGGGCCGGCCTCGGCGGGCGCAGGGGCGCAGGTCGGGCGCGCTTCGTCGGCGGCGCGGGCGGGCGGTGGGGGATGGGCGCCGGCGCGCGCGGCGGTTCGGGGATCGAAGGTTGAGGCGCCGAGCGCGAGGAGTACGATGACAGCGGCGAGCGCGGGGAAGGCGCGAGGGGGGTGAGGGTGTCGCATGGGGGGAATTGTAGCGTGCTGGTCCCCCTCCCGGCTCAGCGCGCGCCAAGGATAGTCCGACTATGGGTAGATAACCCCGCGCGCGCTGAGCCTGCCCTCCCCCGCTCGCGGGAGAGGGCATTCACGTGCAGCCGAGCGCCTATCCGGAGAATGAAGGACGACGACTGCCCAATGTGCAGTACTTCAGCGCGTGAATCCCCTCTCCTGCTTGCGGTGCAGGGGTGCGGGGTCCCCGACGCGCCTGCCGTTGGCGCGTTGGGGTGCAGGGGTGGCCGAGCGCAGCGAGGCCGGGGAGGGGGCGGAAGGCCCTCCATGTCCAAAGTCACACTCCCCGCGTGTTAATCGTATTCGATGTCAGTGCGTTTCGTCCGGAAGGCCCAACCCAGGAGGAACCATGCACCCCCGACCCATCGTGCCGCTTCGCGCGGCCCCCACCGTTGCACCACGCATCTTGATTGCTCTCGTTTGCTTCGCCGTCGGTCTGGCGGGACCTCTTGCCCGCATTGCCACTCCCCTGCCGATCCAAGCCCAATCGGCCGACAACCCGCTCGGCGCCTCCGCCCAGCCCGTCGGCCAAGTCGGCGGCGTGACGCGGGCGATCGTGCCGGACGGCGACCGGCTGTGGATGGGGATCGGGCCGCGGGTGGCGGCGGTGGACGTCGCTGACGCAAGCCAACCTCGTGTGATCGGCCGGAGTCCCTGGCTGGACGGCGTGGTCTACGACATCGCGGTGGACGGCTCGGGCGGGACCTCGGGCGGCGCCGGCAGCGCCACCACCGGCGTCGCGACGACCGCGGGGCCGACCTTGTACACGCTCGACCTGACCGATCCCACGGCGCCCGCCATCGCCGGCTCGGTCAACATCGGGGACGCGCTCCGGGATGTCGCGCTGGCCGAGGGCTTCGCGTATGTCATCCGTCAGCTTGCCACCGCAGACCAATACGGGCAACGGAGGGTCACGCGCTCCGACGTGGCGGTGGTCGATGTGCGCGATCCGGCGGCGCCGGTGGTCGTGTCGCAATCGCTGTTGCCCGCCGATCGCTACGCCGCCGAGCTGGTGGTCGCCGGAAGATCCCTCGCGGTATCGGTGGCCGCTGATCCCAACGCCAACTTCGAGGATCGCCACTACGAGCTGCGGCTGTTCGACCTGACCGACCCCGCCAGCCCGCGGCATGTCAACACGCAGGTGGACCAGGCATGGTTCCACCTCTGCAACGGGCAAGGATCGGACCGCGCGCACGTGGTCTTCGGCATGGGACTGGGGACGATCGGGCTGGACGTGCGGGA
The DNA here is from genome assembly GCA_964498575.1 of uncultured Anaerolineales bacterium. GTDB lineage: Bacteria > Chloroflexota > Anaerolineae > Epilineales > Epilineaceae > CAZCJG01. The sequence continues at coordinate 5,328 of CAZCJG010000247.1, read as the reverse complement.
CCCCGCGCGGCCGGCGGTCATCGTGCGCTACCTGCCGGACGGCGAATCGGCCGCAGTGTTCGTCGATCAGGCCGTCATCGCGGCCGGCGTGGACCGGCGGGTGTTCTTCGCCCGGCCCGGCGGGTTCAACGACGGCATCGTCGGGGCGGTGCCGCCGAGCGGCGGCGCGGGGTCGCTGAGCTACGCCTACGTCACCTGGATCTCCGGCAATCCCGCCGGCGGCTTCGCCCTGGCCGGGCGCTACCTCGCGGTCAGCGGCCCCGGCGGGCGGACCAGCGTGCTGGATATCGGGCGCTGGAAGCCCGACCAGCCCGATCAGAACCTGCTCGCCGGCACGCTCGACACGCTCGGCACCGCCGTCGATGTCGCCACCGGGCGGGGAAGCGACGCCGGCACGCTGTTCGCCTCATCCCACCAGGGCGGCCTCGGCAGCTTCGACTTGGCCGTTCCCGACGATCCGCGCCCGCTGGGCTTCGCCTTCGACGGCGGCTATCACGGCGGCCTCGCGGTCGACGACGGCCTGGCCGTCCTCGGCTACGGCGGCAGCGGGGATATGCTGGAGGGCAAGTACGACGTCTACAGCGTCCGCGACCGAACTGCGCCGCTCCGACACGCGCGCATCCAAGCCCAGTCCTCGCTGGCCTCGGCCCTGGCCGGCGACCAGCTCTACGCCAAGACCAGCCGGGACGACAGCGCGTGGTCGGGCAACGTCCTGCGGCGCTTCGACCTCGCCAATCCCAGCGCGCCCACCCCCACCTGGTCCCGCGAAGTCAACGGCAGCCTCGTGGATCTGGACGTTGAAGACGATCGGCTGGTCCTGGCCCGCTACGACTCGGACCGGCCGTCCACTGCGGCCAGCCCGATGATGCGGCTGGAGCTGTACCGCCTGGCCGGCCCGGGCGGCGCGCTCCAGATCACCGACGCGGACTTCGGCGCGCCCAGCGGCTATGCCAGCGGCCTGCCGCAAGTCGACCTCGACGGCGACAACGCCTACATCGTCGTTCCCGAAGGCAAGAGCTACGCCACGCAGCGCTTCCACCTGTACATCGTCAACCTCGAAGACCCGCTCCAACCCCGCAAGCTCGCCTCCTTGCCGCTGGCCGGCTTCCCGATCAGCCTGCTGGTCCGCGACGGCCACGCCTTCATCCACGAGGGCTGCCCGCGCCGGGGCGATACCTGTAGTGTAGAGATCGTCGACGTCCGCGATCCCGCCGCGCCGGTCGTCGCCGGGCGGCTGCCGGGCGGCGCGATCGGCCAGTCGCTGGGCCTGAGCGGCAACGTCAACAGCGTCGCGGTCGAGCACGGCCTGGTCTACGTGGCCACCGGCGCGAGCGGCATCTACGTTTATCGGCCGAATTTGGACTGGTCGCCGAAGGTGAATGTACCCACGTTGACGCCGCGGGCGTTTTTGCCCTGGGCGGGGGCGACCCCCTCCCGCTTCAACGCGCGCAGTCTGAGATCAGGCGTTGGAGGAATAGTCCCGCGCGCGTCGAAGCTGCCCTCCCCCGCTGCTCGGGAGAGGGCATTCACCAGCCGGTTGGAGGTACAGCAAGGGCATGTGGTGAGCGAGGGGCAAGCTGCTGCGAGTGAGGGGGCCGACGCCCTGGCCCTCACCGCCCGCACCGGCGGCCACCTCGGCGCGGTGATCGCGGATGGGACCACGGCCTACGCCAGCTACGACTTCCGCGTCCACACTTACGACTTCGGCGATCCCGCCGCCCCTAAGCGGGTCGCCTCCCGCCCGCAAGTCAATGGGATACCGGGGCTCCTGCCGGGCAACCTGGCGCGGATGGCGCGGCGCGGGGAGTGGACCTATGGGCTGGTGGACTGGGACCGGCCGCCGCCGATCGACCAGGACAGCCACCTGATCTTCGTCGTGCTGGACCAGTGGCAGAACGTCGCCGGCACGCTGGAGCTGCCGGGCTTCACGCATACGCACGGCTGGCAGCCGCAGGCGCTGGAGCTGGCGGTGCTGGGCGACCACCACGTCCTGGTCGCCGACACCGGGGCGGAGGGCCATCGGCTGCGGGTGATCGACGTGGCGCAGCCGGCCAAGCCCGCCCTGGTCGGCAGCTTCGCGCCGGATGCCTTGCCGAGAGGGCTGGCGGTAGCCGGGAGCTTCGCATACCTGCTCGAAGCGGACGACCAGAACGACGTCCGGCAGATCGCGGTGCTGGACCTGTCCGACGCCACCGCGCCCAGGCTGGCCGCGCGCTTCCCGACGGTCGAACGCGCGTCGGACATCGTGGTCGGTGATGGCCATGCCTTCGTCGTCGGCTGCGGCGGGCTGGAGGTGTACAGCTTGGCGGACCCGGCCCAGCCGCGGCTGGTCGCCACGCGCCCCGCGCTGGGGCCTATGACACCGCCGGCGACGCCCGGTGCCGGGCCCAGCCCGACGCCGCCCCCGCCCGCCGGGGGCATTGAGTGCAGTAGCGGCATCAACCTGGAGTGGCGAGACGGGCTGCTGTACGCGGTGGGCCTCGAGATGGTCGACCCCTTCGGGTTCGATGCCGATTCCATCCTGTGGGTATTCGACGTGTCCAGGCCGGAGCAGCCCGGGCTGCAGAGCCTGACACGTTGGTCGGGCAGCACCGGTCGGCTGGCGGTCGGGGATGGTTTCGCCGTCGCCGGCAACAGCGTGGAGGGGATGCGCGCGGTCGATCTCTCGCACCCGCAACGGCCCCAGCCCGGTGAGGTGTTCGTCGGCGGCCGGATGATCGTCGAGGCGCTGGCCGCCGCGCCGGGCCTCGTCGTCCAGAACGCGGCCTTCGGCTTCGACAGCGAGCTGCAGTTCATCGTGCCGGGGAAGGGGATCGTCGGCCGGCTGAAGTTCGCGGGGCTGGAGCTCGTGCGGGATCTCGCCATCCAGGACGGGCTGGTCTACGCCGTGGTCGACGCCGACAAGCTGCTCGTCGTCGACGCCCGCGGCCCCGCCCTTACGGCCCCGCGCGTCCTCGCGACCATCCCGGCGATCGCCGACATGGCCGCGGTCGCGCCGGCCGGGGACCGGGTCTACGTTGCGGAGGCGGACACGGAGGACGGCTCGGCCCGCGGCGGCCTGCGGGTGCTGGACCTGCGCGATCCCGGCCATCTGGTCGAGCTCGGCCGCGCGCCCGGCAGCTTCCTCAGCCTGGCGGTGGCCGGTGGCCATGTCTTCGCCGGGTCGTCGAACGCCCCGGAAATCCGGGCGTTCACCGCCGGCACGGCTCCCGGCGCGGCGGCGCTGACACCCGCCGGCAGCGTCACGCTGGAGCAGCCGGTACGCGACCTGGTCGCCGAGCGCGAGCGGCTGTATGCTCTTGACGAGGGGAGCAACGTCCTGGTCGTCGATGCGGCGGATCCGCGGCAGCCGCGCCTGCTGGGGCAGCTTGCGTTGCGCGTGGTAGGCGACGACAACTCCTTTGTCTTCGGCCCCGCGATCGGCCTGGCCGTCCGCGGCGACGTGGTGTACGCCGGCTCTTGCTTCGCCCTGCAAACCATCGACGCCAGCGATCCCGCCGCCCCGCGCCGCGTCGCGATCCGCGCGATCCCGAGCCATCTCATGATCGAACATGGCCCCGTCGACTTCATCCCCACCGGCGGCCAGGTCGCCGCCGCCGGCTGGGACGTCTACATCGCCGGCGACATGACCGGGCTGTGGACCTTCGGGGCGGGTACGCTGGAGGGGCGGACCGAGGTGTTCGAGGGGCTGTACTGGGCGAACTTCGAGCATTCGGAGCTCGTGCCAGCCAGGGCCTGCGCGAACGATGCGGCCACGTGGTACCTTCGCCTCGATCGCAACAGCGATTTCGAGCGGCGCTACCGGGCACTCTACCCGGACTACGACCGCTGCTGCCCCCACGTCAGCGGCCATGCTTGGGTCCGCTTCGAGGGCCGCGTGACGCCGCCCTCGCCCACCGGCTTCCTCTGGTTCCTGGAACGCGAGGTCACCGTGACGCGCGTGCTGGACATGTGGAAGGTGCCGGGCTGCGCGTTCGCACCGCGGCCGTGGGAGGCGCGGAGCTATTTGCCGGTGGGGTGGAAGGGGGAAGGTGGAGACCCGTGATCGACGTCTCCAAACTTCTCCGCGAAGTAGCGCACGCGTTCTTCGCGGAGCGTGCGGAGCAAGGACTCGGCATCGAGCCCGGCCTCGACCCGTGCCCGCTCGATCTCGCGCGCCAGCTCCGGCACCGTCGGCACCGTCGGCGTCAGCACGAGGATGCCATCCAGATCCAGGAGCCGGAACGTGTCGCCGGAACGATAGCCGTGGCGCTCACGCACTTCCTCCGGCAGCCTGATCTCGCCTCGCGCACAAATTTGAATCGTTGAGTCTTCCATGATACATCCCCTCACGAACTCTAGGCATTTGCCCCAGGTCGTCCGAGCAAGGATAGGCCATGAGTGCAGAGCAGGCCAAGCTCATCGGCGCCGGGGAACCTAGTGGGATCATACTCACCGCGAGGATTGACGGACATTCGCGCTCCATCTATCGTTAGGGACGAGCATCCCAGAGCCAATTCGAAGGGAGCAAGCCAGATGACCCACGTCGCCGAAGCCCCCATGATTGCCAGCCCAATCGCCGATCCACCCGAGCTCGACCTCCGCATCGTCGAGATCCTGCCCGCCCCCGGCGAGTGGACCGAGGACGAGTACCTTTGGCTGACCGACCGTACCAACCACTTGGTTGAGTTCTGCGAAGGCCGAATCGAGGTGTTGCCGATGCCGACGGACTTCCATCAAGGTATTGTAGGCTGGCTGTATGAACACCTGGTGGCCTACTTCCGGCCACGCGGCGGTAAAGTCCGCCTCGCCCCCCTCCGCGTCCGCCTGTTCAGCGGCCGTTTCCGCGAGCCGGACCTGGTCGTCCTCGCCTCCGCCGACGACCCGCGGCGCGAGAACCGCTACTGGCACGGCGCCGATCTGGTGGTGGAGATCGTCAGCCCCGACGATCCCAAGCGCGACCTGGTCACCAAGCGCGAGGAGTATGCCCAGGCCGGCATCTCAGAATATTGGATTGTCGATCCGCGTACCGAGTCGATCACGGTCCTGCGCCTGGAAGGCCAGGTGTACGTGGAGCACGGGACCTTCGGACGCGGCGACATCGCGACATCCGCCCGCTTCGAGGGACTGGCGGCCGAGGTCGACGCGGTGTTCGACGCGGACTGAGGCACGCTACCGGACTGCTCAAAGGACCGAACACCAATGACCACCGCCGCCACACCTACTCATTATCGCGCCGTCCTGTCTGTCGCCCTGCCGCTAGCCGTCGCCGTCCTGACCCTGGTCGCTGCCGGCGCCTCCGCCGCCGGGGCGCCGCCGCGCGTCACCGGCGAGGTCTGCGGGGCGGTG